>NZ_CP037452.1:7044689-7374531 GCF_007754425.1 Gimesia fumaroli
CCATCTGTTTGGAAGTCATCAGATTGACGGCTTTCTTGTAGATATCCTTGTGAGAGTTCGCAGATTCACCTCGTTTAGATTTAATGAATCCTGACTCCAGAACCTGCAGCATGTCAAGACGTTGTCCTAACCGCTGTTGTTCAGCCATATTCACTTCAGCGTTTTGAATCGTTCCATTGCTGGAAACAACAAACGGTGAATGAGACATTCCCAGGAACCCGGCACTTCCCCGGCTACCGCCGATGGAGATGAAGGATGGGATATCCAGTTCTTTGCGGCGTGAACCCAACTCATAGCTGACGACCGAACCAAAGGTGGGATGAACCACAGTGGGGTTGGGGACGTAAGCAGAGTGCATGTAATATGTTCCACGAGCGTGGTCGGCTTCACGTGTGCTCATAGAGCGAATCAAAGAGAGGTTATCCATGACCTGAGCTGTCTTAGGCATATGCTCAGAAATCTGCATATCTCCTTTGGTGCTGATTGGCTTGAATTCGCCGCCATTTTTGGAACCTGGTTTGAGATCCCAGATATCAATTGTTGGTGGTCCACCGGCCATCCAAATCAAGATACAGGCTTTTTGCTGTTTTTTCACCTGATTGGCATTCGCTTCGAGGTGAGACAGAAAGTGCATTGTTGGAATCGCGGTCGCTGCACCTGCGACATGCTTCATAAAGTGCCGACGCGTCATTCCGTAAGGATTGAGAATAGTCATAACGAATGCCCTCTTTTGATTCTATTGTGATAAAAAATTGTGTGTGACAAGATCGCGACGCGATACGTTATTTCAGTTTAATGATTGAAGACAAACTCATTGGAATTCAGTAATGCCCAGTAGAGATCCTGATAAGCGGCTAATTTGTTACGCGAACCGCCAACCAGTTTCTGAGCACTGGTGATTTCACGTCGATCAGGATAGCGACTCAAAGTGGACAGGAACATTTTCCGAATCTTTGCCTGATCATTGCCTTTCTCCAGTAACAGCTGATTCAGGTAACTTCCGCGATCCGCACTGATGGCATTTTTCGTTAATTCCCCATTCATCATCATCAATGCCTGTGGAATCGTTCCGTTAAATGTTGTGGAATCATCGCCCGAATCATTATCGAATGCGACCATGAATTGACGCATCCACCGGCGGCGTTGTTCTTCAGCCCGTTCCCAGTTGGACTGGCCTGACTTGTGAGCACCCGTCGCTACGATTAAGGAATCATAGAGCTGCTCGGCTGTCATGTTCTTGACGTACATATGCGAGAAGAGAGGGGTTTCTCCTCGCTCAGGACTGTCGAATTCGTTCTTGCGACCATACTGACTGGTTAAGTTGTATGCTTCGCTGTTACAGATCCAACGGGCCAGTTGTTTCAGATCGTAGTCTTTCTTGACCAGCTCCTCGGCCATACGGTTCAGCAGTTCCGGATGAGAGGCCGGGTTATGTGGGCCCATGTCATCGACTGGTCGGGTAAACCCATATCCCATGAAATAACCCCACATGCGATTCACAATGGCGGTTGCAATCAGAGGCTTTTCACCTTTGACGATCAATTTGGAAAACTCTTTACGGCGTTCGACACCACTTGCCGGATCGACTTTCACATCTTCGAAAATCGGATAGGCGACCTGCATCAAACCGGAACGTTTTTCATAATAGACGGGACCATTAAATCCAGTCGCGACCACTTCAGAATAGTCGTCAATCTGACGCCCTGTCTTGGGGTCTGTCTTACGATGATTGATGCGTCGCATTTGACGGAAGAAGCTATTGTATTCCCAGAACTGGTTTTGTTTCCAGTCATTAAACGGGTGGTTATGGCACTGTGTGCATTGCACCTGAATACCGAGGAACAGACGCGTTGTTGCAGCTGTTACCTGAACTGCTTCGTCATTGTTTTGCATTTGAGCCAGCAGATAGTTGACGGCGCCATTCTCTTCAAAATGCCCTTCCGCAGTCACGAGATCCTGGACAACCTCATCCCAGGGACGATTCTTCGCAAATACTTCCCGCAGGAACTTCTGCATCCCGTTGCGGCTTACTCGTCGAGGAGTACGGCGACCAATAAGCAAATTCGTCCACACGTTTGTAAAGTTCTGCACATAAGCGGGGTCATCCAGCAGTTTATCGATGATCTTCGATCGCTTGGCAGGATCACGATCTTTGATAAATTGTTCGACTGTTTCTGCGGAAGGGATTCGACCAATCAGATCCAGGTGCACCCGACGTAACCACTCTTCATCGGTCGCCACGGGAGAAGGCTCCACTTCATTGTCTTCCCAACCCTGGCGAACACGTTCGTTGATGTAGTCAATGAAAGGATCAAATGCACCGGTAGAAAATGCCTTCGTCCTGCTTTCCGGAGGTGCAGCATCCACGAAGGACACCAGGGAACCCGCACAGATCACAAATGTAAAAACAACACAAAGTTGTTTAGAAAAACGACGCATTTTCATGTTCTCCACTGTATTGAAAAATGACAGGATGAACGCACAGCATCCCTCTCTATCGACAGCTCACACGTTGTCAAATTGCGAAAAGAAGATTGCTTCGCTACTGTATTAACTTCCTGGAAGACCAAAACATTCGCAGTGAGTCTTAATAATATCCATATTTTATACGAATTGGTTCCTAAAAGAGTACTCCATTTTGCATAAAATCCAATCTAAATATCAAGCAAATCAGATGTAACTCCTATAACAGTATCGGCAGAAATAGACGCGTAAAGTGTTGTATAAAAAGACTTATGGAAAAAATAATCTCTTTGCAGAACTGTTGCTGACTTCGTGGGCGTCCCTCACAGGCTGCAGAAGCACCAAAAACAGTATACGCATGTGTGCAAATAGCCCTTTTGTGTCCAGAAAAGAACCATGAGAAATCAATATCAATTTGAAGGCCAGGTCGCCGTGATTACCGGTGCCGGCAATGGAATCGGACGTGCCACCGCGATCATGATGGCCGAGGCCGGCGCGCATGTTTTTGCCGGCGATCTACATCACCTTGAAGAAAACCGGGACACATTTACCCGACTGGGAATCACGGAAGTCGCATGCGACGTGAGGCAGGAATCTCAGGTTCAGGCTTTAATCGAACAGGCGGTGAATCAGTATGGCCGGGTCGACATTCTGGTCAATAACGCCGGCATTGGGCTCGTGAAACAAATCCATCAGGTCACTGAAGCCGAGTGGGACGCCTGTATCGACACCAATCTCAAAGGCACCTTCTTAGGTTGTAAGCATGCGATCAAATACATGCTGGCAACTGGCGGCGGTGCCATCGTGAACACAGCCAGCAACGCCGGGATGCTTCCCCGGGCGCATGATCCGGTTTACTCAATCAGCAAGCATGCCGTTGTTGCATTGACCGAAAGTCTGGGGCTGTGTCACGGCAAAGACAATATTCGAATCAATTGTGTCTGTCCCGGACCGGTAGGTGAAACCGGCATGATGAACGACGACATCGCCAGCACAGCCGACCCCGAAGGATTAATACAGTCTATGATTCGTGCCAGTCCGATTGCGGCAGCCAATCAGCGAATGATTGGTCCAGACGAAGTCGCTTCCGCCATCTGTTATCTGGCCAGCAAGGACGCTTTGATGGTGACCGGAACGGCTCTCCGCATTGATGGCGGAAAATCATTGGGCGTTCCACCACAGGGAGCGTAGTCTTTTCAGGCTTAGCCTGCGTAGCAGGAAGGCACGTGTTCTTTCAATAAAGCAACCTGCTCATTGCTGAGTGGGGCGATCAACTTGCAGTCAATGCGCCAGAATTCCTCATCGAGGGGAGTTGCACGTACCACTGAAGCAGTAACATCCAATGCAAACTTCACGCGTTGATCTTCTACATGCAGTTGCAGTTCGTCCCGCAATGCAAACTCAGATCGAGAGGCGAACGATAACCCGTTCTGACTGACATTAATGGCATAGCCTTTTGTGCCAGGACGGTCGGCTACGCCGGATACAATTTGTTCATCTTTGCTGAAAGCCAGGACAATGGCTTCGCTGGTATGTCGGGGAAACTCGCGGCGTTCGAACGATTTGTTTTCGATCTGCTTGTCTTCAACCTGCGGAGTCGGAATCGAAGACGCGGTCGTTGCTGGGGAATGGGTCTGGATTTTTGAAAGGATGCTGTTCCAGGAGTACCCGGAATGACGCGAACGAGCTTTTAATGTCCTTCGAGAGTTACCCAGGCACTTGCGGAACGAGATCGGCTGAACTGCCTGCTCATGAGCAGAGGAGACAACTTCTTCAGTTTCAGCCGCACTTTCAGCAGGAACGACCTGTGGTTCCACATCCATTACAATATTCATTATGTATCAACCTGACAAAAAAAGACGAAAACTGTCCACAGGAACAGGCTTGGTAGAGCGAGCCTGCAGAATTGACCTGTTTAAACCTAGGTTACAAATGAGGAATGGTCAAAATGGGAGCCCTGTTATTTCAGAACAAGCAGTATAAATCCTCGAAAATACCGAAATTTCGTCCACTTCAAGCGGCTCTGGACAGCTTTGCCCGATCCTAAAGAATCTTAGCCTGGGTACGATGGCGCAACTTAAATGATATTATGGACTTACTTCGCAAACACGTAAAACGTGAAAAATTCGTGTGAATTCACGTTTGTCAGGTCGGCAACTAGCTTGAGAAACAGGTATCAGGAAATTATACTGCCACGTTTCCAATAGACTCATAAGAATCGAATGAAGTTTTGTCGGTTCGATCATCGATAGGGGTTTCTATATTTAAACCGGTTTGAGAATCGCTCTAAAATTTGTGCGTTCTGCAACAGACAGGCCTCTGCCCTCGGTTTTCCTGACTTAACCCTTCCCTGACATGTAGCGAGATAATACTGGCATGCGATTTTCGCTCGTCGATCAAATATTAACACTGGAGAAAGGCAAGTCGATTACGGCTGTCAAAAATCTTTCTCTGGCAGAAGAATACCTGCAGGACCATTTTCCCGGTTTCGCCGTGATGCCGGGAGTGATGATGGTCGAGTCGATCGTCCAGGCAGGTGCCTGGCTGATGCGTTACACAAACGATTTTGAATATAGCACGATCCTGCTGAAACAAACGAAAGCCATCCGTTTTAACAGCTTTGTTACCCCGGGCAAGCAGTTGAAAGTCTCTTTGAGCATACAAAAGTGGGAAGAGAATCTGTGTACCTTAAAAGCGACCAGCGAAGTCGAAGGGGAAACCGCCGTCAGTGGTCGTATTGTTCTGGAGCAGTTTAATCTGCGGGACAAAACCCCTTCGATGGCAGAGAATGATGCAGATCGTGTCAAAGATCTACAGACACAGTTTGGCCAGCTTTGGAACCCCAACCGGCAAACCGCATCCTGAAATCGGTTTTGTCTGTATGGCCTGTTTCTGTCAAAGTAAACTTGAGATATTTAAATAACTAGATTTAGTTAGATTGGAAAACGGAATGAAACTGGAAGGAAGAGTAGCGTTGGTAACCGGAGGCAGTCGCGGTATCGGAAAAGCCGTCGTAGAAGCCCTGGCCCGTGAAGGGGCAAAGGTTGCCTTTGTGTACCGTTCCAGTGCGGAAGCTGCCGAACAAATTGTGAAAGAACTTGCTGACCAAAACTGTGAAGCACTGGCGATTCAAGCCGACGTTGCCAATAAAGCAGAGGCAGACGCGGTCGTAGAACAAGTCATTGAGAAATGGGAAAAGATCGACATTCTGATCAACAATGCCGGCATCATCCGGGATGGACTTCTGGCAACAATGTCGTCAGAAGACTGGCAAGCTGTCATTGATACAAACCTGACCAGTGTTTTCAATTTCTGTCAGGCCGTCACTCGCCCCATGATGTCAAAGCGATACGGACGCATTATTAACATGTCCAGTGTAGCCGCACATTTTGGTAACTCAGGACAATCCAACTATGCTGCCAGTAAAGGGGGAATCATCGGATTTACCCGCTGCCTGGCGACCGAAGTTGCCAAACGGGGAATTACGGTCAACGCAGTCGCTCCCGGTTTTATTGAAACAGACATGACCGTCGATGTGCGAAACGCAGCCGGCGATCAAATCAAAAAACATATTCCCACCCGTCGCCTGGGTCTTCCGGAAGACATTGCCAACGCGGTTCTGTTTTTCGCTTGTGAAGATGCATCTTACGTTACCGGCCAGACACTGGCCGTTGACGGCGGATTAACGTTGGGTGGAATTTAATTTACGCCATTCCGATACGGCTCGTCGCTGTGTTCGGAAGAACTATTTTGTGTTATCAATATTTATTCGGATTGGGTCAATTCAACATATTGGTAACGAGAACTGTCGAAACTATTCTTCTCGCCGAGTAGTTTTTTAAATCAGGCTGGGTCGGCGAGACTAATCGGCCATCAGGTCGAACCAAGGAGTATTTACAGATGCCAACTAGAGATGAAATCTTCGATTCCGTTCGTGAAACACTGGTGGACGCTCTCGGACTGGATGACGACGAAGTAGTGCCTGAAGCCACCCTGATGGGTGACCTCGGAGCTGAGTCAATTGACTTTCTTGATATCGCCTTCCGTCTGGAAAAAGCGTTCGATATCAAAATCCCACGTGGCGAACTGTTCCCCGAAAATATCGCTTCTTCCGATTCCGGCTTTGTCAAAGACGGTGAATTCACAGAAGCCGGTATTGCAGAACTCCGCACAAAGATGCCTCACGCGGACATCGATTCCTTTGCCGACGATCCTAAAGTCGAAAAAATGCAGGATCTGTTTACTGTCGACATGCTGGTCAACTTCCTTGATGCACGCCTTTCTTAATCAGGAACTGTTGTAAATCAAGAGGACAATCAGATGCTGGCACAGCTCACAATTGTGGGCTGTGCACCTTTTATTCGAATGGCTCTGATACCAGCGGCAATCAGTTCACTGATCTGCCAGCCTTACCTGTGCCCCAAGCTACCAAACTTAAAGGTTCATCAAAATGCGATGGTTCTGGATAGATCGCTTTATTGAATTTGAAAGTGGTTCTTATGCTAAGAGTGTCAAAAACGTCACACTGGCGGAAGAACATTTGCATGATCACTTTCCCGGCTTCCCAGTCATGCCCGGCTCTCTGATGATTGAAGGTCTGGCACAAACCGGAGGCATTCTGCTAGGCGAAATCAACGATTTTGAACACATCGTGATTCTGGCTAAAGTACCCAAAATGACCTTTCACAGCTGGGCCTGTCCGGGAGACCAGCTGATTTATACGGCGAAAATTACAAACGCCGGTGAAGAAGGAGGGGCGGTTGACGTCACCGCGATGGTCGGAGACCGTCTAGTGGCAGAAGGCAGCATCATTTTTGTTCACCTCGACCAGAGTGATTCCGAATTTGGCGCCATCGACCAGAAAAATTTCGTATTTTCGATGAATCTACTGGGGATTCTCGATGTCGGAAAAGCGGGAACGGGTGAAGAACAGACGTAAGTCCGCTATTTTTGGAAGCTTGCTATGGAGGCCTTGATTCCAAATGGACTACAATCATAATTCAATGATACAAGAACCGGATTGATTATCTGGCAGCAAATCACAGTCGGCTGGGTCAGACGATACTGTGATTGGCCTGCTGTAACAAAGTTCAATTTTAAAACAAGAATTCGAAGCTATGAACCGCCGCGTTGTGATCACAGGAATTGGCGCTATCACCCCCTTGGGAAAAACCGTGGAAGATACTTGGAAAGCACTCCAGGAATCCAAATGCGGAATCTCCAACATTACTCACTTTGATGCCTCGAATTTCCCAACACGCTTTGCAGCCGAAGTCCATGACTTCCATCTGGAAGACTATGTCGACAACCTGGACCGCTTTGAGTATTCCGGCCGTAATATTCGCTATGCCATTGGTGCCGCGACACAGGCCGTCAAAGATTCCGGTATTCTGGATGATGATTTTGACCCTGCTACATTCGGTGTCTACCTGGGAGCCGGTGAAGGACAGCAGGATTTTTATAAGTTCATGAAAATCATCGCACAGGCACAGAACGATGGCGAAGTCGATTTGGAAAAATTCACCAAGGTCGGATTGGAACAGCTTAATCCCCTGTTCGAACTGGAGCAGGAACCCAATATGCCAGCCGGTCATCTGGCCAGTCTGTTCAATGCCCAGGGACCAAACCTGAACTGCCTGACTGCCTGTGCCGCTTCCAGCCAGGCGATTGGCGAAGCATCAGAACTGATCCGTCGGGGCGATGTCGATATCATGCTCTCTGGTGGTGCCCACAGTATGATTCACCCGTTTGGTGTGACCGGCTTCAGCCTGCTGACCGCACTTTCCACTAACAACGAAAACCCTGCGCAGGCATCCCGCCCCTTCGACCGAAACCGTGATGGTTTCGTGCTGGGTGAAGGAGCCGGCATGATGATTCTGGAAGATCTGGAACGGGCTCAAAAACGGGGCGCCCGCATTTATGGAGAACTCGTTGGCTACGGTTCCAGTGCAGATGCCTACCGCGTGACCGACATCCATCCCGAAGGGCGTGGTGCGATCAAGTGTATTAAGATGGCCATGAGTCACGCGAACGTCAATCCGGAAGACATCCATTACATCAATGCACATGGAACAAGTACGGCGGTCAACGATAAGGTTGAGACCAGAGCGATTAAAGGCGCACTGGGAGATATGGCTTATAAAGTTCCGGTATCCAGTATCAAAAGTATGATGGGGCACTTGATTGCTGCAGCAGGTAGCGTGGAAGCCATCACCTGCCTGATGGCCATTCGTGATAATGTTGTGCCTCCCACCATTAACTATGAAACTCCCGATCCGGAATGTGACCTGGACTACATTCCCAACGAAGCACGCCAGAAGAATGTCACCACAACACTGTCCAACAGTTTTGGGTTTGGCGGTCAGAATATTTCACTGATTTTCTCGGAATTCAAAGACTAAAACTGTTTTCCGTTTCCAGATCAATGTGAAAACAGCTAAGACGCTCAAGCGGAAATAGTTGCACTGCGATGAAATGATCACTGGTCAATCTCGTTCGGTAGAATTAAGACCTTGATCAATTTGAGTCATAAAGAGTATACATCGCCTAATGACAAACGGAGCTTGTCGAGGGTCAGGCAAGCGATATCACCTCCATGGAGACGGCAGTGAGTTGGTTGTTCTGGTGCACTCTGATTGTGATCGCTGTAGAGCTGGTCATTCAATACTGCATCATGCGCGCTGCCTATCCCGTGCTATTTGCTCCCATGCCAGACCGATTTAATCTGGCAGGTACTCTCACGACCCTACCAGAAAATGATGAAACAATCGAGGTCAAGTCCGTTTCATTCCCGACTTCGAACGGGCTGATATTACGCGGTTTCCTTGCCACGCCGGAAGGCCGCGACCCTCATCGTCTGGTCCTGTTTTGCCATCCATTTAAATCAACGGGAAAGATCGCGTTGTTTCAATGTCGGGGTTTACTTGATGCCGGATTCGCTGTGTTTTCGTTCGATTTTCGTAATCACGGCGAAAGCGATACCGACCCCCGTTACCATTCCATTCACTGGCTCTCAAACCATGAAATCAGTGATGTTGAAGCAGCCCTTCAATTTATCAGACAGCAGCCGGAATTAAGTCAATTGCCACTTGGTTTACTGGGAATGAGCCGCGGCGCGGGAGCGGCATTGGCGGTTGCATCACAGACACCTGAAATTCAGTTCGTGGCCTGTGAAGGCGCATTTCTGAATGAAGAACTATTTTTGGACCATGCCATTCGCTGGGGAGAACGATTCCTGCCGCGATTGTTTATTCAATTAGTCCCCACAGCAGAGGTTATCCGGGCATTCCGGATTATGATCTGGTATTCGCAGCGACGACAGGGGTGCCGATATCTCAATCTGAAGTCGTATCTCAGCTCCCTGAAAAAACGAGAACTGTTGTTTCTGGTCGGTGAAAAAGACCAGAGTGTGATCCCGCGTATGTCAGAGCTGATTGTTCAAAAAATTCGCCACTCAAAAACCAAAGTCTGTCTGCTGCCGAACGCCATTCATAATGCAGGCCGATTTACGCAGCCCAAACAATTTGATGCGAGTCTGGTCGATTTCTTTTTGCAAATGCCTTTGAAGTTGTCTGAGCAGCAGGAAACGCCAACTCAGATCAAACTGTCCAGTCAAGCAGAGGCAGAGTTTGCTTCCGGAAATATTTCACATCCTGACCCTGCTTCCCCATTCAGAAAACGTTCCGCATAAGCTCCCCATTACTGCCTATTTGACAGCGAATGGGCGTTTTTTGTTAAGCAAATCAGCAGTTTTACAGGATGATGTTCAAGATTACGTTTCTTTAAGCAGCTTCTTAACAACAACTTACGGTCATGCAATCATTTCTATTTGATAATGGTATCTGATTTGCTATTAATTCCAGTAGCCCCAATGTGTTTTGCATCAGAGGAATTATGGGGGCAGGATTTACATAGATCCCCGCTGATGCGGCTGACTTCCGGATTATTTGGTGAGATGTATCATGGTCAATGCCAGATCGCAGGCTCCTTATCAATTATTGATTGCAGATGATGACTCCGGATTCCGTGATGTTCTCAAAGAGCTTCTCGCTCCCTACTTCAGACTGTTTGAAGCGGAATCGGGAGAAGAAGCGGTTGAGCTCGTCGAGCAAATCCATGTGGATATCGTATTGCTCGACATGCATATGGACGTTTTAACAGGGCTCGAAGCGGTCCGCATCATGAAGCAGACCAATGAGATTCTACCCTGTATTCTGATTACCGCAGACGCGACTGAAGAATTACGTCAGGATGCCAGTGCTGCCCGAGCATATGAGGTTCTGGCTAAACCAGTCAAAAGACAGGAGTTAGTCTCGACTGTTTCGCATGCCCTGGTAGACACGTATCACGATCCGGATGTGCCTTCCTGGTTAGGAAACTAGTCGAAATTTCTTGGACACGCCGTTTCTCTCGTCGAAGCCTCTATAGAGATGAGAAGCCGAGTAGCATTCCTGGGTTGGTCCGCTGCTTTTTCTATAGAATCGGCTTCTCATAAATTGCAGAGTGAAGTACACTTCCACTCGCAATTAATTTCGTAAAAGCATAACTGCCACCTGCATCCCGTGTCGCTTTGTAGAAAAGAAACGGGCAGGTTGTGCGGCGGAAAGGAGTCTGCCATGCCATTCGTACCAACCAGGTTTATTCACGCCAGCAATCTGCGCCTTGATCATCAACCTCAGGGGGTTGGCGCGGTTTCTAAAGAATCGCAGATCAGCCTCGAAGATTGCACGTTGTTGACGTTCCAGGAAATCGTCAAAGCCTGCCTGGAACATGAAATTGACTTTCTGCTGCTGACGGGCAACACCTTTATCAATGAAGACCACAGTATCCGAGCTCGCATTGCACTACTGGACGGGTTTCAGCAACTGGCATCAGAAAATATCCAAGTCTTCGTCATTCCAGGAAAGCACGATCCATTAAGTGCCTGGGATTTACATTCCAACTGGCCGGCCAATGTCACTTTTCTCTCTCCTCAGGATCACGACACGCTCGATATTCTGCGCAACGAAGAAACCATCGCGACACTTCAGGTACTGGGGGCAGCAAATTACAAAAAACAACAGCCTTTAAAATTAAAGCAACGCAATCAGTTGTTCAATCAACGCGATCAACGTGCCCTCTCCATCGGATTGATTTCGGCGAATTTACCAGTGCAGACTGCTGACCAATACGGAGATTCAAATCAGTCGATTGCTCTCGAATTGACCAGTGAGTTCCAGGCTGCCAACTGGCAATCGGATGAGTCGAACGAAGTCACCGTCGACTATCTAGCACTCTGTAAGGGGACGCAGCGACATACCTTTGAAATGCACCCTGGTCTGGCCCATCACCCGGGAACCTCTCAGGGACTCAACTATGACGAACACAAACAGACCGGCGTTACTCTGGTGACAGTCGAACCACAGGCCCAGCTGGATCTCAGACTGCTCAAAGTTGCCGCCGTTCGCTGGCTGATGATTGAGCTCGATCTGGAACCGGAAACAACTCCCCAACAGCTTAAGCAACTAATGAAAGAAGCGCTGCTGTCACGGAAAGCAGCCAGACACGAAACGTTATGGATGGTTCGTTGGCTCATCAAAGGCTCCGGCGAATTGTTTGATTCACTGGATAGCTTCAAACGTCAGAGTAGCTGGAGTAGCGAACTGGCACTGGAAATCAAAGATCGTCTGCCAGTTATGCTGGAGCAGGCGTTTTATCTTCAATACCGCGACGCGTATTCCAATCGAAGTGCCTCCGATCTGATGCATCGTTTTCAACAGCAAATTGAAGCATTCAAACGGGAGACCGAATCCCCTCTTAAACACCTGGTCACGCACACGACTCAGCTGGATCAGACCTGGCATGAACGCCTGGGCTCACTCACAGAACAGATGAATGAGCAAACCATCTTCAATTCAGCCATCCGCAATGGACAGACCTGGCTCAACATTACGTCGGATGAGGAAGTACATTCATGAAAATAACCAGAATCCATGTCGACCAATTTGGAAACTGGCACGATTTAAACCTTGCTCCCCTGAACGCGGGGATCAACGTATTTTACGGACCGAATGAAACCGGAAAATCGACGTTGATGCGTATGATCCGCGGCATCCTGTATGGTTTCCAGACAGAAGAAATCCGCGAACATTCTCGAGTATCGAATGAGGTTCCCTGGTCTGCTTTGCTGGATATAAAACATAAAGGGCAACGCTACGAGATCCGCCGCCAGACCAGTGCCAAAGGCAGAGGCCAGTTTTCATTTCAGGCCGAATCCGGAAACAGTTTAAACCAGAATCTGCTCACTTCGCTGCATGCCGGGGTGAAGGAAAATGTTTACGAAAATGTCTTTGCAATCGGTTTGAATGAATTGCAGGAATTGGGAACTTTGCACGGCGATCAGGTTGCCGAACATATTTACGGCCTCTCTCTAGGCCCGGAAGGCCAGGCGATTCTTGATGCTTCCAGCCGATTAGATCAGTCTAGACAGGCGCTATTGAGTGGCGACTTCAAAAATGGGAAACTGGTTGACCTGCACCAGCAACTTGATGGGCTGAATTCCCAACTCGCCGACCTGGAGCTACAGGCACAGCGGTTCTTCAATTTATCCAGTGAATTACAGAACCTGCGGGCAGAATCCGACAGCCTCAAAAAACGGAAAACCGGTCTGCAATACCAGATCCGGGGACATCGTTTTCTGGACCGCGTATGGAAACCCTGGCAGGAAGTGCAAGACTTACATCAGAAGTTAAAACAACTACCCGTCGTTCATAATTTCCCGGAAGGCGGAGTTGCTCAACTAGATGAATATGACCGCGAACTTAAACAGGCGGAGGCAAAACTACTTGAGTTGAAAGCGGAAATCAAACGGCTCCAGAGCGAGATCGAACAATATGAATTGGATAACGAGTTGCTCAACTTTGCGCCGAATATCCAGAGTCTGGCCGATCAGAAAACCTGGATGGCTGATCTGGAACAACAGCATCAGACAGGCGAAGCACAACTCAGTGATCTGGGACAGGCACTGAAAAAACATCTGAAACAGAATCAGTCACTCAGCGATATTGCACACATCAAAACAACCCCCGACAATAATCAACGCTTGATTAGCGCCGCTCGTGCGTATCGGCTGTCGGCTGGAAAACGGAAAAATGCCCATCAGCGGTACAAAAAAGTGTCCCGTCGGTACCAGCAGACATTAGCCAAACTACAGGAGCAATCGAGCCGACTGATCGACGGGCATTCTGTAGAAGAAGAATTACAACGCGCTCGAGAACGGATGAAACACCTGGAACGCTTGAGCCAACTACGGTTCCGGGAATCCGAACTCATAATTCGTCAGGAAGCGGTTAAAGAACAGTTGGCGGGAATGCAAAGTCATGCACGCATTCCCAGCTGGGCCAAGAAAACATTGTTTGGATTTGCATTGGCAGGCATGTTATTAATTGTGGCTGGTTTGTGGCGCGGCGTTTCGGATGCGGCTCTGATTGGTCTGATCTTCTGTCTCTCAGGCACATTTTTGGGCGGAACGACCTGGGCGTTGAAGAAACATTTTGAAGTGGACCTCGATGATCAGACGGAAACATTGCAGGATGAAATCTGGGCGCTCGACGTGCATCTCCGCGAAACGCGGCAGGAAATTGATCGTATTCTGGAAGACGAATACTTCTCGCTCAAGCTGATTAAAGAAGGGCACTCTCTGTCCAGTCACAAGCACCATTCACAAGTTCCCTCGCTGAAATTCAATGACGAAAATATTTTGCGAACGGAATTACTCCACGAGCTTGCTTTGAAAATCGCAGAGCTGGAACAGTTAAAAGTTGCTCAGGAACGGTCGCAGAAAACCCGTCAGCTTTTGGTCAAACTGCGGAATCGATCACAGGAGATCCAACGAGAGTTTAGTGGCAAACGACATGAATGGTGTGAATGTCTCAAGCAGCTGGGCTTAACCGAAACCTTGAAAATCGATGAAGCCTTTCAGATGTGGCATCAGGTTTCCAATGCCAATCTGTACGCTGATCAGCTCCATCAGGAACAGCGACGGCTCAAACCCATTAGCGATCTGGTCAGCATGTTTTACAGTCGTGTCCGGGATCTGGGATTGCGGATGAATCGCGATCAGCATGATTTTGACAAACCCTTTGAAGTCATTTCAGAGTGGGAACGCGAGCTAGATACACTTTCCGATCAACGGAAAGAACGGGCACGCCTGCATAAAGAAGAGAAGCGATTACATCAGGAGTCCGACGCGCTGCAGCTAAAAATTCAGGAACTCAAACACAATCGCTCGGGATTATTAATTCAGGGCGGCGCAGCAAACCGGGAAGAGTTCCTGCAACGCGCCGCTTCTCAACACGAGCGCATTCAACTCGAGAAGCAGTTGGCGGGCGCACAATCCGAGCTGGAAAAAATCAGCCGCTCCGAACAGGAAATGGCAATTGTCGAAGATGATTTACTGAATTTTGATCCAGACGAAAATGCCGAGCATCTGGACATGCTGAATCTGGAACTGGAAGACATCGAGCAGGACCTGGTAACAACCGCAGAAAACATGGGGCGCTTAAAACAGGACTATCAAAACGCCAAAACGGATCGTAGCTCAGCCGAGTTGCGATTAAAACGGGAACAGGTCCTTGAGCAAATCAGACAGGCCAGCGAAGACTGGTTTACAGCGGAACTGTCGACGGTAGGTCTCAACCAGCTACGCTCAGAATATGAACGCACCTCGCAACCGGAAACCCTGGCGATCGCTTCTGACTATCTGCGTCAGTTAACCAATGGGAAATACACAAACATCTGGACTCCGCTGGGAGAACACTATCCTAAAATTGATGACAATCAAGGGCACACATTAACGGTAACCGAATTAAGTAGCGGCACACGCGAGCAACTCTTTTTGGCGATCCGACTGGCGATGGTCGAACGCTTTCGAAATCAAGGCGTCGAACTACCGATCATTCTGGATGATGTGCTCGTGAATTTCGATCAGGAACGCACGAAAGCCGCCATCGAAACCTTAAACGCAGTCGCAGCGAAAGGGCAGCAAATTCTATTCTTCACCTGTCATCTGCACCTGACGCGTCTGTTTGAAGAACATGGCAGTTCGCCTGTCTGGCTTCCTGAAACACGCTCACAGCGGCCCGCTGCATCAAATTCATTTACTCAAGCTGCCAGGGTTTCGAGTAATCATTCAAATATGCAACTGGCTTCTGATTCTGTTGTGGACAATCTGCCGAAGTCGGAAAAACCTGAATACCAACTGGACTGGTCTTCCCCCATTCAAAATCTGCAGACCTTGAATGATTCTCAGGTTCAGTCGCTACATCAAGTTGGTATTTTCACGATTGATGATTTTCTCTCTCGCAGTGCAGATCAGATTGCCGAGGAACTGCAACAGGAAGATCTCACAGCCGGTTTGATATTCGAATTACAGTGTCAGGCACGACTGGCTTCCTGCATCCGCGGCCTTTCCCCGGCGGAAGCAACGCAATTGGTTTCGTGTGGCATTACAGAAGTCGACGAAGTTGCCACGATGCCAGTTAAGGAACTCTGGTCCTTTGTCGAACCCTGTCAGAATTCATCGCAAGACCAGTTCGATCCTCCGATTACACAGCAGCGAGTGAAGCAATGGGGCCACTGGGCTCGTCAGGCGCGAACTTACAGGGCTGTGCAGGAAGAAAAGACACACGGAAACCGCGAGTATCGGCGTGACAATTCGCACGCTGATTCAGACAACGCCAGCCCGACGATTCCCCCTTTCTATTTGAGTCGCTCAATGCCGGTGGAAGAAGCCCCGTCGATTGGCCCTAAAACGGCACATCGTCTGGAAAAAACGGGCATTTTCACCGTGAATGATCTGTTGGAGTGCAATCCTGAATTTATCGCGAAGAAGTTAAAAGTGCGGCATATTAAAGAGCAGACAATTCGTTTGTGGAAAAAACAAACCAAGCTGGTTTGCTGTATCCCCGGTCTGCGAGGCCATGACGCGCAGATCCTGGTAGCCTGTGGCTTACTTGAGCCTGAAGCGATTGCCCGAATTTCGCCTCAAAAACTATTTGAAAAAGTAAAGTCGTTTGTCAAAACAAACCAGGGGCAACAGATCATCCGTAATGGAAAAGAGCCGGACTTCGAGGAAGTTTCAGACTGGATCAGCTGGTCTCAACAAGCCAGAAAGCTGCGTGCTGCCTGATAGGGGGGGGAAGCTTACGTTTCATTTTCAGATGAAATCAGCGTTCGCCTTAGCAGATTGAGCGCTGCTTTTGTGACACGGCTTTTGGCGATCGCCCGATTGACCGTTAACCCGATGGCTTCAACCAGTTCAACTCCCTCAGCAACTAAAGCGACAAACGCCTGCGGGGCATCGTTGTGTTCCTGCCAGGACTGATTTACATCGAGAATGATCGACAAGGCAAAATCGCTGGTATAACTTTCGCGTGTTGCTCTTGCCAGGGAGACGGCATCAGCAGCATCCAGAGTATTTTGCTCAATGCCGGTCTGCTGAGACTTCTGCTTAAGAATACACTGGGTGGTCGCGATGGTACCGCCGGCATAATACTCTGCAGAACCGGCGACGTCAGAGAAGCGATAAGAGAGTAAACCGCCGGTTCCACACTCACAAGTCGCCAGCGTCTGTTGTTTCTGGCTGAGTAGCGCTGCGACAATGTGCTCCAGCTCTTCATCTTCATAGCCAAAGATATAGTCACCGATTCGTTCATGGATCAGTTCATACGTCTCTGATATTTTCTGCTCACATGCTTCGACCGACTCGCCCATCGCTTTGATTCGCAATGTGATTGTCGCTTCATGCGCAGTGATACCGACTTCCGGATCTCGTCCCCGGCTCGTAATGTCGCCCAGTAGTTCTTCCGTTTTTGATTCACCCACACCAAAACAGTTGATGCGGGCAAAACGAATGATGTTCGTTCCCTGAGAGATCCGGGGCAAAATCGATTGAAAGAACATCGGCTTCATTTCCGATGGAACACCGGGCATGGCGGCGATACAGCAGTCCGGTTGTGAATCTGCGCGTGGTACCTGCATCCAGATGCCCGGCGCCGTCCCATGCTGGTTCTCGATCGCTTCGGCTCCCTCGGGAAACATCGCTTGAATCCGATTTCGTGCGGGCATTTCACGGGACCGTTTTTGAAACATGCTTTCGATGGTACGTAGCGATTCCTGATCCAGTACCAGATCCCCACCCGTCAATTCTGCCATTGCCTGACGGGTCAGGTCGTCCAGTGTCGGCCCTAGCCCCCCTGTGATTAGAACCAGGTCTGAGCGTTGTGATGACAAACGCAGCTGATCCACGATTTCATCAATATTATCGGCGATCGTCGTATGAAAGTGCGTCGAGACACCAATCGCAGCCAGTTCCGTGCTGAGCCATTGACTGTTCGTGTCGAGTTTTTCACCATTGGTCAATTCACTGCCAAGGGCGATGATTTCCGCTTGCATTCGTTCATCCAATATTGAGTTCGAAGAACCGCAGGCTCTTGACCTCAAGAATTCTGTTTCACGCACTTCGCAGATTTATGACGAAACCTGCAGCGCTTGTTTATATTGTTCTACCGTGCGTTCGATCATTGTTTCGACACGGAATCCCTGCCGGACCAATTCCCGCGCCGACTCGCCCATCGCCCGCGCTTTCAACGGATCTTCTAATAACTTGAGAATACTATTCGCCAGCGCTTCACTGTTGGAAGGCGGGATCACAAGTCCGGTTTCTCCATCGCGAATGACAGAATAGATTCCTCCAACTCCGGTCGCAATCACCGGTTTGGCCAGCGCCATCGCTTCCAGCATGATCGTTCCCAGACCCTGTCGCAGAGAGGCCAGGCAGAAGATGTCCATTGCTTCGAGTGAAATCGAGAAGTCATACAGGTTGGGAACGAAGGTCACGTTCCCAGAGATTTCCAGGTCACGTACTAAATGTCGCAGATTACTCTCTTCAGGCCCGGCTCCGGAGATCAGGAATTGAACTTCCGGATTCACCTCCAGTACGCGGCTGGCGGCGCCCAGAAAATAAGGCAAGCCTTTGATCGCTTCTAAAGGCCCGGCTGTACCCACCACCGGTTGATGGTCTTGAGACAAAACAGGGGAAAGATGCGAGTGATCAGGAACATCAACGCCGCTGGGGATGACTAATACAAAGTCTTCCGGTAGCCCTGTGCGTGCGATGAGATCTTTTTTGACCGAATCGCTGACCGTTATGATCCCTTTACACCAGCGCATATCAATGCGCAATTTTTCATCGCTCTGAAGATAGTCATTGACGGTTAACAGAAAGGGACGCTTGAGTTTTCTGGCGAGCCACTGCCCCTGCGGTAGAACGTGCCGAGACTGGATGTGAATTAAATCGGGCGGTTTCTTTTGTGTCTCCTGCTTGACTAGCCGCAAAACAAGCTGTCCCAGAATTGGCACTCCCAGATTCCGGTACTCGGTTATTTCCAGCTTGGAGCGCATACTGGGATTAACTTTTGAGGCGTCCGGACAGACGACACGGGTTTGAACGTCGTATACGGGCGCGTATTGTGCCAATCGCAGTGTGTAAGCAGACGTTCCTCGCAACTCAAACGGGCCGGCAAACAGCAAAACATCAATGGGAGGCGGATTTGCTTTACTCATTCACTTTTCTCGTAATTCAACCGGTTCAAACACGATCAAAGCGATGTGCTGAGACAAATCGCCCTCAAGAACGACGGCGTGACTTGGGAGGTGAAAGAATTTCATTCAAAATGATTGCCTGACGGAATGATTGAGGATTTCGGAGCATCGACCGGATGACTTTACTACCTCCCGTCTTCGATGTACTCTTCCGGGATTCTTTTCTACGGGAACCGAAGGTCTCTGAAAAATGCTCGCCAACTTTACTCTCAATATGGCTGGTAAGCCGAGTTTGAATATGCGACTGCTGTTTCCTTTCGAGACGATCGCGGACACTGCCTCCCATCCGTTTCGCTTGTTCTTGTGAACGAATTGCAGCCCGTTCGCGGTGTGTCAAATGCGGTTTCTTAGGTTCTGGTGTTACCTGGGAACTGGCGCCAGCAGACTTTTGGGCCCGCTGTCCTTGTTGCGAGCGAGTCTGCCTTTGTTTTCTTTGACGCCGTTGGGGTTGCTGCCGAACAGGAGGCTCAGGAACGATTTCCACTTCATCTTCATCAAAAAAGTCAATCTCGGCTGGTTTCTCTTTTTTCTTCTGCTGTGGGTTCATCGCATCCTGCAGAAACTTTTCCAGCTCTTTCTGGAGCGCTGCTTTCTCTTTGACTTTTCCAGGCTGTCCTTTATTTTTTTCCTTGGCAATGTTGCTGATGGCGCTCGCGGCACTCACAAGCAGGAAGATGATTCCAACAATCACTCCCACCCAGTCAGCTGCTAATATTGGAATGTCCATAAATTAACCCCGGTCCTTGATTTGTTTCTCAAACAACGTCTTTCTTCGCTCAGAAAGGACGACTTGAGCAGTGCTTATGTTACAGGAGCCACTTCTCTTTCAGGAGTCGCAATCGAATCCCGCATCTTGGTATCTGCCTGAATATTTTTCAGTTCGTAATAGTCCATCAGGCCAATTTTCTTAGTGCGAAATGCCTCGGCAATCGCTTTAGGAACCTGGGCTTCGGCTAACACGACCTTCGCTCGGTTTTCCTGAGTCAACGCAACCATTTCCTGTTCTCGGGCCTTTTGATCGGCGCGACGTTGTTCTGCTTTCGCCTGAGCCACCCGCATTTCTGCCTCGGCATGATCGGCCTGCAGTCGGGCACCAATGTTTTCCCCAACATCAATGTCGGCAATATCAATTGAAACGATCGTGTAGGCGGTCTGTTTTTCCAGACCTTCATTCAATACGATCTGTGTGATTTTATCGGGATTTTCAAGCACCTTCTCATAGGTGTCCGTCGATCCAATAGCCTGCACAATCCCCTGGCCCACACGCGCAATCACGGTTTCTTCCGTCGCACCACCAACCAGCTGTTTCAGGTTTGTTCGCACGGTCACACGGGCACGCACATTTAGCTGAATGCCATCGCCAGCAACAGCATCCAGAGTCGCATTCGTTTTGCGAGGATCGGGACAATCAATCACCTTGGGGTAGACGCTGGTTCGAACCGCGTCCAGAATATCACGCCCTGCCAGGTCAATGGCCTGAGCGGCTTGCCAGTCGAGTTCGATTTTCGCCCGGTGGGCAGCAATCAATGCACGAATCACATTCGGTACGTTTCCACCAGCCAGGTAATGTGCTTCCAGATTACCCGTGGAAATATCATAGTGACGCGTCACTCCCGATTGAATCGCCATGATTTTACTGCGAACGATGATCGTCGGATTCACTTTTTTAATCGTCATGATGACCAGATTCGGAAAGGAAATTCCGGCTTTGGTCATCTTACATTGAATCCATAATCCGGCGTATCTCGCGAACACCGCAAAAAAGACCAGCACGCCGAGAAAAACAACGATCCCCACAATCCAGGTGACTGTTGAACCATCTTCTACTGCTAAAAGATTCAAGGCGTTCATTCCGATTTCCTATCCTGAGAAAAATGTCGTTTCCAGTGTTGTAAACTGTCCGCTGAAACTGTCTTACAATCCGTCAATCATAGAGGAACTAATTGTAAAGTAATTCCGGGAAACCATCCAGAGACTATTCGTAAATCAAGTCTCCGGAATCTCAAAATCAAGCGCATCACCGGCAACCGAATCGCCGGGTTGTGAAGATTTCGTTTCTGGTGCTGCCTCCTTTTCGGCCGATGATTGCTGTTTTTCTTTCACCACCAGCCGGGTTCCTTCTACGGCAATTACTTCCACATCGGTCTGCGCTTCGATAATCATTCCCTGACTCTCACAATGCAGCCTCTCATGATCAACGATAACGAAGCCGCTCGGGTTCAAAAGAGTTTGCGTTTTTCCCGTTTTTCCAATCAAAGACTTCAAATGGTCTGTTTCTTCCTGAAATGCGGTAACTTCTTCCAGTGTCGGAACTTCGAGGATAATTTTCTTGCCCCAGGCCGTATTCGGAAAAAACTTGACGGCAAACCCCAGTGTGGTGGGGATCAGAATGACAACACTGGCGACGTAGGTCCACCAGAGAGAAGGGCTAGTTGCCCACCAGGCCATCCAGGCAGCCCAGGCCGAGCCAGCCATACATGTTAATGCCAGCACGGCGATCAGGCCTCCTGAGGGAATAAAGATTTCCGCCACAAACAACATCAGCGTCACGACCAATGCCAGTATTGCAATCAGTGAATAATCCATTAGATCTGCAGACTTTCCCTAACTCGCACTGTCCCGTTCTGGCTGTGAACTGGATCAGTACAGCAATTGGAATCAATCAATTAGTAACCGGAAACCGTGTGCCTGAAGGAAGAGGTACCTTAAGACACACCTTCCTATTGTACCGGCTTTAAAAAGCAAGGCAAGACGCGAACACGAAGAACCAGCTTCAGATTGATTTGTGCTCTGATCTGATCTATGAGAGCAGGGTCGGCAGACTAGTTGTCACTTCGATCACAGAGCAGCGACTGACAGGGATGGCAATAGGTCGGATCGGGCTGGTCGCTCAAATCCACGATCCAGATATTGCGAAAACGAACGGGATTGGAATGGTCCTGTAGCTTGATCGGGAACAGTTCCGGCCCTTCCTGCTTACCGCCACCAGTTTTGGCAACAATCGAATAATCCTGATGAATGGGGACCCCGTTGTGCAGCACAGTAATGAATGCGTTCTTGATCTTTTTACCGTCCGCATCAAATTTGGGAGCGACAAACGCAATATCGTATGTCTGCCAGGAGAGAGGTGGGAAGCACATATTCACATCAGCGCGTTTCTGCTTATACAGTCCACCACATTCATTTTCGACCCCTTCCAGGCCGAAGGAATCCAGCACCTGGACTTCATATCGGCTCTGCAGATACAGGCCGCTATTGCTGCGGGCCTGACCGGTGGCATAAGGCATATAAGGCAAACGGAACTCAACATGCATCCGAAAACTGCGATACGTGTCCTTTAACTCCGTCCCTTCTTTCAGCAAACCTTCCTCAGTAATCTTGCCATTTTTGAAGTGGTCAACCGAAGAGCCATCGAACAGCACAGTGGCTCCCTGGGGGGGCTTTGCGCCCAGTGTGATGCTGCTCCGTTGATATTTGTTAAGCTGTCCCAGCAGATGCCCGTGTAAATCGCGTACCTCAGCGATGCCACCCGGCATGACCTGAACCCGGAACTCTTCATTTGTCAATGTCAGCACGATACCATCACGCGTGCCCGTTAATTCCTGTCTGTCGGATCGATCCCAGCCGTTTCCAGGCAGGCCGCCATTGTAAAGAGAGGCGATGAATTTTCCGTCCCCGCGAGCAACCACCTGCAAACCCAAGGCACATTCGCCGCACCAGGAGCAATCCACGCCGATTCGGCCGTAGTATTCGCCTTGATACTGGAAATCCTCGTCAACCTGTTTGATATCCAGAACGGCAAACTTCTTATCACCCTTTTTTGCCTGAGCAAACGCTTCCGATGACAGCAAACAGTTGGCACAGAATAACCCAATAAGTGCAAGGCGAAACATTTATTCTCTATCCTCTCTAAGAGCTTTAATCGAAACAAATCGACAATTTTACGCAAGTCACCATTCTGGGGTGAGTCTCTACCATTTGCAAGTCTGGAATTGACGTTTGAAGTTTCGAAAGATTCTTGATCCATTGAACAGCAGATTTGTAAACGGAAGTTAGCGCACCTCACTCTGTTTTCAGCGGTTTCAGGAGGATTATTTTCACAAATGGAACCGTTACGTTGTGACTCTAACGGGTTTTTGTCACAATAGTAGGCCAGTGCGAACCAGCGGGATCTCTGAAAATCCTGTTTCCCGCCAAGACAATTGCTGCCTGCGGGCACTAGCAAACCCACCGTGATGACTCTGTCTACATAGAAAAGATGCCATATGAGATACGCCGTTTATGGATTGGTTGTCGTGCTTATCATTATTCACCAGGACAACTGGCTCTGGGATGACAAAAGACTCATCTTCGGATTTATGCCCATTACCCTGCTCTATCAGGCAGGAATCTCCATGGGGGCCGCCTTTGTCTGGTTTCTTGCCACAAAATTCGCCTGGCCTCATCACCTTGAAGAAATCGCGCAAGAGTCTCCCGCACAAGAGTCACCCGCCCCGGAATCAGGAGAAACAGAATAATGACCCAGTTGGTAATCATCGGAATCTATTTAAGTTTACTGTTGTTTCTGGGTCTGTTCTCCAGCCGCCTGTTTAAGGGAACCAGTAAAGACTACATGCTGGCCAGTCACTCGATTGGTCCTTTTCTGTTGTTGATGTCAATTTTCGGAACCACGATGACCGCGTTTGCTTTGGTCGGCTCCAGTGGTGAAGCTTATAAAGAAGGCGTCGGCGTCTATGGTATGCTGGCTTCCTCCAGTGGTATCATCCATTCCCTCTGTTTCTTTCTGCTCGGAATTAAACTCTGGTCCTGGGGGCATAAATACGGTTACACCACACAGATTCAATTCTTCCGCGAACGGCTCGAAAGCGATCGGATTGGAATTATTCTGTTCCCAATTCTCGTCGGTCTGGTGATTCCCTATCTCCTGATCGGCGTGATGTCATCCGGCGTCGTCATCAGCAGCATCACCGAAGGCGCATTCGAAAACGCATTCGCTGCCTACGATTATGGCGTGCCACCCTGGCTGGGATCGCTGGTCATCAGCCTCGTTGTGTTGGTCTATGTCTTTTTTGGGGGCATGCGGGGAACCGCTTGGGCCAATACGTTTCAGACGATTGTCTTCATGATTCTCGGCGTCGTGACCTTCTTCGTCATTTCCAGTAAACTGGGAGGCCTGCAGGCTGCCAGTGATGCCGTTCTGGAAAAAAATCCGTCCAAGTTAATGAGGGCCGTCGATCCCAAAGACCGCGAACGATACGCACAAAAATATAAGACCTGGACGCTCATCGCCAAATACAATTACGCGACGCGAATTCTCAAAACGCTGGAACTGACTCCCGAACAAAAAGCGGAAGCCTACAAAGAATTCAAACCGCGGATGCCCAACTGGCAAATGACGGCAGAAGCCCTCTACGCCGCGAAAAACAACCTGTACGAGCTCTCGGCCGAAGAGGTCAATAAAGCGTTATTAACGCAAGATGACCGCGTCATCCCGGACCCCTTTCCTGAAAAATATCAAAATGGATTGATGTCGCACCATGAGCTGAAAGAGTATCCACGAAAAGCCAACGCCGAAAAAGAAAAAGCAATGCTGATTTTCGGTGGAAAAATCGGGCACCCTACACACGATCTGGATCCGGACGATCCGTCCAAAGGGAAAAAATGGACGATCAAAAAAGCCCTCGGCGTTTACCGCGCCAGCAACTGGGCTCCCGATGCTCCGCATCCAATGAGTAAACTCGTCTTTCTGACTTACTTCTTTGTTCCGCTTTCCGTGGGCATGTTCCCTCACCTGTTCCAACACTGGCTCACTGCACGCAGCGCGGGCACGTTTAAACTGCCCGTTGTCGCACACCCACTCTTCATTATGATTGTGTGGGTTCCCTGTGTGCTGGTTGGCGTCTGGGCGACTTCTGCTACCCTCAACGGGGCTCCCATGTTTCCGCCGCACTTCCCGGCAAATGCAGTCCTGGCGGCGATGGTGAAAAAAATGACCTCACCCGTTCTCGCCGGTTTCTTAACCGCGGGGATTCTGGCCGCGATCATGTCCTCGCTGGATAGTCAGTTCCTCTGTATCGGTACCATGTTTACCGAAGACATCGTGGTCCATTACGGCGGAAAAGATCGTTTTACAGATAAACAGGTTGTCTTGATGGCTCGCATGTTTATCATTCTGGTGGTTGCCATTACCTATGGATTCAGTCTGCTCGAACCGCGGCGGGTCTTTACGCTGGGGGTCTGGTGTTTCAGTGGATTTTCCAGTCTGTTCCCCATCATCTTTGCGGCAGTCTACTGGAAGAGGCTCACCAAACTCGGTGCTTACGCGGGCGTTCTCGTTGCGATTGGGTCCTGGCTCTACCTGTTTAAAGAAGCAAAGTATGCGTTGAATCCGAGTTATACGTTTCTAGGAATGATGCCGGTTGCCACTATGGTTGTCGCGTCTGCGACCGCCATGATTCTGGTTTCACTCATCACGAGACCTCCCAGCAAAGAAACTCTGGTGCGGTTCTTCCCGGAAGATTAGTTATGATCCTCTTCTACTTGATAACATAAATCTCAAGACAGGCTGTGACGAGTATTCTTTTTTTCGTCACAGCCTGCTGTTTACTGACTTCGATTGAGTTTTACATGTCCTGTACTTTTAAAACCACGCGCCGTGTTGAATTTCACGAGACAGACATGGCCGGCATTGTCCACTTCTCCAACTTTTATAAGTATATGGAACAGGCCGAGCACGAGTACTTTCGCTCTCTGGGGCTGACCATTGTGGATAAACAGCAGGATGGTTCCGTGCTGGGCTGGCCCCGCGTCTCAGCACAATGCTCGTTTGAATCTCCCGTTTTTTATGGTGATCTGCTCGAAATCCGGTTGTCTGTCGAACGACTCGGGGTAAAATCGCTCACGATTGAATATGAGTTCTGGCGAGATCAAACAAAAATTGCCAAAGGACGCATGAAAACCGTTTGCTGTCACTTCACACACGGAAGTCCCATGAAGTCGATTGAAATCCCCGAGTGGATTCAAAAGAAAATCGAAGATTCAATCGATCACGCTGAATAGTCTGTTTGTCAGGGATCAACATGAATAACTCCAACGACCAGCTCATTGTCCGCGAGTTAACGAAAACCTTTTCGATCGCCACTGAATCACTGCCGATTCTGGCTGGCGTCGATCTGGAACTTAGCCGGGGAGATGCCCTTGCTATCACCGGCCCCTCCGGATCAGGGAAAAGCACCCTGCTCTACATCCTCGGCGTTCTCGATCAACCCACCTCCGGTGAAGTCATCCAGTTCGGCCAAAACCCGTTTGTATTGAACGCCAAAGAGCAGGCCGAATATCGCAATCATAATGTCGGCTTCATCTTTCAGGATCACCATTTAATGCCGCAATTTTCGGTTCTGGAAAATGTTTTAATTCCAACGATGGTCAATCAAGAAGCCGCAAATGACGCCGAAGAACGCGCCCGCCATCTGCTGGAACGCGTGGGATTACAGGACCGCATGCATCATCGACCCGCACAGATTTCAGGCGGCGAACGACAACGCGTCGCGGTCTGCCGTGCTTTGATTAACAACCCCCGTCTCTTATTGGCGGATGAGCCCACGGGAAACCTCGACCGCACCAACACCGAGTCGATCGGCAAACTGCTGCTCGAAATCAATCAGGAACAGAATACAATTCTGATCTGCGTGACCCACAGCAGCGAACTGGCGGCTCTGTTCCCCCAGCACCAGAGATTACGCGACGGACTGCTCGTTACTGAATCAGTCTGATTTTCGATTTTCAATCTTCACAAGAGTTCGTGTTATGAACCAGACGCGATTTGTTATCCAAAGCCTGAAGTATTACTGGCGCACCAATCTGGCCGTGTTGCTGGGCGTCATCGCTGCGACCGCCGTGATCGGGGGGGCTCTCATCGTCGGCGATTCCGTTCGCGCCAGCCTCAGGCAGATGACATTCGATCGGCTGGGACAAATCGATTTCGTCGTTTCCGGCCATCGCTTCTTCCGCGAACAACTCGCCGCCGATCTTGCGGAATCACCTGATCTTCCCAATGACATCAAAACCATCGCCCCTGCCCTGTTGATGCGAGGCAGCCTGGAAAAACATTGGGAAGACCAGCATCTCCGCGTCGGGCAGGTCAATATCTTCGGCACCGATGAGCGACTTTGGTCGCTACTCGATCACGGAAATCAGAAAGTTCCGACAGGTGATGAAGCGATTTTGAATGCCCGCGTCGCAGAACAATTGGAAGCTTCTGTCGGCGATGAAATCACGCTCTGGATCGAACTCCCTTCCGCGATTCCCCGCGACTCACTGCTCGGCGAACGCGAAGAACAATCGGTCGAAATTACGCTCACGGTTACCGCGATTCTCGAAGAATCATCCAAAGCAGGTCGTCTGGCACTCATGCCTAACCAGCAGCTGCCGCTGGATCTGTTCGTTTCGTTAAGTAATCTCCAGCAAGCTTTGGACCTGGATGAAATCCAGGCCTCACGTCGTAATCCCCAGTCGCGGCCCGCACGCGTGAATTCCCTGTTTTTCAGTTCCAATAATCCAGAAATTGGCACGACACTCGCATCCCTCGATACCGCAAAAGACCTGGAAGCTGCATTGAAAGCGACATTGAAACTCGAAGACCTGAATCTCAAAATTGCGCCCAATGAATCGTTCAAATACTTTTCGCTGGAAAGCGAACAGATGATTCTCGACCCGCAAATCGAACAGGCGGGCATCGAAGCAGCGAAGTCACTCCAGCTCACAACCTCACCGGTGATGGTGTATATCGCAAATGAAATTATGCCCGCGAAACAGGACGACTCCGAGTCCCCCTTCTCCATGTATTCGATTATGGCGGGCGTTGAGTTTACCGAACAGGCTCCCTTTGGTCCTTTCAAATTCATCGGGGACAAACCAAAACTGCCGCTCAAAGAAAATGAAATTGTCTTCAACGATTGGCTGGCGAAAGATCTGAACGCCAAAGTCGGCGATGCGGTGCGGATAAAATATCATGTGGTCGGTTCTCGTGGAGAATTACCTGAAGTCGAGCAGACCTTTACCGTACGTGGCATCGTCGCCCTCGATGGAACGCCCGCCGCCGACCGGAAGCTGACGCCGGAAATGGAAGGCATCACCGACGCCGACACCTTCGGCGACTGGAAACAGCCCTTCCCCATGAAGCTCGACAAAGTCACCGATCGGGATGAAGAGTACTGGGATCAATACAAAGCCACCCCCAAAGCGTTTGTCGCTTTGGAAACAGCACAAAACCTCTGGAACAGCCGATACGGCAGCCTGACTTCGTTACGCGTCAGCCCCCTGCCAAACAAAACACTGGAAGAATCGGCAAATGTGTTCGGCAAAGAAGTCCTCAAACAGGTTGACGTCTTCAAAATGGGCCTGACAGTCCAGCCCATCAAGTTTCTCGGCTTGATGGCCGCCAGTGGTACCACTGATTTCAGCGGCCTGTTTATCGGCTTCAGTTTCTTCATTATTCTCTCTGCCATCATTTTAATTCGCCTGCTTTTCAAACTGGGAATCGACCGTCGCGTCTCTTCCATTGGTCTCTTGTCGGCTGTCGGATTTACTCCGCAACAAGTCAAACAGGTCATCTTCAAAGAAGCCTTCTTTGTCATTCTGTTGGGAGGCCTCCTCGGCATTGCCGCTGCCATCGGTTATGCCTCGCTGATGCTCTACGGCTTAAAAACCTGGTGGATCGGTGCGATTGGAACCCGCTTCCTGTTTCTTGATTTAACAGCAACCAGCATTATCATCGGCCTTTTGATTTCGGTCCTCTGCTCCCTCTTCGTGACCTGGCGTGCGTTGGCCGAACTCAAACAACTCTCCATCCGCAGTCTGCTGGCGGGAGTCAATACGCCCGAGTCCGACAAAGTCAAAGACGCCCGCTTCGTCGGCTATGTTTATAAAGCCTCGTCCCTGCTCGCATTCATTCTGGTCTTAGCGACCATCTCTCTCCTCATTCCCAAACAGGAAGCCTTTTCCGGTTTCTCCTGGCGAACGGTTTCGTTTTTCCTGGTTGGTACACTCTCATTGATTTCCAGCGTCTTCTTTTTATCCAGCAGACTCAGAATTGAATCGGCGATCCCGATTAAAGGCACCGGCACACTCGCTTTAATCAAACTCGGCTTCCGCAACGCCGGCCGCTTTCGCCAGCGCAGTGTCTTAACCACAGCACTCATCGCGTCCGCGACCTTCGTACTTGTCTCCGTCGCCGCCGGCCATCGAAACCCGGCTGTTGAAACGCCCGATTTAGATTCGGGTAACGGCGGTTTTACGATTGTCGCCGAGTCCACCTCCCCGCTGATATACGATCTGAATACGGCTGAGGGACGCAATAAAACACTGGTAAATATCCCCGACGATCCCGAGACACAAAAATTATTAAGCGAAATGGCAGCGATTCCCTTTCGTGTGAAGCCGGGCGAAAATGCCAGCTGTCTGAATATTTATCAAACCAGTGTCCCCACGATTTTGGGGGTCCCGCAGGAACTGATCGAACGTGGCGGCTTCAAATTCGCCGACACGCCCGGCGACAATCCCTGGGAACTGTTGAACGAAAAACAAGAAGACGGTTCGATCCCAGCGCTCGGCGATATGAATACGTTGATGTACAGCCTGCATAAAGGCATCGGTGCGACCGTTGGCATTCCTTCCGACGAACGCCCCGAACATAAACTGAAAATCAAAGGCATGTTTGACGGCAGCATTTTTCAGGGAGTCCTGCTTGTTTCCGAAGCCGACTTTCAAAAACTGTTTCCCGAACAGGCCGGCTTTCAGTATTTTCTGATCGAAGTCCCTCCTGAAGACGCCTCGAAACTCTCAAGTATTCTGGAAACCGGCCTCACCGAATACGGCTTCGATTCCGACCTCGTTGCCAATCGACTGGCTGATTTTCTGGCCGTTCAAAATACCTACCTCTCTACATTCCAGACGTTAGGCGGTCTGGGTTTGCTGCTCGGCACACTCGGTCTGGCGACTGTGATGTTACGCAACGTCGTCGAACGCCGCAGCGAACTCGCATTGCTCCGCGCCATCGGCATGACGAGCAGCAACGTCGCGCTGATTGTGCTGGCGGAAAACGCGTTCTTACTCATCTGGGGGCTCCTTTCAGGAACCATCTCAGCTCTTCTGGCGATGCTGCCGCATCTGCTGTCTACGGGTGCCGATCTTCCCTGGGAAAGTGGCATTGTCATTCTGTCCGCCGTTCTCCTTGTGGGAATGCTGGCCGCCTTATTAGCCGTAGCTGATGCCGTCCGAGCACCGATTCTGGCGACACTACGCGCTCAATAAGAGTTTGTACAGACCCGCTTTTCCCTGATTCGTTTAATTTTTCATCCCTGTCGGGTGCTGCGAATTCACAAACTTACTATCATAACATTTCGAATATCTCGCCATGGAAACGAATCCATCCCTCCACAATTTCAGGAGTTTTTAACGATGTCAAAATGGACGATTGTCTTATTCTTTGTTGCTTGTGCTGCGCTCTCCTGGGGGAACTACGTGCCTCTGGTCCATATAGCCGCTCAAAAACTGCATAGTAATCTGCGGGCGTTCCTGTTTGTGGGAGTTGCCTACTTCCTGGTCGCCGTTCTGATTCCCGGCTTCTTCATCTTTGTGTTGGACAAAGACCCAACTGTGCGCGGCGTACCTAATTTTAATACCGGTCCGATCATGTGGGGCATCCTCGCCGGAACGGCTGGAGCCTTGGGTGCGTTGTTTGTCATTTTCGCTGTCACGACAGGTGGAAAAGGAGCCGCCATCTATGTTGCTCCTCTCGTATTTGCAGGTGCTCCGATTGTAAATACCATCGCTACAATCACCCTCTATCACCCTGTGAAAACAATGCCTGACCTTCGCTTCTTCTTCGGACTGGTTCTGGCAGCCGCCGGTGCCGCGATGGTCATGATCTATAAACCCGTGGATAAACCGGCCCCCATGACACCACCGGCGGCAGAAGCACCAGCCACCGATTCAACGTCGTAATTACATCACAGGCAATTTTTCGGATCGGTGCGGCTGAGTCAACGTCATCAGCGAGGTTCAACTGGCTCTCCTCTGATAACAGATTCACGAATACGAAATCCCTGTTCCCCACATTCACCGGGAACAGGGATTTTTTTAATATCTCCAGCACAATCGTGATTGTTTCTACTTTGGAATTGCTTCCCTTCGCCGTGTTCATCTCCTTACGTGCCAGAACAGTCTGGAAATACTGTACTTGACGCGGTGAAGTCATATTTTAACATGCGGAGATAACGTCGCGCGCGTGAGAGCGAGTGCTTTTTGGCTGAACCAATCTGTCGGCTGTTGATATTCGCACTATAAAAGTCTCTTGTTTCACACCCCTTTCTCTGACTCCCCCCGCACCGCTTCGCGCTGTCCACTATCGCATCGTTCCACTTCGCAGGCACTTCATTGTCGCTTTGCTGAATATCACGAAGTGTTCTCGCACGATCACAGGCCCATTGCCTCTTGACCTGTTCACGCCGAACGGCATGATGTTGCATGTGGAAAGCATTGAATCGGATATTTTTCCAAGGAGCCAAAACTATGTCAGAAAACAAACGCAAAACAAGAACATACCTTTCAAAAGAAGATCGGGAACGCGTCGTACAGCTGGTTAAAAAAATGCTCGGCATGGGTAAGTACTCGTCTGATATTAAACGGGCTGTCGCAGAGGAATTCCAGCTTTCCCGCCGATCGGTCGATCGTTACCTGAAACGGGCTCGCGAGGAAATGGTGTATCGCATGCAGGTGGAGCCCGACGTTCACCGCGCCGAGTCTTACTACTTTTACCGCAGTGTGATCAACAATCCCAACACCCATCCCCGCGAACAACTCCGCGCCCGCGAACGCATGGACAAATTACTGGGGCTGGAAATTCCCGTAGTCGTTCAGGCTGACTCTGACCTGTCCCCCGCCAAACTCAAGGCCATGAGCGACGAAGAATTCGACGCACTCTATGAAAAACGCATGAAATAAACCAAGCTGGATCTTACCCATCGTCGCCAACGACACAAACTGAAAATCGGCCAGTTGTCTTTCGTGGTAGCAAAAACGATCACTCAAAAAACAGACCAACTTGCTTTACCCATCCGGGTGCCATCTGTCGGCTTGCCCGATAGTGCTGCTCTAAGTGGTTCCTGCTCATGCAGCGCAAAAAAAAACGCATCTCGAAGTGGGATGCGTTTTGTGTGTCTGGTTGCAATCAGTGACTACTGGTTACTCTGCAGGCGAGACAGACGGGCGCGACGCTCAGCACGGCGTCGATTTCTTCGGTTCTCATCGCTGGGCTTTTCATAATATTCGCGACGACGCATTTCTTTTTTAATGCCAGCGTGCTCAACAATCTTACGGAACCGTTTTACTGCCTCCTGAATTGATTCGTTTTCTCGTAACCGAAGCTTAACCACTCAAATCACCTTTTCTTTTCCTGATTGCAATAAAAGTTTGTAAACATACCAATTAGATATACATCGTCTCATCCATCGATGAGAATTCAGACGTTTTTCTACTGAAGCGGGGCCAAAACACGGACCTCTCTCTTCAAGGTGGGAACGACAAAGATAACAAAACAGGCCGGTTCTGCAAAGTCAACCAGAAAAATACTCTGTGAAAACCGCAAGAAGTGTTCATTAAGACACTTCTATTCGCCCTTTAAAATCCCCAATCGTTGCAGTTTCGACTGACATTCATCCCGTTCGCGGCTCCGTTTCAGTGATTTCCAGGTCTCATCCTGTACTTCCAGAAACGCGTCTTCTGAAAACGGTGGCACCAGCGATTTTTCAGCTGCATTGGCCATTAACCGGGCCAGAACCTCTTTATCCAGGCGGGTCAGGAACATGGCCCCCTGCCGATAGTCTTCAAAGGCTTCCCAAACTACCGGAAACAGGGGTTTGACGATTTGCTCGCCAATCGCCCGGGAATACTCCTGAATCTCCCACTGAGCATGCGAGTCCATACGTAAGCTCAGGAAGTGAATCAGGTTATGTAAATCAATTTTCCAGTAGGCCTCGGTATACGTCGCCAGGGGCAGATCTTTGCGGGCCTGTTCGCGGGCCACGCCGGCTTCCAGGCGGGCTTCGTAGACGTCGCGGGCCTTCTGCTGAAATTCGGTCTCTTCGTCAGTCAGTTTTGTTCCCAGATCCTCAGGTAGCGGGGCGTCACTGCCCTGCCGGTTGGAAGTTGCCTGCGTCCGCCATTCGCCGGGCAGTGTGGTTTGAGCCGAATCGATGGCAACCGAATAACGGGTGCTGTATTCATTCACATTGGCCGTCCGGTGGCGAATCCATTGCCGCCAGCAGTCCATCGGAACCCGTACGAGGAACTTAAGCTCGGCCATTTCGAAGGGGGTGCTGTGCCGATGTCGCATCAGATAGCGGATCAAAGTCCGGTCGTCGGAAACGCGTTTGGTTCCCTCTCCATAGCTGACTCGGGCTGCCTGAACAATCGAACTGTCATCGCCCATGACATCTACCAGACATACAAAACCATCATTGAGAACCGGAATTTTTTTCCAGCGCAATTCGTCAATGAGTTCAGACCGCTCCGTCATCGGGAACACTCCCAGAATGCGTTAAAAGATGAGTAGAATGGAAAACCAGAGGCAGACCAATCTCAGAAATCTACCAGAAGACATTTATAGTCAACCGCACACTCAAACGACACCGTACCGGCGGCTGAGTCTGCCAAAATCAATAAATTCACCGCTGCTGGCAGTAAACTGGAAAGCGGATCAGTAAATGGTCAGCCGGGATTGAATGTCCACTGTGCGGTTCTCACGCGACGATTTCAAGGCCGCCAGCAGAATCTCGGTAACATGCCGCGCCGTTGATGCATTCGACAGTGGAGGTTGAATACCCTGCCGAATACAGGCCGCCCAGTGTTGATGTGAGTTCTGCATGGGGTAGGAAGATAGATTGACGGTTTCTTCGATCAGCGGCGCATCTTCATCTACTTGGGAACTGGGGTAATAATACCGCAATGATTCCGCCTGCCGACTGCTGACCAGTTTTCCGGCTGTCCCGTGCACGGAAAATTCATATGTCCGGGCGGCATCACACCAGCCGGTTCGTGCCGTACCCAGAGCCCCGTTTTCGAATTCGAGTATCATCGATGCTGTATCTTCGAGCCGCGTCGGTTTCGCGACCGTGGTCAGTTTCGCAGTCACCGATTTGACAGCCCCCACCACGCCAACCAGATTGGCAATCGCATAGACGCCCATGTCAAACAGCGCCCCCACATCTGCTTTGTTAGCGTCGAAAAACCAGAGATCATCGGTCGGCTTCTCTTCCAGAATTTCCTGGATGCCCGCGTAGTAGACTTCCGGTCCTCCATGACTGGCACGGGCATCAGCCGCGGAAATCGTCCCCAGTTTTTCGTTTTGAATATAATCACGGCAAGCGAGCACATGCGGGTTCGACATATAAGGCAGCGCCAGCACCGTCTGGTTGTGATTGTCGGTCTCTTCCACAAACGCATCGGCTTCGTCCATCGAAGTACTCAACGGTTTCTGCATGTAAACATGCTTGCCCGACTGGATGGCTTTGATGCCCCACTCCACATGCAGCGGATGAGGCAGCGCAATGGCGACCGCATTGATGCTTTCATCGTCAATCACATCCTGGTAATTCTGCGTCGAACGGGGCACATTAAATTTGCGGCAGAGCACGTCCAGTCGTGACTGTTTCCGCCCGGACAACAGCACTACTTCACAGTCATCGACAGTCTGCAGTTCCGGCAGATGCATCTTAGCTGCAATTCCTCCGGCACCGATGATCCCGACTTTCAGTTCCTTCATCACTGTCTCCACATAGTTTGCTCTCAGATTCAGGCTGACATACAAAGCGTATATGGATTCAGTGTCTTCATTTTTGAAGTGGTTGTAAAGGTAAAGGCTGCGATTTCCCTTTTGGGTAGTAACACTCCACTTGAAGGACGACACTGGCTTGTTGTGATCCGGCTACTTCAACGATAGGGGTAGGAAGGACCGGTTGCTTCCGGTCCCCCCTCCCTCCGAACCGGACGTGCGGTTCTCCCGCATCCGGCTCTCCGGTTGGTAGTTTTACCTCTGCGAGGATTGACTGGCCAGAACATGGGATTGTTTCAAGGAGAACAGTCCCTGTTCGGCAAAATAAGCATTGGGCCAGCGTAAATGATCGTGTCCTCGTCCGCGACCTTTGCCTTTACGACGTTTCCGAAGTATACTTCGCAGACGCATGCGAACCCACTGATCCAGGATGGTATACGTGGAAGGCTGGCAGTGTTGAAAATAATTGAACCAGCCACGTAGCGTCGGGTTGAGCTGTGCAATGATGCATTGAAGGCTATGCCCGTTCGTCCGCCTCGTCTTCTGCCGAATGGAGTCTTTGAATTTCTGGAGACTTTTCTTTCGAGGGAAGCGATAACGCCCCTGGAAAGTGTAACCCAGAAAATCGAAGCTCCCCTCGGCCATGTCGACGATGTGAGTCTTGTCCGGATGCAGCGTCAGGCCGGCTTCCGCCGTCCACTGCCGCACCATCTCCAAAGCTCGCTCGGCGTCTTCCCGAGTTCGACACAAAATCACGAAGTCGTCTGCGTAACGGACCATCTCAATTCCGGCTCCCGCCATCAAATGGTCGAGGGGATCGAGATAGATGTTGCTGAGCAACGGGCTGATCACCGCTCCCTGGGGGCTCCCACGATCGGGAGTCCATTCGGCAAGGTCATCTAGAATCTGTTGACGCAGAAACATCTCGATCAGCGTCAGCACCTGGCCGTCGCTGATTTTCTCCCGGACCCGATTCATCAACTTATCGTGGGGAATTGTGTCGAAATAGCTCTTCAAATCTGCATCCACCACATATGTGTAACCGCTTTCGAGCAGCGTATCGACACGCTGTAGCGCATCCTTACAGCCGCGCCCGGGACGGAAACCATAGCTTTGCTCGGCGAAATCCCGTTCGAAGATTGGTTCCAGCACTTGGCGTAATGCGGTCTGCACCACCCGATCCCGAGCTGTGGGAATCCCCAGAGGACGCAGTTCCCTGCTCCCCGGCTTGGGAATCCACTGTCGCCGGATTGCCTGCGGTTGGTAGTTTCCTTCCCGCAGTTGTTGCGACAGCTTTCTCAGGTTCGGGATCAATCGCTCGGCGAAGCGTTCGCAGCTGACGTGATCCACACCAGCTGCACCGCCGTTGGCGGCTACTCTACGAAACGCCTGATACAAATTTCGATCACGATCGACTTTATCGATCAGACTGAACCATTGGCCTCCTTTCACCCCCGTTTCGAGGGCCGTCAACATGCGGTCTGTCCAGACACATGGTTCTACCCAGTCCCAGCGGGACGAAGCTTCTCCGACTTGTTTAGCCGCAAACGGCACTCGCGTCGGTTTTTGTTCCCTGTTTCGGTTCATTCCACATCTACCTTCCTGCATCCCTTTGCTCCACGGGCGTTACCCCGCTTCTTCGCTAATATGGATGCTCTGACTCCTACCCAACTGGCTCTTCGTACCGGTCGGCTCCAGAGAATCCGGAATCCGGCACATGAACGCCATCCTTAAGATCGGGCAGGTCTCCCTGCTTCATCACATCAAACCTTCAGACCATTCCGTCTCCAACCACCCCTCGTTGCCCCCGGGACCGACCTGGTTTTGAACCACGGGGCTGACCGTCGCGGAACCGCTGGCAGCGGTCCCGCACCCACTCGGCAGAGTTTCGCACGACGTCACTTGGGCTTCGCCATTCCCTAGCTGGCTCACCACAACGAAAAGCCGAATCGAGTTCGTTATCCTACGGACTAGTCGTTCACATCCGGTTGCTCTCCACCTCCTCTCACGAGAACGCAGTTACCTTCTGTTACGAAGTTCAGGTCAAACTTCGGCAAGGACTTTCACTTCGCTGATTCAATGCGCTTGCAGGCGCACTAGGGGCGAGTCTACGTGCTCGCCCACCTCGCGAGATTCAACCTGCTCTAAATCTCCGAACGGAACCACAAAAAAGTGTTCGTGTCCTTTCGTGCTTTTCGTGGTAGAAAAAACCGTGTGCCACGGCTCGTGCGGCCGTGCAAAACAATTCACGACTCCAACGCAATCATCCTATTTAGAACAGATACCCCAATAGATCGATGGTATGTGTTTCCTCCCAGGGGATGTCCCCGGAAATCCTCTTTACCAGCATACAATCCGCTAATCTCCGTTTGATTAACCCAATGCTGTGCCCCTCGTCAATTCCGAACCAGACACAATCATTCTGAAACAATGTGTAGCCAACGTTCTGATACAATTCGTGCTCATCGGCGAACAGCAGACAAAAGTGGATGTCGTTAGCGGCTGCTTTTTCCTCGACTGCTCTCAGCAATTCCGTCGCCACTCCCTGTCGTCGCGCTTCTTCTTTGACACACAGATCGATGATACCAAAGATCGAGGCCCATTGGTCGCCAACCCTGATTGCGCGATGCTCCAGCCCCAACTGTCCGATGAGTTCTCCGTCAGAATAAGCTAAGAGCCTTTCTTGTGACATCTGCTTAAAGAAAATCCTCTCTTCGAAATAGCCCGGAAAGCAATCTTTGAGAAGTAACAGAATTTGAGACCGTTGGCGATCACTCAATTCATATTCGTTAATCTGAATCAGTTTCAATTCCCGCATTCTGCAAACCTGAAATAAGATCTGGCGATATTCGTTTCACAAGAACCGACTTTAACCAAGCCCCCGTGAAAGCGAAAGTGCCATCTAATAGCGGTAGGAATAAAAAAACCTTCATTCATTCCGACCTTGATGTGACATCTCACCTCCTCGTAGAGGCGAGTCACAACGCTGTCTAAATCTCCGAACGGAACCACAATAAACCGTTCGTGCCCTTTCGTGCTTTTCATGGTAGATAAAAAACCGTGTGCCACGGCCCGGATTCTGTTCGAAGTAACCCGTTCACAAACCATGAGCGGGTCGGCACTAGCCACCGGTTTTTAATTCAGCATACTGTCACACAAAAGAACAAAACTTGAAACACGCCGTAACGACCGCATACAATACTCATTCCACTCAATAAGAATCTGGTCATCCAACCAGCCAGTAATGGAAATACCGCATGAGTTCCAGCTACATCCTCGCCCCCGTCACACAAGAGTTCCTCGAATGGGGTCAGCAGTGCGACGTGCCGATTTCGCGGGAAACGCTTGACGGGCGTTCGGTTACCAAGGCCGAACTGACGGAAGTCTTGGAATCCTTAAACGGCTTCACCATTCGTATTCAGGGCACGAAAGATGACTTCAACGCCCAGGTCGATTCGATCGAAACGGTTGACTGGGAATACGAGTCTCCCGACCCGCTCATGAACCAGGCCTTCGCCGGCACCCACACCAGCCCGAAGGAATCCGTCAGCATTGAACGACTCCATCCCCAAAACCAAAGCCCGTCCCTCAGCTTTCACGGCGACATCTCACTCATCGTCCGGATTGCCCAGAACCTCGCTAGACAATGCGGCCCCCAGACCGCCTTCGCCACCTGCGACGGCATCCCCGCCTTCTTCCTGCCGGATGTTGATTCACCTGTCTGGAATGAACCATGGGTTTGATGCCCGATCTATCAGCTCCAGGTAAACAGACGCATCTTCCCAGCCTTCTGAAAGCAATAAACTCACTTCAACCAGGTAGATTTAGCTGCCTGGTTCATTTTTTCAATCGGGAAATATGCTTCTTTGCATAAAAGGATTTTGAGAAATAAAAGGGGATAAATGATTTTCTGAATCCATTAAAGAAGGAGCTATTTAGATGAACAAAGCAAGTATCAAACACAGCAATGTTACGAAGGCTGGAAGCTTGGGAGGCGCGTCAGAGATTGAGGAAGCATTTACGAAAGTTGAGCTCCCATGCAACATTGCTCACGCAAACAATAGAGAGTTCGATACACTGCTATCGGCAATGTACCAAGAAAAACAGAGCCTGGTTAACAAGTACGAACGAGTAATCAAAACTTCACAAGACCAGGCTGAGGCGGTCTTCAATATCCTGAAGAAGGCATGCATGTCTGTCAAATTGACTGGTATCGGAAATCCGGAAGCCGAATCCCAGATTTATGAAAAAATCAAAAGCTTGACGAAAAAACAAGTTCCGTTGATTATGGCATTACCGATGGGAGGAGGTAAAGTCGCAGTTGAGTTAAAAACGGGAAATGGATATCTCCCCGATACTGCTGAGTGGGAAGCCTGGAATCATCTTGCTGCGATTGCCGAAGCGATTTCGACATTCTATCGACCGGGTGCAAAAATCGTGGTTGTTGGCGACGCCATGTTACACACGGCAGACCTGGGAATGAACGCCACGGAAGCTGCTCAGCATCTCAATACAGCACAACAAGATTTAAAAATGCTGAATATTGCAGACTTCATTAAGCTCCCTGACCCATTAAAGTCTCTTCCAGATAATTGGTCGAAGACAATTGCTGACCAGAGACGCAAGATCATTCAAAAGACCCATAATGATGCAGCATTCACTAATCAACAGCGCGAGCAGACCGAGTCTTTGGTTTACTCTTTAAACACACGCGTGTACGAACTGAAACGATCTGACTACATTCGAATGTTCGCCGCATTAAAAGGTTCCGTAAAGGGAATCAGTGCAGAGCATCGCCTGTTAGCAGCGAACCATTATCAGCGATCAGAACAAGTTACTGCAAACTATACCGCAGTAAACTATGCGATCCGAGCGACCGGTTTAATCTCGCGCGTTGTAAAGGATACGACGGGAGCTGAAGATTCCTTGCGCTTGTCAGTTCATGCGAAGCCACTGGAGTTTCGCCCTCTATTATTCGAGTCTGGTCGATTGGTCCGAAATGCAGGGTTACTTCCAATGCACGGCACAGGCGTCGTCGGCGAATATAAGGGAAAACTCCATTTCGGGATCGACTTTGACATCGCTCTGCGAATCAGGGGCTTTGCCAAAGTGTACTATGATGGCCGCCCTCTGTTCTACCGGTGGACAGAGCACCACAGCGAACCCCATCTTGTCGATTCTGTCGTAAGTAGTTGTGGCCTGGTCACCTAGTTCGCTGCGATGATCTCAAGAACCTAACTGAAAAGCTCAGCCTATTGTTGGTTGGGCTTTTCAGTCTACCACTGAACAATTTAAACGGAAATATATTTCCTGGGAAACTGAAATCGAAACCAATAAAATTACTGAAACTGAAATACCTCCAACATTTTTAACAGGAATCAGCAAATGAATCAGACCAATATCAAATACCTCGCAACGTTTCTCAACTTTTCAGATTATGATCAAAAAGCGTTTACTGACCACCTGATGCGAGAGCGAATCCAACAGGGATTGAAAGAAGGATGGGACACAGAGAGAATTGCAATTTCTCTGGGACTTAGCTCTCGCCGTATTAATCAAATTCTGAAACAAGAAGAAATCGCAAAGGGTGGTCGATTTCTGAATTCGATCATTCTTGACCTTTTCAAGAATACAGAAGAATGGGTCACAGTGGAGCAATTGGAATACCGAGCAATGCAGCACCCTGAATTTATCGAACTTGTGGACAAAAATCCTAAAGTCATCAAGTCACTCCTTCTTGCTGCTACGCAGGCCGGGATTTTAGCTTCTGATGAAAGTAGCTACAGGAAAGTTCAATCTGAGTTTTTTAATCCAGCTCCACTTTCTGAAGCCGAATACAATGCCAAAGCCAGACGAGCCTGGAGCATTGCACGAGGTTCTTCACCAGATGACTCTAAAACGCTCACAGTAAAACTGGACCAGGCTGGCCTGGATCAATTAAAAGAGTCATGGGAGTCACTGAAAGAAAACCCTTTCTTCTCTGATTTCGTTCGGCTTGCACGCCGCTCAGAATCGCGAGCGAAACAGGGGGCCATCTTGCCTATGAATTGTGGTGTTCTGCTCGCCGCTGTCCCTACCCAAAGCTCCCATCCAAGTACAATTGGGGGAGAGCTTCTGAATGCTCCTGATTCTCACGACATCGCCTTCCTGCCTGCCCTTGGCTACCTGGATCAGGAGGCCTGGAATACGTTCGTTGAAAGAGTGCTTCCGATGATGCAATCACAGTTCGAGACAATGGCCAAATCTGTTCCAGAACCAGATAAGTCAGCAGCGGTGAAAGACTACCAGTTGACGATTATGCACAGTCGATTCTGTTGTGAAAACACGCCCCAAAAGGACCAGACATCAAAGAAAAGACTGAGCCTTAGTACGACACTGGGAATGATGCTCCTTTTGATCTCAAGCCTTTCATTACACTTCACCCAAAGTTGCGAATCTCAGGCCGAGAAAACACTTATCGCGAAGGGAGTCAACATCGGCCTGAATGAAGATCCAGCTGCGGAGACACTCATCGCAAAGGGAGTGGATATCGGCCTGAATGAAGACCCGGCTGAGGAAACGCTCATCGCGAAGGGAGTGGATATCGGCCTGACTGAGGACCCGGCTGCGGAGACACTCATCGCAAAAGGAGTGGATATCGGCCTGACTGAGGACCCGGTTGAGGAAACGCTCATCGCGAAGGGAGTCAACATCGGCTTGACTGAGGACCTGGTTTAGCTTCCCGATCATCACGAACATTCCCCAACCTTAAATCAAACTGATGCACACTGCAGGCAGAGATGAGGGGGGGCTTCCCAATTAGTCGAGCGGTAATTCAACCCGTCGAAGCAGTCTCTGGAAAGTCACCCCTCACCCGCCGTGCTTGATCCTGTGCCTGGCATCGAAGCCGTACGCGTGAACAATGTGCGGGTATGACATGGCTTTACCCGCAACATTCAGCAAGTGCAAAACGTGCTATACACTGACTTTGTAATGCCATTCCACCAGGACGCCCCATCGCAGCTCCTCATTAAAATGGCACAATCATACCAGGTGCCATTCCCGGCACCTGGTATACGTCTTCCTGAATAAGTAACAATTTCAGTGCTGAGGAATTTTTCTCCCCCAAGGCATTAATACTCATCTCTAAACAGAAACATCTCAAAACTCCGAAACGTTTCAGGATGTTCCAGATACTTCCGACTGCCCGAGTCATCGATGCCATGGTGCGCAAGCCAAGCTTGCAACTTGGCCATAAGAAGATGTACCGCTTCAATTCAAGTAATCACTTGTCTGTCGACTAGAGGCCGAAGGTGAGCGGCTTCAATTTCCTGTAAGAGAAAATATTTGACGTCCTGCAACGTTACTGAACCAGAATCCTCGATAAACTGAAACTGCTTCCACATAGCACCAAGCCCATTCCCCAGCTTTCGGGACGACATCACACTCATTCTGCGAATTGCCCAGGACCTCGCCAGACAATGCGGCCCCCAAACGTCGCAGATACCCTTTCATACGTCCCCCCTTTTATTCCGAGGTAGAGACTTTCAACGGTGGTCGGTAGATCCGGAAGGCTTTCACCGGCAGTTTTCCTGTTGCCTGCGGCGAGAGTGTCAAACTGTGGTCGCTATTTTTCATACCCTGCGCGAGCACCGTGGGATATTCTTTGGAAGCATCCGTGACCGCCGGCGATTCCCAGACATCCACGAAGAGCGGCCTGGTTTCCCAGGTGACTTTATAATCTTTGGGCAGACTCTGTTTGCGATAACGCAAAGACCAGTTCACCATCCACATCCGGGGTTCGATCACCACGCGACCGGAATTAGAAACAAAACGCGTTTTGTGATCGCCGGTGCCGTCGGGCCCCGTTTTGGAACCGCTGACTTCATACCGCAGCACATCCTTTTCCAGATCGCATTCGAGAATCCGCGCGGTCCAGGTTTCCACCTGCAGCGGGGCCCGATGATCGATGCGATTGAAGGCCGGGCGGCCCGCGACGGGCGTGGGGCTGGGACGCGTGTGATAGTAGAGCTCCGGGAATTGGGAAGGGGATTTCCCGTCCAGCAGTACGGCGGCTTTCGCTTTGGCTGCGTCTCCGGGAGCCGCGATCACGTCGATGCGGTTGCCTTGAAACTTCAGCGTCAGGGAGCCGTCGTCTTTATGCTCGACACGGGGATCATTCACGGGAATCTCGGTGACGAGGTCTTTCCATTTGTCATTGGGAAAACCGGGATCATAGCGCAGATGCGGTTTGACCAGTTCGGCGATGAGGAAGTTCCCTAATTCATTCGGGTGCACCGTGTCGCGGAGCGTGTCTTTCACCACCAGGTTATTCTTTTTCAGATAACCCTGCATGCCGGTGCGGACGTCGGCCACTTCACAATCGAGTTCCCGGCCCAGGCGATGGTAGAGATCGGAAATCGCCTGATCCTGCGCATCTTTGGCCAGCACGTCGGGATGTTGCGGGTCGCCGTCCGACGGGACGGTACTCGGCCAGCGCAGGTTACTGGTCCAGAGCAACACCTCGGCGGTCGTACGCTCACGGATGCGGCGGATGATTTTTTCCTGGTGACCGGTTTCCACCCCCGCCCAGACGTGAAAGATCACCAGATCCGGGTAGAAGGGATAGAGGTCAAATTCGGCGGTGTTGATCAGGACCGGCCCGCCATAGCCGCCGATGGCCCGATTTTCAATTTCCAGGTCGGCGTGCGGAAACCGCTGACGCAGATCAGCCGCCACATCCTGCCACCACGGATTGCGGGTCACAGACTGCCCATAAAACAGAATCCGCACCCGATTCCGCTTTTCCGGCGTACTGGTCGCCAGCAACGTCATCGTCCGCTGAATCTTCGCCCCAAAGGTCGCCGGATCGCCGGCGGGTTTCACCGGGGCGAATTTCGGGGGTTGCTGAGCGAAGAGGTTTGAACTGCAGGCGACCAGGGCCAGAGACAGAATTAACGTGGACCGTAACAGCTGCATCATAAGTTCCTCAGGAGGAGTCGATTGTCAGGGGGCAGACAGAGACACACGGAGTAGCGCGTCTATACTTTGAGATTCCTAGCTATTTTCTATTCGAGATTAAACCAATGCACACTTTAGTTGTTGACAACAACACACTATACACACAAGCATATATAAACAATTCACACATTCAATTAAGAAATAATAGTCCAAGGCAACAAGCCATGTCAAAAGAATTGATCACCATTCCAAGAACACCTGATCTCAAAGTCATCGAAACATTTCAGGGACTTTGTAGTCAGTTTGGTTTTCCAACATTTTCGATTGCTACCGTGACTGGTGTTTCTATCAATGATGTTATTTCTGAAATAGATAATCCAGAATCACAAGAATTTAATCTTCTATTAGAAGCCGATTCAACAGTTATTAATCTCTGTCAATCCAATCATAGAGGCATACACATACAGTATTACAGAGGTGGAACTGCAGACCCAAAATCACCACTCTATGATGAAGTGATCATCAACTGGAGTCCTAATAATTCAAATGAATCTAATTTATCCCCAAGCGAAAGGTTAGAAATCGGTTTTTATCTAGCAAAGAAACTCAATCCGTTTGATCCACGGAAAATCGCTCAATGGAATGTCCCGGAACAATTCAATCAGGCATTTTCAATTCATGATGAAATGCTCAACCGACTTGAGCAACTGAATGTCAAACTCATAGAAGATGCAGACTCGTTTCGACGAGAAACAGAAACGCATTACTTAGAGAAAGAAAAAACGCTAGAAGAATCAATCGAAAAAAAAGCTGAGGAACTAAAACAAGAGTATATTAACAGACAATCAGAACTGACTGAGAGACAAGCTGACTTAGATGCCACCCTTGCAGAAATTGACGCACGGAATAATACAGTTGTCCGTCGAGAGATACGCGACAAGATGCTTGAAGATGTTAAAGATCGATTTGACAAATTCGGCGTTTCTCCATCAACTGAGCAAAAACGTACCCCTGTTTTTAGAGGCATCTTATTGTTGGGCATTGTGATTCTAGGATTATTGATTTTATCCCTGTATGAATATCACATTCTTTTGAGTCGCCCATTACTCGCAGAAGCTCAGAAAAATAGTAGCCCCAGCTCTTCCGAGAATGAAGTCCTCAATATTAAAGACAAGAAGTTTATTATTGATGGTTCGGTTGAATACACCTGGTATTGGCAAATCGCGAAAACATCGATTCTCTCTTTCGCGTTGATTTCAACAATCCTCTACGCCATCAAATGGCAGGACAAGTGGGCGAGGCAGCATTCCGATTTAGAATTTGAATTGCAGCAGTTTAATCTCGATGTAAATCGAGCAAACTGGGTCATCGAAAGTTGTTTAGAGTGGAGAAAAGAAACTCAATCCGATGTTCCAGAAGTTCTTTTAAACAGCATCACACGTAATCTATTCAAATCTAATTCAAATAAAGAAGAGAATGTGATTCACCCTGCTGATGAATTAGCTTCAGCGATTATCGGTACATCCTCAAAATTGAAGTTGAATGTTGCGGGGAACGAAATCGAGCTCAACCCGAAAAAGGTTCCAAAAGAAATATCGAATGGAAATAGTTAGGAAACAGATTTACGGTTCCTGAAACCTTTTTCGCAGAAACCATCGACTAGTTTTTCAAAATCATCTCTAACCTAACGAATATGGTATCAACAATGTCAGATATACCCGAAGAGGAAAACACTCTCACGCCAGAACAACAAGATGCTCATAACGCAGCCCTGGAACATGCATGGGCTTGGTTTTCCCTTCATGCAACCCAAAGGTTACAGGCGGTAAACTTCTTTCTAGTTGCCACAGCATTTCTAATGGCAGCATTCGTCACAGCAGCCAAGGAACAAATATTCTCATTATCGGCGGCAGTCGGGGTACTAGCTATCTGCATTTCAATATACTTTTATCGAATGGAGCGTCGAGTTCAATCTTTGATCCATGCATCGGAGAATGCCATTGGACCATTACAAGAACTACTTGCCAAACAAGTACAAATCGATTCGATTCGAATAGTCTCTCATGTTGAGAATCCTCGTCCTGGGGAGTGGAAGTACTCGAAGGTATTTCGCCATCTATACTTCTCTACCGGATGCGCTTTTGGTCTTGGATTAATGTACTCCGCATGGGCCGCCTACAAAGCACCATCCATTGCTTCAGCAGCGAATTTAGCACCGTTTAAATTTGTTATACATGGGATACTCGGTGTATTCCTTCTTTTTATAGGTTATGAAATGATTATTGGAGTTCCACAAAAAAATGAATTAAATAGTAGGCGAAATTGTATTAAGCATTGGTCATTACTTCTACTTGGAATAGTAAGTGCGACCTCTGGAATTGGAGTGATTTTACATTTGATTTTCAAAGTGCTGTAAAATTTTTCTGGATGGGCTCTAGATGTGTAATGACAGCGCGATTCTCATTACTGGAACCGGGAACAATTCGCTGGGTGAGATGATTTGCAAAACCCTACGACGTGCCTACACAGGAACACCAATCATTGCGATTGATCTCAATAATAGTTCGCTCATCACCAATCTCGAACGCACACTTGCTTTCAATATCAACTTGAATCCACTGACACATCATGCGGGATACAAAGGAGTAGCAAACGACGTACAACAAGTAATCGACAATGCTCGAAGCCAGTTTCAGTTTCATGGAATTGGAATGGTGGTCCTGGCTGCTGGGATGTACGACTTTGGAGATCTTACTTCTACCTCGCTTGATGTGAGACAGGCTATTACTGGTGTAAATGTATGTGGGAAAATTGAAATTCTTCACGCTGTGATGGAAATGAATAATAAGTTCGGTTTTAGGAGTGAGGAAGAGTTAACATTAGTCGATATTGGATCACTTCACGGGCTTTCAGCGTCAGGAAGTCGCGCAATTTATGTCGCATCGAAGGCATTCGGACTAGACCTCTGCTTGTCGTTGCTGCACGGTCACGAAATCAATCGAATGATACACTTTGCTCCTGGCCCAATCGACACTCACATGCTTCACCGAAATCACTGGGTTTTGAAAGAACATGGTTCATCTGAATTTTTTGAATATGTCAGGGAAAAGCATGCAGAGAAATACTCTAACGTCTTTGTTGGATGCGATGATCAAGAATTTGCCAAGATGGTAACAGGATTCTCCGAGAATAATGAGGTGTTATTTAACATTTTCAACCGCTACAAGGAGCGGCGTGCTCGACAAATGGCGGGAGACAACCCGATACTGAATCCTATGGACGTGGCTACTGTTATTGTAGACACCCTACAGCATCCAACATCCGAGGAGGAAGTTGTCTGTAAAATTAATGCAGCTGGTGGTCATGTTCAGACTCAAATGCTATCAATCGATCAGGTGATCCGATTCCAAGTCGCGAGCAAGCAACGCAAAAGTGACAGACCTTAATATTTTGGATTCCCATGGTAAAAGCATGATCAATCAAGGCCTCGTAAGTGATCCAACACCTCTTGTTCCGATGATAAGACTTTGCATCCATATTTCTTTTCCGCGTCAATTTCTTTCGTTTGTAAAAGGTGCTGAAGACTAGCCTCGGTCAGAAATATGTCGAAATAGGGTAAAGCAAGTGTTGCATGATGAAAGTCTACGACATCTCCCTTTTTGAATTTCCTTTTCGCATCAAGACGAACCGCAGCATGGAGCGAACATGAAATCTCAATTGTCGGAAATTCATTTTTAATTTTTTTCTCTTTGAATCCTTGAAAGATGAGGTTTTTGAGCAGCTCCCCTCCTTCCGTTGATACTTCTTTTGAAACCCTTTCTCCAGCTCCATTCCTACGCGCAAATTCAACAGTATAATCACCTATAGTTTCACTTAAATGATCCAGCGTTCCTGCCACCTCGTCAATAAACAGTTTTTCAAAAGTGTCCTCAGATGCTTGATGCTCAAACTTTCCTTTCGTTAGTATTTCCGAAAGCTTGATATTCTCTTTCTGCTCTTTGCCATCGGAAAGGGGAAATATCTCAATCATCTCCGATAATTTAATTGACCATAAAAAATCAAACATTGATTTCTGAAATGCCAGTGCTAGCTTAGGTGGAATTGGCGAGTTCTTAAGTGATAAATGCATACCACCTGCGACATAAACAACTTTCGTCCACACCAACTGCCCGATTTCATATAACTCTGAGTCTTGGTTGTAACATCTAGTCATTAGATGCATCAACTCAGCTTTGAACACTTCTGAGAGTGGACGAATAGTAGTACCCTCGCTAAATTCATCTATCATCTCTGCGGTTGCGTTTCGCGTCACTGGATCAGATTGATACATAAGCTCAGAAAATATTGAAAAACTAATTGGACATATTGTAGATCCAGATTTTCTGAGACGCCGTAACTGATTTACGATCTCAAGGTTTAGCGGATTTTGAGAGCGATTAAGGTAAACATCTCGAACAAATAACCAATACTTTGTATCAAGATAGATGCGACGCATATTTAAAAGTGACTCACCGAGATCCAGCCGATTTTTTCGAGTATAGGTTTCTATATCACCTGTGTCATTTTCAAGATGAAATTGAAATGTATCAGGCTTATCTTTTAACCATGGGAAGGGTGGCATATCCATAATCACTATCCAACTCTACTACAGACATATTCAGAAAAGAACACCTTCTGTTTAAGACACAATTATTTTTAAATAGTTCGTCCTATAACGATATAGTCCGGTGTTAAAGTTATGCCTGCTAATCCATCAGTTTAACAGTTTTTCTATCCGTGTGGCAGAGCCGTTCTGGTAAATGGGTGGTGTTTCTGGTGTTGGTTTTTACCGGCGGCTAGCGCCTTGCCGCTCAGGGTTGGTGGGGGTTTGCTGATCACTGGTGGTGAGGTGCGTGTGCCGTCTGTTGGGATGGTTTCAACCGGGGCTAACGCCCTGCGGCTAATGGGGCTTTCCGGTTGGTGAGTCCCCCAAAACAAGATCCGTTGTTTGTCTGTTGGTTGGGTTCATCTTATCTTACTCAGGGTTTTGTTTTCCGTTCGAGCAGCAAACCCTGATACCCGGCGGGGATCAGGAGTTGGTTGTTCCAGAAGCGGCAGGCGCCGGGGTGGCCTTTGAGATGATACTCGCGGACGGGCTTGGGATGTTCGAGGTCGGTGATGTCGAAGAGTTCTACCTTTTGGTCCGGGCGGCGGGAGAGGGCCAGTTGTTTGCCGTCGGTGGTGGGGCGGCCGCGGAGACGATGGCCGGGAACTGTGATGGCGGGCAGCCGGCTGACTTCGCGCTGGTCGCCGGGGTCTAGCAGTTGCAGCTTGCCGTGTTTGACGAGCAGCAGTTTGTCGCCCAGCAGACAGACGCCGTCGGTAAAACTAAAACGCCGCTCGTCGGGTGTGTTGCCCTGGTAAACGAGTTTCTCGCCGGAGACGTCGTACCAGGCTGGTCCGCTGCGGTGCCAGTAGGCGACCAGGTAACGGCCGCCAAGCAGTTCGGGGACCAGCTGATCACCGTAGAACAGGCCGACCTGCGAGTCCTTCAAGACCACACGGGGGTGGGCCGGATCCTGGACGTCGGCAATCTCCACGGCGGAGCTGCCCCAGTGATATAAGGCGAACCGCCCGGGGGCAGGACAGGCGACCTGTTTCACATTGCGGTTCTTCAATTTGAGCCGACCGATCTCGGTCAGTTTGAATTCGGGGCCGATGTCATAGATCGCGAGTCCGGCGTCGTTCTCGGCGGCGTAGAGTCGCGAACCGGAAACGGCCAGATGCATGACCTCGCCTTTACCTTTGGTCACGCTGACCGGCTCCAGGGTTTTGCCGAGCTTCACCGCATGAATTCCGGCGCTGCCGCAGGCCGCCCAGGCGATGTCGCCCACAACGGTCGCAGAGCGGACCTGGCCGCCGGGCTGGTAGGTGAGGAAACGGGGATCGCCGGTTTTGCCTTGAGCGGCTTTCAGTTCGGGTGCCCGGTCCTGTTCGGGGATGACCGGAGTAGCGAGGCCGGGCGCGGGAACGACGTAGAGTCCGGTGAAGATGCCGGCGGCGTAGATCACTCCCTTGCCGAGAGCGATGCCGCCAACGGGGTCGGGTGTGTTGTCACTCTTGGACCGGGGCGGGAGGACGGCGTGGGCGACGATCCGCGGCTGCTTGATGTCGTGAATATTGACGACGAAGAGTCCGTTCCAGGTGTCGGCGACGACACAGTGATCGCCGGCGACGCGGGCGGTCCACATGTCGTTCGTGATGTGATAGGAGGCCGGGAACTTGACGCGGGAGACGAACGTCGGCTTTTCGGGATCGGCGACATTAAAGATTTCGAGTCCGTGCCCTTTGCCGTCATCGCGGCTCCCCCGCGAATGGTGTCCGGTGGCGGCGAAGCAATAGTTACCGCGGAGGCAGCCGCCGTCGCCATAACCGTCGAGGGGGGTTTCACCAATGATGGTGGGCTGACGCGGGTTGCGGACATCGGCGATGACGAGTTTCCGGGGCGCCCAGTCGCCGATATAGAGGATGCCGTCGCGGGACCAGCAGGACTGGGCTTCTCCCGTTTTCAGCATGCTGACATGTTGCGGGGCGCGGGGGTTGGAGACGTCGATGATTTCAACGCCGTACTGCCGCGTGGCGACGAACGCCAGAGAGCCGGAGACGCAGATGCCGGTGGCCATCTCGACGGTGTCGTAGTGGCTGAGGAGTTGGGGTTTGTTCGCATCGGAGATATCGACGAGCCAGAGTCCATCCTGGCGGGCCGTGATATAGGCGATGTTGTCTTTGATAAAGAGCTGGCGGGTGTTGCCCAGTCCGGAGAGTTCGCCGAGCGGAACCGGTTTTTCAGGCTGAGTGATATCGAGCACATGAAACTTACCGCGCCCGGTGGCATAGAGCCGGTTGCCTTCAACAGCGACCGCCTGGCAGGCATCGATGCCGTCGACCTTTTGGGGTGTCAGGGCGGAGCCGTAGGTGTCTGTGGTGTTTGAAGCGGGGGAGTGTGCGGCGGGGAGGGATTTGGAACCTGCGAGAATCGCCAGGGCTATAAAGCAACACAGGAACGCGAATGTCAGGAGGCGTGATTTCATGGAAGTGTGCTTTGCGGGAGTTTTGTGACTGAGTAACGGTATCTGAATTTGATTATGTGGGGCGGTAAGGGCTTTGTCAAATTGTCTGGTGGTCGTGTCAGCTGATCACTGTTTGCGCACTGTTGGGCAAGCCAACAGATGGCACCCCGTCGGGTTATCGAGGTGGGAAGTTTATGGGGATGTTCGATTGTTTTCTCTATCAGTTTCCTGCTCGCGATGCTCGCCCCGAATTGCATTCGGGGTTACCCGTTATCTGGTGGTGGACAAGCCCAATACTGTTCGGCTCACTATTGGCAGCGGATCTTTATTTCTAGATGATTTCTTACTGGATGGAATTCAAAGGGTAGAAAAAAGTGCGCCTCGAATCATGAGCAATCATCTGGAAACAGAAACGTCTCAAAACTCCGAAACGTTTCAGGGCCTTCCAGATACTTCCGGCTTTTTGAGTCGTCGATGCCATGTTGCTCAAGCCACGTTTGCAACTTGTCCAAAAGAAGATTTACCGCTTCAATTCGAGTAATCAATTGTCTGTCGACGAGAGGCCGAAGTTGAGAGACCTCAACATCCGCTAAGAGAAAATGCTCGACTTCTTGAAGCGTCACCAAGCCAGTATCTTCAACAAACTGAAGCTGCTTTCGCACAGTACCAAGACTGTCTGATCTTTTTTCGTTCACCGCTCAATTCCTGGAGGTTGGAGTAAGTTAAAAAATCTAATCTGTTTTACCTTTCTGCACAATATTCTTTTGAGCAGTAAGATATATATTTGAATATGTCAGTATAGGTGGTAATAATCAATCTAAAAGCTGTCGAATTTAAATTACAGAATTTTACACTCCAGGGACTTCAGATTTCAGTAACCAAAAATTCGTATCTCTTAGTTGGAGAAATTGAGCTATGAGAATGTCAGCCTCGATCTTTGATAACGTGAGACAACCCGGAATTTATGAGAACCTCGAGCAATCAACTAATGGCGATGAAAATAATATGCGTAGATCTGTTCTTGCACGGCTTAGGCTAGACGATCTTTTGACGAATATTTCATTGGGAACTGAATCACGAATTGTATGGTCGATTTCAGATACGATTGACGGTCGACTTTTCACGCTTTTCCCACCGCATGAGTTGAATGGAATCGACTTTGAGATTTTTTGTCGTCCCGATATCGCTAAAACAGAATTAGATAAAATTGTTCCAAAGGTGCTACGTTCATGGATTCAGGATGAAAGCGGTAATGGGAGACCTGGTGGATTCCTTGCTCTAGGAGAGTCGATACACCGCCATGTGGCTCAAGCACTTAGTGAAAAAAGAAAGCTGAATATTCAAAGTCTCCGAGATGCGAGAGATGTTGTGAAAAACATTGGGATTCCACAACCAGAAAGAGATAGATTGGTCGAATTATGGGAACGGTGGGATTGGGCAATCAGAGAACGAAAAGTAACCCTGAGCCCATGGAGGGGTAATGCAGCTTCTGCTGAGCCGTTGCTCCGTACTTTTTTGAGGAAGTTTGAGTCGAGCAGGAGAATCCCTGAGTTCTCCCTCACTGAATTTGGGACTGAAATCTTTCGCAGAGCGCTCGATCTTCTGAAGCGTAATAACGGAAGACGAGATGCACCATTCAAATTCCTGTTAGATCAAATCGAAGTACATGAAGATTCGGAGCAAGAAGAGATACGAGAAGTTCATAGACTATTTCAGTATTATACATTCTTTGCGATCGCAAAATCGAATGTCGCATCACCCGAATTCACAGCAAAACTCTTTGAGAATGACATCGCATTGTCAAACGATGAACTTGATCGAATCGAATCGAATGATGAAAGAAGACATCCGATCAACATGCATGCAAGTATTGTTTCCGGTCTTGGTGGTATTGATGCATCAGACTACACGGCAGTCAAAGCTGAAGTTAGATCAAAAATACGCGATGGAATTGAAGAATTCGAGAAGAGCAAGGGGGTTGACTCATCAAAATTACACGCTGCCTTGGACTTCCTGGCCCAGGAAATTGGTGAGAAATCAGTTGATTCCGAAGGTGGAATTTTCCGTAGTATGACTCTACCGATAGCGGGTGCTGCGTTAGGAGCAGCTACTTCGACTACCTTAGATTTAATTGTGAACCCAGATGGTGGTGACCAATGGCGTCAAGTTTGGATAGGGATGGTTGGCGCTGGAATTGGTACTAGTACTGGGCTAGCTGTTGACGAAGTGGGTAAGCAACTAGGAAAAAAATATGACTATGGGTTGTTGAGGAAGTCATTGGTTAAATCCATTGAAACTGAACTGCGGGAAAGACTAACCAGCTAGTTCGGTAAGCGATTTCAGAGAAACAGCCTACTCACCTCGGAAAAAGATCTAGTTTTTCTTCATATTTTGTAGGTGCAGACTCATCCCCCACCGGTTCGCAATGTGTATCTCCCCTACTTCGTGACACGCGAGTATGATCCTTCACCGGTTTCTCAGAGGAAGATTTTATTCGTTTCCGGGAGTGGCTGCTTTTTAAGCCGGGCCTGTTCTGGATCTCTTTGGGGATAGCGTTGTTTTTTGCAGGATGAGTTTTTGTCATGGATGCGGTTTCTGTTTTTGTCTGGTGGGTTGTGGGGCTGACTGTAGTGATGTTGTATCCTGGGGACGGGCGCGACGCGGACAAGTGGGAATCGGGAAAGGAGCCACTTATGAAGTCCCATGATCACAGTGTGATCTCCCGGGATGTGTCGCTCATGTCTTCTGAAGGCGATCGATGCGATGGGGTGCATTGGGAAGTAGTGGGACTGAATTTGGGGAAATGTGGCTCTACACAGGGACTTTTATGGTGCGGATTTCTTCAGGGTGCGGCGTGTTCAGCGGTGCAAATCCTGTTTGCTCGCGCGCGCGACGCTATCTCCGCATGTTCGGGATCGGCGCGGCACTGTCAAGCAGCGTTCAAACACTACAAAACAGGTTTTTTTTTGAGAACTCCCAAAAATCGAGCCGGCTGTTTACAGGACCGAGATGCGACAAACCATGACGCATCCATGCGATTCGTTCAACCGGGAATTCGCATGAATCATCCCGGTGCCTATGTGACGTCTGCGATGTCCTGCATTGTCAGCACCGACCGCAGTTCCAGGTTTTCACCCTGGAGCGCTTCGGCTCCCCCTGTCTGGCGGTCGATCACACAGACAGCGCAAACCGGCTCGATGCCAGAGGAGCGGAGTTTTGCTAAAGCGTCCAGAATCGCACCGCCCGACGAAACGACATCTTCCACCAGCACGACTTTTCTGTCGGTCAGGTCGATGCCTTCTGCGTATTTGCAGGTGCCGTATGTTTTGGCTTCTTTGCGGATGAAGGCGGCGGGCAAGCCGGTCACCTGGCTCAAGACGGAGACGACTGGTATTCCGCCCATCTCCAGTCCGGCGAGCACTTCGGTTTCGGGCGGGAGCAGGTCGGCCATTTGTTCGGCAATCTGCTTCAACAACACCGGATCGGATTCAAACAGATATTTGTCGAAGTATGTGTCTGAGGTCGCGCCGGAACGGAGTGTGAATGTTCCCGAAAGTTGCGCACAGTCTTTGATTTGTTTTGCGAGCGGCGATCGATTCGACATGCGCGGCCTCTTCCTGAAGTCAGCAGTGACGCCGAGAATCGTTACGCGGATCGCGATTCGTCGACGGGGATCAGTTTGGGAATTGGAATCTGCAGGCCGACAACGCCGCCATGCTTTTTCTGCAGCGTGGAGAACCGGCATTTCAGAAACGCGTACAACGCCGGCGGCGGATTCAGTTTTAAATATTGTTTCACCAGGACGGCCATGTGGGCGTCGTATTCTTTCTGGCTGTGTGAGTGTACGTGGTAGTGGCCTTCCAGGCGGCGGATGTCGCCGTCGAACGCCGGGCTGATGTGATACAGTTCGTGGACGACGGTGATCAGTTTTTCTTCCAGCGAATGATTCAGAAAACGGGGCAAGTAAAATGTCAGGATATACAACATCTCCTGCTGATCCTGATAGATGCGTTGCACGGTCCACTTGCGGCCGTACCGGGTTGTCTGGAGATCGCCATTTTCGAATCGAAGCGGCGTGAGTTTGGCCTGCATGCCATAAGGCACATTGCGGCGGGCCTGTGCGAAAGCGACCGCGATACGATCCATATCCACGTGATGAAATTCCGGGAGCCGCCGGGAGATATCGACACACAGATCGTACATCGCATGACTGAAATTAAAAGGTTGCTTTGAAGACATGCTGCGCCAGAATCCTTTCCGCTACAACGTTACAACGACTCGAGTTCGAGTCGCAGTCTGCCTGCCGTCCGGATTGAGCCGGGCATTGCTGATCATCGTTTCTCCGGACGTAAAAAAAGCTAAGAGCATGATTGAAATACTCTTAGCTTCAGCATGTTAGCGAGAATCCTAAAATCAGGAAAGTCGAATTTTTCGACCCGGCTTACGCCTCTTTCTCTTTGTCTTCTTCGGTATCGGTTGCTTCGGCAGACTCTTCAGCAGCGGTTTCTGCTGATTCATCGGCAGGAGCTTCTTCTTCCGTCGCGGCTTCGGGTTCTTCGGTGGCAGCTTCGGGTTCTTCGGTGGCAGCTTCGGGTTCTTCGGTGGCAGCTTCCGAGCTGGTATCGAGCGAAGCAGATCGTTTGGTTGGTTTAACACGATCACGTTCGCCGACGAATTCGATGATGGCCTGCACTCCGGCATCGCCGAGACGCACGGTAGCGAGACGGACGATGCGAGTGTATCCGCCGGTCCGTTCTGCGAATCGTTCTGCGATTTCATCGAACAGGATATCGACGGCTTCGTTATCACGCAGATCAGCGAAAGCACGGCGACGATAGTTCAACGCGGGCGCCATGGCCTGGTTCCACTGAATCCACTGATCCGATTCACGCCAGGTCTTCCACTCGCTTGAATTCTTGTCAGCCGAGGTCGCGAACTGAGCTGCATTTTCAATATGCGGCTGCGCTTTCTTGGCCAGTGTGATCAGCTTTTCGATGAACGGACGCAGTTCCTTCGCCTTTTGAACGGTGGTTGTAATCCGTCCTGAGACTTTAGGAGCATTTTCTGCTTCCTCATCAATTCGCACGGTCTTAATGAGGCTTACCGCCATATTGCGGAACATAGCCTTACGGTGTGATGCATTGCGGCCGAGTTTTCGGCCTCTCATTCGGTGTCGCATGTCTTAACTCTGAATTCTTCTGATTGCTAAGAGTAAATGACTCGTTGTTTATATTCTGGTAACGCGAAATCAATCAGGATTAACGCGATTGTGATGAAGAGTTCGGGATTTTCATCCCCAGACGCAGACCGATTTGACTCAGTCTTTCACGGACTTCAACCAGTGTTGTTTCCCCGAAGTTACGAACGTGTAACAAGTGATCTTCCGACTTGCCAACCAGATCGCGAACCGTATTGATTCCTTCTGATTCGAGGCAGTTGGTTGCACGCACGGAAAGATTCAGCTCAGCCAGACTCTGGTTGAGTTTTTCTTCCAGCTCCAGATCGATGGGAGCGTAACCGGTTGTATCAAGCATTCCTTTGAGACCACCTTCGGGCGGCATTTCCGGACCTGGCTCGCGGTATGTAATAAACGGGTTGAGGTGTTTCCGGAGAATCTTGGAGGCTTCTACCAGAGCCATGTCTGGTTTGACAGTTCCGTTGGTCCAGATTTCCAGGATCAGTTTATCGTAGTTGGTACGTTGACCGACGCGGGTATCTTCAATCCGGTATCGTACACGAACGACGGGAGAGAATGTCGCGTCGAGTGGAATGACGCCGACTTCGACTTCATGCTGTGAATGCTCTGAAGCAGGAGAGTAACCACGGCCGTTTTCAATAGTCAGTTCCATGTTGAGTGGAACGTCATCAGTCATGGTGGCAATCACCAGATCTTTGTTGATGATTTCAACCTGGTCATCGGTAATGACATCAGCGCCGGTCACTACGCCACGCTCATGCTTTTCGATTCGCAGCGTTTTGGAGGTCGAGCTGGAGTTCTTGACGATCAGGGATTTCAGGTTCAGACAGATCTCAGTAATGTCTTCAACCACACCGGGAATCGTAGTGAATTCGTGCTGGACGCCTTGAATTTTGACACGAGTCACAGAACTGCCTTCCAGACTGGAAAGCAGAATACGACGTAAACTGTTGGCAATTGTTGCACCGAATCCACGCTCGAATGGTTCGGCTACAAACATACCATAAGTAGATGTCATTGTGTCCCGGTCAGGGATGACACGGCTTGGTAATTCCAGTCCTCGCCAACGGATTCGCATTGAAATAATCTCCAAAGAACACAGCAATTAGAACCTGATTTTGCAATCTTCGTTCTAGTGATTTATTGTAATCCAACCTGTTTTGCTTACGCAAAATATGTTTTATATCGTCTGTAAAGTAACGATTCAGACTCTTCGTTTTTTCGGTGGGCGGCAGCCATTGTGAGGCAGCGGTGTGATATCTTCAATTGCCCGGATGGCAATACCCGCTGTCTGCAGACCGGTGATCGCACTTTCGCGACCGGAGCCAGGACCTTTGACGCGAATCTCCATCTCTTTCACACCAAACTTCGATGCTTTTTCTGCACAGATTTCTGCTGCTCTCTGAGCGGCAAACGGTGTGCTCTTGCGGCTGCCTTTGAAACCGGATGTTCCAGCAGTGGCCCAGCAAAGCACATCGCCGTTGAGGTCGGTAATTGTGACAGTGGTGTTGTTAAACGTTGCTTTGATGTAAGCAATCGCTTTCGTGATGTGACGTTTCACTTTTTTTCGTTTGACTTTAGCCACTCTGCAACTCCTGATGTTTCTGTCAGCATGGATTCAGAAACTGAAACACATTATTTTGGGATGTTGATTCACGTCGCAGTAACTTACAGCGACATTATTTTTATTTCTCTGATCAGCTCGTAACCAGGTCCGGAACATTCGAAATGTTCTGGTCTAGTGTCGTGCGTCTTTAACACCTTTTTTACCAGCAACAGTTTTCTTGCCACCCTTGCGAGTACGGGCATTGGTTTGCGTGTTCTGTCCACGAACAGGCAGACCCCGACGATGGCGAATGCCACGATAGGACTGAATATCTCGCAAACGGGCGATATCCTGTTGAGTGGATCGACGCAATTGCCCTTCGACTGAATATTCCGTATCCAGCAGATTCACAATCCGACTTAACTCATCATCGGTCAAGTCTTTTGCTTTGAGCTGAGGATTGATTTCTAGTTTATGGCAAATATCAAGTGCCGTCACGTTTCCGATTCCATACAAGTAGGTCAGGGAAACATAAACAGGCTTATCATTCGGAATATCAACACCGAGAATACGAGGCATTTTATTTCACTCCGCTGGATGTAAAAACTGAGGTCAAATCAAAAAGACGTAATGCGAGACGATTACCCTTGTCGCTGCTTATGACGTGGGTTGGAAGAGCAGATCACGTACACGCGACCTTTTCGTCTGATGACTTTACAGCTTTCACAAATCCGCTTAACACTAGCTCGGACTTTCATCGTACTACGATTTCTCTATTAGTTTGGTTCATGATTTTCGAGAACACAAAAGCAATTCTGAACTGCTCTCTCCGTGTAACTCGTGTAAATTTAAATAATTACGCCCATTAAATGAGCAAACTCCGGCTTCGTATCAAACCTGTACAATTTCCGAAGCGGAGCGAATCAGGAAATTATAAACGTCGCATGCCTGAATCGACAAGCGAAACACCCCTTTTTTGGTGAATTTCGCGATGACTGGCCCGTTTATTCTTTACAGATCGCTCTCAAGTAGTCCTGAATAGTTCCGCATCACCAGATGGCTGTCAATTTTATTGACCAGATCGAGCACCACAGAAACCACAATCAGTAATCCGGTTCCACCGTAAAAACTCGCCACCAGGAAGTCGACACCCAACCAGGTCGAAACCATAGTCGGAATAATCGCTACCAGTGACAGAAACGCTGCCCCTACATAGGTAATTCGTACCATTACCTGTTCGAGATAAGCGGCAGTTCTAGCCCCTGGTCGATAACCGGGGATAAAAGAACCGTAGTCTTTCAGATTTTCTGCCATATCTTTCGGGTTAAATGTAATCGCCGTCCAGAAGTAACAGAAGAAGTAAATCAATACCACATAAGACATTGTGTAAACAAAGCCACGGCTCATTGGTTGAAAGGCTTCATCCAGCATTGCCCAGAAAGTAATCGTGGGCCAATATTCGCTGATGGCATGAAACAGGAAATAAGGGAACATCAACAGGCTGGAGGCAAAGATGATCGGCATCACGCCTGCCTGATTGACTCGTAGCGGAAGTGACTGACGTTGACCGCCGGAAACCCGTCGACCACGAACATGCTTGGCACTTTGAATTGGAATCCGCCGTTGTCCTTGTGTGATCGCAATCACCCAGACCACCACGAAGACAAACACCAGAGCAAGAATCAAAAGCCGGTCAATCCCGGTATCTGTCCCTAAGGCAATTCCCTTCTCGAAGGCAGGTTCGATCAGACTCCAGCCCGCTTGAGGCATCCGAGCCAGAATTCCGGCCATAATCAATAAACTGATCCCGTTCCCAATTCCGTAGGCGTCGATCTGCTCACCGATCCACATCAAAAAGACGGTACCGGTGGTCATGGTAATCGTAGCTACCATCTGATAGTAGAAGCCTTGATAGCCATCCAGAATCAGACTGGTTCCAGAGCCAAAGCCCCCCGTCAGTGTTCGAATCCAGAAGTAACTTTGCACCAGACAGATAATGACTGTTGCATACCGTGTATACTCATTAATTTTCTTCCGGCCTGCTTCGCCTTCTTTCTGAAGGCGTTCCAGAGGAGGATAGACCGTCCCCATGAGCTGGAAGATAATGGAAGCCGAGATATAAGGCATAATGCCCAAGCCAAAGATCGTGCTCTGGCCAATATTTGAAGCAGAGAACAGAGAGATGACCTGTATCATCTGTCCGAGTCCGCCTTGCTGATTTTGTAAGTCTTTTAGTGTTTCGGCGAGTTGCGCCTGATCCACAAAAGGCAGGGCAATCCAGAATCCCATGCGATAAACGGCGAGCAATCCCAGTGTCAGCAGGATTTTATTACGAAGCTCGGGAATTTTGAACAGAACTAATAATTTAGGGAGCATGGGTCGCGATCCTTTGTGTCATAATTCAGCAGAAGCGTTTGTTTGATCTACTTCAGACCCGTTGAACAAAATAAACTATATTTTAACTGCTGAAATCAAGTCCTTGAATGAATCCACTTATGACATAATTCGACTGACAGCGCCCCCGGCAGCTTGAATTTTTTCTTCAGCTGACTGGGAAAACAAATGAGCGGCCACTGAAAACTTTTTGCTGAGATCGCCGTTACCTAAAATTTTCACCTGATCGAAACGTCCTTTCGCCAGACCTTTGGCAGCCAGAATTTCGGGTGTAATTTCAGTACCACTTTCAAATGCCTGTTCTAAAGCCGAAACATTCACAACAGCCACTTTCTTGGCGAACTGCTTGTTGTTGAATCCTCGCTTGGCAACACGCAGCGCTAACGGGGTTTGTCCCCCTTCAAAGCTGGTACGACGTGATGAACCAGAACGGCTTCCATATCCATTATGACCACGGGTCGAAGTTTTGCCATGTCCTGAACCAGGTCCACGCCCAACTCGCTTCCGTTTTTTATTCTTTTTAATTCCGCGATGTACATCATCAATAATCATTAGACTTCTACTCCTCTCAAACGTGCAACATCTTCCCGGGTTCGCAGTTTTGAGAGTCCATCAATGGTCGCTTTCACGACATTGATCGGATTATTGGAACCACGACTTTTTGTATAAATATCTGTAATGCCGGCAGCTTCTACAACGGCACGCACACCAGCTCCGGCAATAATACCGGTACCAGGACGAGCTGGTAAGAGCAATACGCGAGCAGATCCATATCGTCCCACGACTTCATGCGGGACGGTGTGTTCCACGATCGGCACCTGAACCATGCTGCGGTTCGCCTGCTTCACGGCTTTATCCACTGCCAAAGGTACTTCGATGGCTTTTCCATATCCCCAGCCAACACGACCTTCTTTATCACCAACCACAACCAGTGCTGTAAAGCTGAACCGACGGCCCCCTTTAACCACACAGGCACAGCGGCGAATTTGAATGACTGTTTCTGGCGTTTGCTTTGTACCTTCTTTTGACACGGTATCTTCTCCAACCCGTATTGAGTGTTGTCTCTATTAAAAATCTAATCCCGCTTGTCGGGCAGAATCAGCCAGGGCAGCAACTCGCCCATGATAACGATAAGGCCCACGATCAAAGGCGACCTCTTTAATCCCCTTTTCGACGGCCCGTTCGCCAATCAATTTTCCCACTTTTTCGGCAGCAGCAATGTTTCCACCATTTTTGATTTCACCAGCAATACTCTTATCCTGAGTGCTGGCGGAAACCAATGTGGCACCTGCCGTATCATCGATCAACTGAGCATAAATATGATTGTTGCTTCGATAAACAGAGAGTCGATAACGACCAGTTCTGCGAACCGTGTTGCGAATACGGAACGAACGTCGTTTCTTCTGTTTTTTCAGGGTTTTTTCTAATTTCATTTTACCGTCATTTTCTAAAAACAGTTCAGCCACAAGGCCAGACCGCTAACAGACTGCTTAAACAGGCAGTTGAAAGCCATTAGCTAGCAAAGGCTTTACCAGCTTTACGCCGGACGTATTCACCTTCATAACGAATTCCCTTACCTTTATAAGGCTCAGGAGGACGTACGCTGCGAATATTCGCAGCAAACTGACCAACGGCATGTTTGTCTGCCGAGGTCACAACAATGCTTGTACTGTTGGGAAGTTCGCAGGTAACCCCTTTAGGAACTTCCAGAACGATCGTATTAGCAAATCCCACCTGGAGACTCAGCTTCTGACCATTCAAAGTCGCTTGATAACCAACGCCTTGAATCTCCAGTTTTTTCACAAAAGGAGTTTCAACGCCCTGAACCATATTCGCAATCAATGCACGAGTTAAACCATGCAGAGCACGGCTTTGGCGTTCTTCGTCAGGACGAATGACATTAACGATATTAGCTTCTGAATCTAATTCGACCTTCATGGAAGGATGGTATGTAAACGACAACTCACCATGTTTCCCTTTGACGGAAATGGAGCCACCATCAACCTTCACTTCCACTCCGCTGGGAACAGGAATTGGTTTTTTACCGATTCGAGACATAAGTTCAAATTCCAGTTAAATTAAATGCATGGCTTGTATTAAGCCAGCCTGTATACACTTTTTGAATTACCAGATTGTACAGAGTAACTCGCCGCCGACACCTTCATTTTTTGCTTCACGATTGCTGAGCACGCCTTTGCTGGTGGAGAGAATGCTGACTCCCAACCCCTGCAAAACTTCTGGCATTGAACGTAAATCCTGATAAGTACGACGTCCTGGCTTACTTTCACGCACGATTCGCTGAATCACACGTTCGCCATTGGGACCGTACTTCAAGTTCACTCGCAAGACATCTTGCGGGCTGTCTTCGAGGACTTCATAATCCCAAATGTACCCCTCACGTTGTAAAGCAGCTGCAATCGCTACTTTAATTTTGGATGCAGGGATATCTACATATGGCCGTTCAATCTGCAGTGCATTACGAATTCGTGTCAGCATGTCTGCAATAGGGTCTGTCATCATTAGCTGGCTACCCTCACTGTTATTCTCCGACAATCTACTTTATGGTTGGTATTTTATATAACTCAGTGTCAAATCAAAACCGACTACTTGCGAAACGGCATGCCGAATTCTTTCAACAACAGAAAACCTTCTTCGTTGTTGCCAGCACTGGTTACAATGGTGATATTCATCCCCTGGGTATAATGCACGGAATCCGGATCAATTTCCAGGAAAACCATCTGTTCATTCAGACCCAGACTATAATTTCCAGCACCGTCAAATGCTTTCGGATTCACACCACGAAAGTCACGTACACGAGGTAATGCCAGTGAGATCAAGCGTTCCAGAAATTCATACATCCGAGTTCCTCTCAGAGTCACTCGACAACCAATTTCCTGACCTTCACGCAGTTTGAAACCAGCAACTGATTTACGTGCACGAGTAATCTGAGCCTTTTGCCCGGCCAACAGAGTCATATGATCGGCGACTTCAACGAGTCGTTTGCGATCCTGACTTGCAGAGCCAATCCCCATGCTGATCACAACTTTTTCAATTTGTGGCAGCGAGTGAATATTGGCTCGTCCTAATTTCTCTTTCAGGGCGGGAACAATCTCTTCTCGATATTGTTTTAATAATGTTGGTATAGCCATTGTTCTGTTTCAGATTGGCCGAAGTTCGGGACAATCTTCCTTACTGAAAACTACAAAATCTGATTACTGTTTCTGATATTTTGCTTTCGCAGGACTGATGGTTCCCACAGCGGCACTGCAAGACTTGCAGAACCGTTCTTTACTTCCATCGTCAGCATAGCGATAACCAATTCGAGTCGCCGAGCTGCATGCTTCGCAATAAAATTTTACGTTGGAAATATCGATCGGCATTTCCATTTCCAGTCGTCCCCCTTGAGGACTTTTGGGATGCCCGCGCTTCACGTGCTTAAATACACGGTTCACATTTTCAACGGTGATTTTATTACCGCCATCAACCACCTTCAACACACGCCTGGGAGTATCGCCTGCATCTGCCCCGGTGATCACAATCACTGAATCGCCACGTCGTATCTTCATTCTCAGACTACCTCGTTTGCCAGGCTAATAATTTTCATATATTTGCGTTCGCGAAGCTCTCGGGCGACAGCACCAAAAATACGTGTTCCCCGAGGATTCCCCTCGCCATCCAGTAACACCATCGCGTTCCGGTCAAACTTCACATAGCTTCCATCGTCGCGACGACAAGGATACTTGGTTCGAACAATCACGCCACGTAAAACCTGACCTTTTTTGATATTGCTACCGGCCAATGTTTTCTGAATACTTACAACAATCACGTCGCCGACTTCTGCTGTACGACGCCCTGTACCGCCCAGCACTTTAATGCAGCGCGCGATTTTAGCACCCGAGTTATCACATACATCCAGATCGGTTTGCATCTGAATCATGGCTTTGCCTGTTCCTTATCAACCCAAAGATGAGGTAAACCTTATCTCTGTACTACATAAAAGTAACCGAATTTGAAGTTCACTTTCGAAAGACTCTAGTCTTTCTTCTTCTCTACAACTCGGATTAAATCCCAACGCTTTGTTTTAGAACGAGGACGACCTTCGATAATCTCGACGGTATCCCCTTCTTCTGCTTCATTATTCTCATCGTGAACGTGACAAACAGTACGTCCGCGTACCGTCTTACCATACATCGGGTGACGGTATCTTCTTTGAATTTCTACCCGTAATGTCTTATCCATCTTGGAACTAGCCACGGTACCGGTCAGTTTTTTTCGCATTTTCTTACCTCAACGAGCCTGTATTAAGCATCTTTTTGCTGACTTAATTCACGTTCACGACGAATTGTCTGAACCCGTGCAATCTCACGCCTTAGCCGCTTAATGCTACTCGGTGCATCGAGTCGTTCGGTTGCTGCTTGAAACCGCAACTGAAACAACTCTTTTTGTGTTTCCTGGAGAGCAAATGATAATTGCTCATCATTCATCTCACGTAATTCGCTGGCTTTGGTCATCAGTAAAACCCAATGATGTTTTTCAGTCTGTCTGCTAAATACAGAGCAGACCGAAGTGTTTTAAAATATTCAATACTCGCAGTCGACCAGACTAAATAGAAGGTCGACGTTCGACTAATCTCACATTAACCGGTAACTTATGTGCCACACGTGCAAAACAACGTTTTGCAGCTTCGTGTGAAACTCCCGACAGCTCAAACAAAACGGTTCCAGGCTTAATCACGGCGACCCAGTGATCCGGCTCCCCTTTCCCCTTACCCATACGGGTTTCCAGAGGACGGGAAGTAACCGACTTCTGGGGAAAGATGCGGATATAAAGTTTACCTTCACCTCGAACGTATTGTGTCGCTGCAATTCGGCATGCTTCAATGGTTTGTGCTGTTATGTGCCCAGGGTCCAGAGATTGTAAGCCCCATTCACCAAAGGCAACAGTGTTACCACGTGTCGCATTACCTTTTATGCGTCCTCTTTGGCTTTTGCGGTGCTTGACCCGCTTTGGCATTAGAGCCATCGCGATTCTCCTCATCTGAATAATCACCAAGGTCAATCCAAACTTTCACTCCGATGACTCCGAAGGTGGTGTGTGCCTCACGAAATCCGTAGTCAACATGTCGTTGCAAAGTCGAGAGTGGAATGGAACCACGGCTTGCTTTTTCACGCCGTGACATTTCTGCTCCACCCAATCGACCGGAAAGTTCGATTTTAATTCCATGAACGCCCGTTTCCATTACCTGGTCCAGGGCACGTTTAATTGTTCTTCGGAAGCTACCACGCTTTGACAACTGTTGCGCGATATCTTCTGCAACCAATGCTGCACTTTGCAGTGCATTATCAACTTCGATAATTTTCAATTCCATCCGACGACCGGTCAGGTCTTCCAGCTCTGCTTTGAGCCGATCCACTTCCTGTCCTTTACGACCAATGATGATCCCGGGACGCGCTGTGAATAAATGTACGACAACCTGATCGCGAGTTCTTTCGATTTCGACTTTCGGAATGCCGGCAAATTTGTATTTGGTCTGGATGAATTTCCGTACTTTCTGATCCTCAACCAGCAATGCCCCAAAATCTTTCTTGGAGGCATACCAGCGACTTCTCCAGTCTTCTACCACGCCGACTCGAAATCCGGTTGGTCGAACTTTTTGCCCCATGATACAGGTTATCCTTTAAGTATTTCTGGTTGAGTATTTACTAAATTTGACAATAGTGACTGTAAGCAGTTCTAAGGCAGCTCAGGAGCGTCAATAGAAACATGGATATGCGACATCCGACGACGAATCGTATACGCCATTCCTCGTGCACGGGGTTGAATGCGTTTGAACATCGGCCCGCCATCAACGCGTGCTTCTGTGATTTTCAAACCTTCTACATTCCGAGCACCTTTGTCTTCAGCATTGGCCATCGCACTCTTGATTACCTTCTCGAGGAAACGAGCCCCACGGTTTGGAATGTACTTCAACGAGTCCAAACCTTCAGAAGCTGTCATACCACGAACCAGGTCTGCAAAAGGACGAACCTTAGTTGCTGAAATTCGTGCAAATCGATGCATTGCTCGAACTTGCCCCATGACAATTACTCCACTTCACTATTGCATAATTCTTATCGGTTATCGGCCGTCTCGACCGAAATAACAACAAACACAAACGTTTATTTCTTCTTCATCGTATGACCGCGGAAGGTGCGTGTCAGAGAAAACTCGCCCAGCTTATGGCCGACCATTTCTTCCGTGACATACACGCTTAAGTGAGCGCGCCCGTTATGCACCAGAAATGTATGACCTACAAATTCCGGAGCAATTGTTGAAGCCCGAGCCCATGTTTTGATCGGTGCTTTTTTACCCGACTCGTTCAACTTCTCAATCTTCTTAAGAAGCTTCACATCAACATAAGGCCCTTTTTTCAGAGAGCGACCCATAAAACTTGTCCTCAATTATCGAAAACAGATACGTATTCTTTTTAAATTCAAACTACAAAAATCAGAGCTTCAGCTGACCATACCGACGTGACTTACGACGTCGGATGATTGCCTTCGATGAAGCCTTTTTCCTCTTGCGTGTCTTTCCGCCTTTGGCAAGCTTACCTGTCGGGCTACAGGGATGACGGCCACCTGAGTTTCGACCTTCACCACCACCCATCGGGTGAGCAACCGGGTTCATACAGGTTCCACGAACATGAGGACGACGCCCCATCCATCGTTTACGGCCTGCTTTACCCAGCACAACCTTTGTATGTTCTGAATTTCCAATTTCACCAATCGTTGCCCGGCAGGAGCTTGGAATACGTCTGACCTCACCAGAAGGTAGAGTAACCTGAGCCCAGTTTTCTTCCCGTGCATTCAGCACAGCAGAAGTACCGGCACTTCGACACAGCTGACCACCTCGACCAGGCTGCATTTCAATATTATGAATCATTGACCCCAGTGGAATGCTCGACAAAGGCATGCAGTTACCTACATTTGGCTCTACCTTGTCTCCACTCACCACAGTATCCCCGGCAGTCAAACCTTCCGGAGCCAGGATATATCGCTTTTCACCATCAACATAATGCAAAAGTGCAATTCGAGCTGATCGGTTGGGATCGTACTCAATGCCATTCACCTTTGCTGGAACACCATCTTTGTTACGCCGAAAATCGATCAAACGGTACATCCGCTTGTGTCCACCACCACGATGCCGTGAGGTAATCACACCCTGGTTATTCCGTCCGCCTTTTTTCTTATACCGTTTCAGCAGGGATTTCTCAGGAGCTTTCTTACGATCTGTAATCGCCGCAAAATCGCTCACCGATGCACCACGTCGACCTGGTGTGACAGGCTTGTAGAATCGGATTCCCATAATTTAATTCCTCAATTTTTTGCTGGCTTCAAAAACCGGAGATCAGTCTGTTTCGAGTAAGTCTTTACACAAAACAAGGCTTAAAAGAATGAAATTCGATCATCCTCATGCAGTTCGACAATTGCCTTTTTCCATGATTTCGTATAACCAACTTTATATTTATGACGTCGTGGCTTACCCAATCGGTTTTGAGTCCGAACAGAAACCACTCGCACATTCCACAAGTCAGATACAGCTTTTTTAATGTCTGTTTTTGTAGCTGACTTATCAACAACAAACGTGTATGCATTATAAGACTCAGATAAGTGAGTCCCTTTTTCTGTTACCAATGGCCGGATGACGACCTGATACGGCTCCAGCTGAACGCCTTTTTTTGAACCATCCGACATAACAACTAACCTCAATACTCAGACTGGATGACTAAACTACAAACCTTAACGAACTAACCTTCTGACCGACCAAGCAACTGATCTAACGCCGACTTAGTCAGAACCATCTGCCGCTGATGCAATACATCATAAGCATTCAAGTCACTCGCAGGTGAAACCTGCACTCCTGCAATATTTCGGGCTGACTTCCAAACAACGGGATCATGTCCACCAGTTGTTAAAAGACAAGTCGTATTCGACAAACCCAAAGCAGACAATGCGCCTGTGATTTCTTTTGTCTTTGGAACCTGCAACGCCAATTCATCAATCAGCGTCACCTGCTCATCTTCAAATTTACTTAAAATCGCCATCCGGGTCGCCAACTTGACGGCCTTTTTAGGCAAGCGATAACTCCAATCCTTAGGAGTTTTCGCAAATGTATGACCACCACCACGGCGAACAGGAGTCCGAGCAGCACCAGCTCGGGCACGACCTGTCCCCTTTTGCCGATACAATTTCTTTGTACTTCCCACCACCATGCCACGACTTTTGGTTTTCGAAGCACCAATCCGCTTATTTGCCTCGTACATCACCACAACGTCGTGCAACAACTGACGATTGACGCCACGGGCCAACTCAGTGGACTCAAACTCGTATTTGCCCACTTCTTTGCCAGATTTATCTTGAATTGCAACAGAAATCATTTTGACACCATTTATTAAGGCAGAGCCAGATAACTACTTCAAACACCAAAAACTAATACTTATTAGTATGACGAATCACCAGGTCCCCACCATTGGGCCCTGGAACTGCTCCCCGCACCAAAAGGAGACCATTCTCCTCATCAACGCGAACAACTTTCAAATGCCTGACAGTAATCTGCTTGCCGCCATATCGACCACCCATTCGCGTCCCCTTCATAACTCGTGAAGGATCCGCACTCTGACCAATTGAACCACCATGGCGATGCACTCTTTTCACACCATGAGAAGCACGCTGACCAGAAAAGTTATGTCTTTTCATCACCCCAGCAAAACCACGCCCTTTGCTGGTGCCTATCACATCGATGTGAGTCACGTCAGAAAAAACAGACACAGTCAGTTCGCTCCCGACCTCACAACCATGTTCTTCGCCATCGGTACGAAACTCTTTAATAAATCGTTTCGGCTCACAACCGGCCTTATCAACAGTAGCCACGCCTGACTCGGATCGCTTTTTCTGCCGCTTACTATCCAGTGCAGCAACATGACCACGCTCACTACGTGCAGACAGGCGGCGAGGCTTATCACCAAAGCCAACCTGAACCGCTTCGTACCCGTCTGTGTCTACCGTACGAACCTGCAGAACATGGCAAGGACCAGCCTGAATCACAGTGACGGGAACCATCACTCCATCATCATAAACTTGTGTCATCCCGACCTTTTTACCCAGTAGACCGACAGGCATACTCACCACCTTTAAAACAACGGGAACAAAGCCTCTACGAAACCTGCCTGTTACGACAGAAGAAGCATAGCACCACCAGCTAACGCTGGACCCCTAACCAATCAAGCAGAACCGGCAATACAACCAGCACCGCGAGCATCATAACGAAAACCTACAAAGACTAGTTTCCGCCAGCGGACGCCTTAATTTTAATATCAACCCCAGCGGGCAAAGACAACTTATTCAAAGCATCAATCGTCTTACCAGTTGGAGACAAAATATCAACCAAACGCTTGTGAGTCCGAATTTCAAACTGCTCACGAGACTTCTTATCGATATGAGGCCCCTTCAGAACCGTATACCGCTCAATTCTCGTGGGCAATGGAATGGGGCCATGCACAATCGCACCGGTTCGCTTCGCCGTATCAACAATATCTGCTGCAGACTGATCCAACACGGAGTGATCATAAGCTTCCATGCGAATTCGGATTCGCTCTTGACTCGCAACGGCCACCAATAAATTCCTTCGCTAAAATTAGACTCTTACCCTATTTAGACCCTTTCCCCAAACAGGGGAAGCGAGCAATAGTAATGAGACCTTCTCTGCTTGTCAACAACCCGAACAAAGCTTAAAACGCTTTTTTCGAAAATCTGACATTCTCGCAACAAAAGCCTGAAACAAACTGTTCATTTGAATGCCAGTGAATCGGATTTCAAATTCGCAGAGGAGACAAGTTACACACTCCTCCACCGGATACCAAGCGTGGAACCATACGAATTTTGAAAAATTATCCAATCATCTCTTTTAATACACCAGAAGGAGCCGGCGCATACTTTAAAGGCTCCATCGAAAAGGAGGCTCTCCCCTGTGACAGACTTCGAATCTGGGTAGAATAGCCAAACAATTGCGACAAAGGCGACTCCACTTCCATGACACACAAATCACTGCGCCATTCCGTATTCAACACAGCGGCATTCCGCGAGCTTAGATCAGCCTGAATGTTTCCACGAAATTCATCCGGAGTCACCACTTCCATCTTCATGATCGGTTCCAGCAATTGAATCTTCGCGTCGTTAATACATCCATGTAACGCTTCTGAAACGGCGGCCTCCACCGCCACCTCATTCGTCTCCCCGTCATGAACCCGGGCATCCAGCACAACAAATTGCACATTCATCAGCGGAAAACCAACTTGCCCGCCGCCCTCAACGCCCATCTTTAATGTTTCCATCATCACTTTATGCAACTCTGGATCCAGATCGCCTGGCTTCAGGTTACTGACAATTGAAACGGGGACATCCCCCTTAAACGGCTCTAGACGCAGCTTCACCTTGAAGTAAAGATCCCCCCCGGAAGAAGGCCGACTGAACTCCACTTCCTTTTCCGTTACCGCAGTCACCGTCTCGCGATAACTCACGCGCGGCTTATGCACCCGCACACTCAAATTAAACTCTTTCTGCATACGATTACGGAGAACTTCAAGATGTAACTCCCCCATCCCGGAGACAATTGTCTGACCGGTCTCTTCATTGGCTATCGCCTTAAAAGTAGGATCCTGCCGGGAAAGTTTTTTCAATGTCTCTTCCAGCTTCTTTCGATCCGCGCTGGACTCAGGCTCCACTGCCATCGAAATCACGGTTTCAGGAAACGTAATACTTTCGAGCAGAATCGGATGCTTGATATCACACAAGGTATCCCCGGTGACAGCCTCCTTGGGACCAATCACACCGGCGATGTCACCCGCATCAATCGAATCGGTTTCCACCTTCTCTCGTGCATCTGCATGCACACGCCAGAGCTGGCTGATCAACTCTTTCTTTCCAGTACGCGCATTGAGCAAGCGACTCCCACTTTTCAACTGTCCTGAATAAACGCGAATAAAACACAAGTCACCATGCTTATCAGCCTGAATTTTAAAGACCAGACCACACATCGGCTCATCCACAGAAGGCGCCCGCGACTCTGGCTCGCCAGCCGGAGCATTTCGTTTTTTCGGCTGAGGATTAATCCCCTCTACCGGCGGTCGATCCAGCGGGCTGGGCAGAAACTCGCCAACCGCATCCAGCACAGGCTGCACACCAATGTAATTCAACGAAGAACCACAGAACGTGGGCTGCAGAGTTCCATTGAGAGTCGCCTCACGCAGTAGACGCAGCAGATCTTCCTCAGGGATATCTTCCGTTTCATAATATTGCTCAAGTACTTTTTCATCCAGCTCTGCCACCGCCTCCAGCATTTTGCTGCGCCACTCCTGGGCCTGCTCAAGATACTCTTCTGCAATCTCCCCGACCTCAAACTTTGCCCCCATCGACTCCGCATCATAATACAGGGATTTCATTTTGATCAGATCAATCACCCCCACAAAAGAAACGCCTGTTGAAGTTGTGCCTTCACCGATGGGAATCTGCAATGCGACGGGATTGGCCCGTAGACGCTTCTTGATTTCCTGAAATGTACGATCAAAGCTGGCACCAATACGATCCATCTTATTAATAAAACAGATGCGCGGCACATTGTATTTATCTGCCTGCCTCCAAACTGTTTCACTTTGCGCTTCGACACCCTCCATCGCGCTGAACACAACGACGGCACCATCCAGGACTCGCAGACTTCGCTCAACCTCTGCTGTAAAATCGACGTGCCCCGGCGTATCGATAATATTGATCGAATGCCCTTTCCACTGACAGGTAATCGCGGCCGAGTAAATCGTAATGCCACGCTTCGCCTCTTCCGCATCAAAGTCGGTCGCCGTCGTACCCTCATCAACACCACCCGGCCGATGCACAACACCTGCGTAGTACAAAATACGCTCAGTTGTCGTCGTCTTACCGGCGTCAATATGAGCAATGATCCCAATGTTTCTGATTTTTTCTATTGAAGCTGACATCGTTCCCTACAATCCAATCTACAAAACCATCAACCAAACAGCATTCACCCAAACAAATATTTTAATGAAGAACCTAATCTTAAAAACAGCGACCACCATTCAACACCGGCACTATATCTCCCCTGAACTCACACTATAAAAAAAAAGACGCACAAAGTAATAGCTCAAAAGCCATACCAGTGCGTCTTAATGGTCGTATTTATTTGCCTTAGCGAGAGAAGGCGAAATGTGCAAACGCCTTGTTCGCTTCAGCCATCCGATGAATGTTCTCACGAGTTGTCATTGCGGTACCTTCCCGCTTGTGAGCAGACAGAATTTCATCAGCCAGTCGGACTTCCATAGGACGACCTTTTTTCCCACGAATGGCGGCCAGAATCCAGCGAATCGCCAACGTTTGCTGACGCTTGGGACTCACAGGAGTCGGAACCTGATAGGTTGCCCCACCCACTCGCTTTGACCGCACCTCGACACTAGGCTTCACATTTTCGACAGCCTGTGTAAAAACTTCGATCGGCTCCACATCGGGAATGCGCTCTTTAATGCGTTCCAGAGCATCATAAAAAACGTTTTGTGCAACGCTTTTTTTGCCGTCGTGCATCAGGCAGTTAACAAACTTGGAAGCCAACAGTGAATTAAACCGAGGATCCGGTTTTAGCTGTGTCGCACTGGCTGTAAACTTCTTGCCCATTCCAACATTTCCTCTGACTTTAATCTCAATGCCCAGAAAGAACACTGACAGATGTAATCAATTATTTGACCAATGAATAAATTTAAATGAACGATTATTTGGGGCGTTTTGTACCATAACGGCTACGTGCCTGGCGACGATCATTCACACCAAGTGTATCGAGCACACCACGGATCACTTTATAACGAACACCAGGCAAGTCGCGAACACGACCACCACGTACCAGCACAATAGAGTGCTCCTGCAGGTTATGTCCTTCTCCGGGGATATAAGCAGTCAACTCTTTTCCGTTCGAAAGACGAACACGAGCCACTTTACGCAAGGCGGAGTTTGGCTTCTTCGGAGTTACTGTCTTAACCTGCAAACAGACACCACGTTTCTGCGGACAACCTTCCAACAGAGGCGTTTTACTCTTGGAAATCTGCTTTTTTCTTGGCTTACGAATCAATTGATTAATCGTTGGCATCGAGACAACCCATCTTCGTTCAAATCATGAACTTACAATAAACACTTTTATTCAAACGCAGCCAAAAATACATATGGCCACTCATTTCGTATCTTTTACGCCCCTCAGCAGTGTGAGGAACGAGACAATGTATCCAGCCCGAACGAATCCGTCAAGTCTCACACCAGGCCCATTTCAGGAACCAGGTCAAGAGAATTCCACCGGAAACCAGGCTGGATCATTCTACTTACTCATCAAAGGGATTTGGGCTTGGTGGAGCGTTTTCCATCGAGGAATCTGCTCCCCCCTGACCATATTCCTCAGCTTCCTGACCTCCGCCTAATGGAACGGGTTTATCAGGTTGAACTTCATTTAATAGACTCATTCGAGCTGCCAGAATACGTTCCTTTTCGGCCTTTAGCTCTTCTAAAGCTTCAGGACGAATGCGAACTTCTGCTGTCTGGTGCTGATAGAATCCAGTTCCCGCGGGAACCAGGTGACCGAGAATCACATTTTCTTTCAGCCCGACCAGATAATCGACGCGACCGGCAAGTGCGGCTTCGGTCAACACTTTGGTCGTTTCCTGGAAACTGGCTGCAGAGATAAAACTTTCACTCTGCACGGACGCCTTGGTAATACCCAACAGCTGCGAACTGGCCGAAGCCGGCTTTGGCTTGGTAAAGCTGGCAGGGGCCTGTCCGGCAAGTTCCACCTGGGCATTTACTTCTTCAATTGTCCCCAATGGAACGAGGTCGCCTGGCTGGAAGTCAGTATCACCAGAATCAACCACCTTCACACAGGCAATGGTCTCTTCGTTGATCTTCTGGAAGGTCAACTTATCGAGCACGATACCTGGCAGCAGATTTGTATCACCCACATCTTCGACCATCACTTTGCTCAACATCCGGGAAATAATGATTTCCAGGTGCTTATCATCAATCGTCACACGCTGAGCTCGGTAAACGCTCTGAATTTCATGCAGCAGATACTGTTGAACTGCCTCGGTACCACTCACACGTAAAATGTCGTGTGGTACCAGCGGGCCACGCACGAGAGCATCACCGGCCTTAACCAGGTCGCCGGCGTGAACCAGCAGGTGCTTACCGTGTGGAATGACGTGCTCGACTTCGGTTCCATCTTCTCCGCGAACGATAACGATTCGTTTTCCACGTTTCTTTTCAGGAACGAACTCGACTTCGCCATCGATCTCTGCCAGAACGGAAGGATCTTTCGGACGTCTTGCTTCGAACAACTCTGTCACACGAGGCAAACCACCGGTAATATCCTGTGTCCCCGAAGATTCACGAGGGTTCTTGGCAACAACGGTTCCCGCTGTAATCTGCTGGCCTTCTTCGACTTCGATACTTGCCTTTTCAGGAAGATAATAGAAGTCAAGAATTTTGCCGGTACCATCTTCAATAATAATTTGAGGATGCAATTCACCCTTATGCTCAATAATCGAACGTCGAATGTGACCACTGGGGTCTTTGTCGGTGCGGATGGTTTTGCCTTCCACACACTCTTCAAATCGAACACGACCACCGACTTCGGCAAGGATGGAAATTGAGTGAGGGTCCCACTGGCAGATCACTTGACCTTCTTCCAGTTCGTCTCCCTCATTCACCATCAAAGTCGCACCGTTGGGAATCGTATAACGCTCCAACTCACGCCCTTTCGGGTCGTTGATCACAACTTCACCATTTCGCGTCAAAACAACGCTGAAACCTTCGTTGTTCACAACAGAACGAATTCGTGCGAATGTCGCTTTACCTGCACGACGGGTTTTAATTTCGTGCTCTTCCACTTCATGGGAAGCAGTTCCCCCAATGTGAAACGTACGCATGGTCAACTGAGTACCAGGCTCACCCACACTTTGTGCGGCGATAATCCCGACAGCCAAACCTTCCTCAACAAGTGAACCAGTTGACAGGTCCATCCCGTAACACAGGCGGCAGATACCCAGAGATGATTCGCAAGTCATTGGGCTACGAACCTGAATTTTCTCCAGCCCCATCGCTTCGATACGACGAGCAATTTCTACGGTAATCAGCTCGTTCTCGCGTACGATGACTTCGTCGGTAATCGGATCGACAATATTGGTTCGGCTGACACGACCACGAATCGCATCGGTCAAACTCATTTCTACTTTTTCGCCACGATAAACAACACCGCGTGTCATACCCTGAGCAGTACCACAGTCGTGTTCCGTAACAACGACGTTCTGACAGATATCCGCCAGCTTACGTGTCAGGTAACCACTGTCTGCCGTTTTCAGAGCAGTATCGGCCAATCCTTTACGGGCACCGTGAGTCGAGCTGAAATACTCCAGCACGGTCAACCCCTCACGGAAGTTCGCCTTAATGGGAGTTTCAATAATTTCCCCACTCGGCTTGGCCATCAGACCACGCATACCACCAAGCTGACGCATCTGTTCGATACCACCACGAGCACCAGAATTCGACATCAGATAAATCGGGTTCACATACTTACCTTCATCACGATAGTCGTTTTCCAGCTCATGCATCATGGACGTCGTAATCAACTCACGCGCTTTGGTCCAGGTGTCAAGAACTTCGTTATAACGCTCTTCAGATGTAATCAGACCACGCTCATAAAGCTTGGTTTTCTGGAGAACCGTTTTCTCTGAGTCACCAATTACCTTGGCTTTATTCGGAGCCGTCTTCAAATCGCTGGTTGCGAAAGAAAGACCACTGGCCGTTGATTCACGGAAACCGGTTTCTTTCATCTTATCGAGCAGGTTAATCGTTTCACGACGACCGAGCTCCAGATAACAGTCCGAAATCACGTTTGAAAGATCGCGGCCCTTCATGGTCAGGTTATAAAAGGCCATTTTCTTCGGAAGAATGTCATTGAAAATAACGCGTCCTACGGTCGTTTCAATCAGCCCTCCCATCTTGAAATCGTCAGCGCCATCCCCTTTGATCCGCTTATCGGAAGGCATCCGCACTTTCACGATGGCATGACGATCCAGCTTGCGTTGCTGGAATGCAGCGTGAACTTCATCCACGCCGGAGAAGACCATGCCTTCTCCCATTCGCTCTGTTTTTTTCAGGGTCAGATAGTAGCAACCCATCACGATGTCCTGAGAAGGACGAATAATCGGTGCACCATCAGAAGGACTGAAAATATTATTTGTTGCCAACATCAATGTGGTGGCTTCAACCTGCGCTTCAATCGAGAGTGGCAAGTGGACCGCCATCTGGTCACCGTCGAAGTCGGCATTAAATCCACCACAAACCAGCGGATGGACGCGAATGGCGTTTCCTTCCACGAGAGTTGGCTCAAACGCCTGAATCCCCATCCGGTGCAGAGTTGGTGCCCGGTTCAGAAGCACTGGGTGATTCTGAATCACTTCATCGAGAATATCCCACACATCTTCGTCTTTGCGTTCCAGCATCCGTTTTGCTGACTTGATCGTATCAGCATGGCCGCTGTCCTTCAGACGACGAATAATAAAAGGCTGAAACAGTTCCAATGCAATCTTCTTGGGTAAACCACACTGATGCAGTTTCAATTCTGGACCAACCACGATCACACTTCGTGCAGAATAATCGACACGTTTACCGAGCAGGTTCTCACGGAAACGCCCTTGCTTCCCTTTAATCATATCCGTTAATGATTTCAAAGGCCGGTTAGAAGAACCCAGCACAGGACGCTTACAACGATTATTATCGAACAAAGCATCGACCGACTGCTGCAGCATTCGCTTTTCGTTACGCACAATCACTTCAGGTGCGTTCAAATCAACCAGTTTTTTCAAGCGGTTATTTCGGTTGATGATTCGGCGATAGAGGTCATTCAAGTCGCTGGTTGCGAAATTACCGGAATCGAGTAGAACCAGTGGTCGCAGATCGGGTGGAATCACTGGAATGACTTCCAGCACCATCCACTCAGGGCGGTTATCGCTGTCACGCAATGACTCTACGATTTTCAATCGTTTGATATAGTCTTTGCGTTTCTGCTGACTGGCCGTTTCGAACAATTCTTTGCGAAGCTGTTCTGAGATCTCGACAAGATTCAGACTCATCAGAAGCTTCTTAATGGCTTCTGCTCCCATCTCAATCTCAAACGAACCTGGACCATACTTCGCCTGATTCTGGCGTGCTTCTTCTTCCGTCATCGTCTGGCACATCTCCAGCGGCGTATCGCCGGGATCTGTCACGACATAGTCCTGAAAGTAAACCACTTTTTCGAGAGCGGTGGTTTTCATATTCAGCAACGCACCCAGGCGGCTGGGCATCGATTTGAAGAACCAGATATGCACAATCGGGGCAGCCAGTTCAATGTGCCCCATCCGCTTTCTTCGAACGCGACTATGTGTCACCTTGACACCACAACGGTCGCAGATCATGCCTTTATATTTCATGCCTCGGTATTTACCACAGGCACACTCCCAGTCCTTTTCAGGACCGAAAATTCGCTCGCAGAACAAGCCATCACGTTCGGGACGGTAGGTTCGATAATTAATCGTTTCCGGCTTCTTCACTTCGCCGAATGACCAGCTCCGAATATCGTGTGGACTGGCCAAACCAATTTTTACGGAACCGTAATCGTTAATTCGCTCGTAAGCTGTCTGTGCAACACTCACTGTGCACGCTCCTTATTTTCTGAACTGTTTATGATCAGACATTGATCCTGAAAAACATCGCCTTTGACACAAATCTCTAATCCCTGAGAACGCATCAAGCGGGATTTTTTTCCAGCTGTAGATTCAAACCAAGTCCACGAATTTCGTTGTTCAGCACGTCAAAGCTAGCTGGCGTACCGGCCTCTAATGTATTTTCACCGTTGACCATCGATTCATAAATCTTGGTACGGCCTTCGACATCATCACTCTTCACTGTCAGCAGTTCCTGCAGAATATAAGCAGCTCCATAAGCTTCCAGTGCCCAGACTTCCATTTCCCCGAATCGCTGACCACCGAACCGGGCTTTACCACCCAACGGCTGCTGAGTAATCAGAGAGTAAGGACCTGTCGAACGGGCATGCACTTTGTCATCCACAAGGTGATGCAGCTTCAGCATGTAAATCTGACCCACTGTTGTTTTCTGTTCGTATGCTTCACCCGTACGACCATCAAACAACTGCGCTTTACCATCCTTAGGCAAACCGGCTGAGTCCAGATACTCGTGAATCAGTGATTCCATTGCACCGTCAAATACCGGACAAACAGCACGGAAACCATGCTTTTCGGCAGCCCAGCCAAGGTGGGTCTCCAGAATCTGTCCCACATTCATACGACTCGGAACCCCCAGCGGATTCAACATGATGTCGATCGGAGTTCCATCTTCCGTAAAAGGCATATCTTCAATCGGTAGAACCTTGGAAATCACCCCCTTATTCCCGTGACGACCAGCCATTTTGTCACCCACGGAAATCTGACGCTTCGATGCCACATAGACTTTAACCATCTGCAGCACGCCGTTTGGCAATTCTTCGCCGCGTTTCATACTATTGACACGCTGGTCACAGGTATCAATCACATCTTCCACATTGGACCAGAGATCGTCGATGACCGCACGACAGTCTGCCTTCTTCTGCGGGCTGCGAATATCCAAGTCATCCAGATGTGACAGAAAATCATGAGCATACTGAGAAATGAATTTGTCTTCAGTAATATCACGAATCTTACGACCATCATCGTCAACCAGAGGCTGTCCTAATGCACCTTCAAATGTCTTCAGGAACTCACGGAACTCAGAAGCGATTTCCTGGTCACCTTTTTCCTCAACCTGCTTGAGTTCTTCGTCGTACTGCTTGCGCTCGTAGTCAGTCAAACTCATGCGGCGGGCAAATTTTTCGGTGTGAATCACGATTCCTTCTACACCACTGGAGGCCTCTAACGATTCGTTTTTGACATCCTCGCCGGCACGACCAAAGATCGCATGCAGCAGCTTTTCCTCTGGAGTCAGCTCAGCTTTGGCTTTCGGCGAAACTTTCCCGACCAGAATATCACCCTGGCGAACACGAGTTCCTACTTTGATAATTCCGTCTTCGCCGATGTGACGCAACGCTTTTTCGCTAACGTTAGGAATATCACGCGTGAACTCTTCACGCCCCAGTTTTGTTTCACGAATTTCAACATCAAACTCATCAATGTGAATCGAAGTATATACATCTTCCTTCACCAGACGCTCTGACAGAATGATCGCGTCTTCAAAGTTGTAACCGTCCCAAGACATGAAGCCTACCAGCACGTTACGACCAAGTGCCAGTAATCCGTCTGATGCAGCAGCACTGTTACAAAGGATCTGACCTTTCTTGACTGTATCTCCTACACTGACGGCAGGAGTCTGATTCAAGCAGGTACGCTCGTTGAGGCCTTCATACTTTCGCAGACGATATTTTTTACCATTAACTTCGACAACATTTCCATCAACGTAAGTCACCTTACCGGCCTTCTCAGCCCGCACAACCATACCCGAGTTCTGAGCCACAGCGACTTCCATACCGGTACCCACCAGCGGCGGTTCTGCGATCAATAGAGGCACAGCCTGTCGCTGCATGTTCGACCCCATCAAAGCCCGGTTCGCATCGTCGTGTTCCAGGAAGGGAATCAGTCCAGCAGAAATCCCCACCATCTGCGCGGGGTCGACATCGATGTAATCGACGTCGCCGCCAGCAATCCAGACCACATCGTCACGGAAGCGTGCCATCACACGATCTTCAATAAATTTACCATTTTCAACGGGCGTGTCAGCAGGAGCCACATGGACTTCTGCCTCTTCATCAGCCCGCATCCAATGCACTTCGTCCGTCAGTTTTCCATTTTTTACTTGACGATAAGGCGTCACCAAAAAGCCGTAATCGTCTACCTTAGAGAAAATACTCAAGCTGGAAATCAAACCAATGTTGGTACCTTCCGGTGTTTCAATCGGGCAAATTCGTCCGTAGTGAGAAATATGTACGTCGCGGACTTCAAAGCCGGCACGTTTCCGGTTCAAACCGCCAGGACCTAAGGCACTCAAACGACGTTCGTGAGTTAACATCGAAAGTGGATTCGTCTGGTCGACCACCTGTGACAGTTCGCTACGACCAAAGAAGAAGTCAATTGCCGCCGATACACTCTTGGGGTTGATCAGCGTACGAGGCGACATCTCTTCGACATCTTTTTGTGTCATACGCTCCTGCACAGTTCGACGCAGCTTGAGAAATCCTTTACGAATTTCATCGGAAGCCAACTCATCAATTGTACGCAGACGTCGGTTACCAAGGTTATCGATATCGTCTACATAAGCAGATCCATCACCAATTCGCAAACGGACCAGGTAACGAATGGAGTTGATAAAGTCTTCCGGACGTAGCGTCATTTCCGTATCGGGCACATCCTGTTTGAATTTACGATTGATACGGAAACGCCCCACGCGACCCAACCGATAACGATTGACGTCAAAGAATTTTTCCTTGAACAGATCAACGGCTCGTTCCAACTGCGGCGGATTCCCCGGACGCAGACGTGAATAAATTCGCAACAATGCTTCTTCGTGAGTTGCGGTAGGATCTTCGGCGATACTTTGCAGAACCAGCAGGTCGTTGACTTCCGCAACGATTTCCACTTTTTTCAAACCGGTGTCAACAATTTCGTCAACCAACTCTTCGGTAATCGTTCCACAACAATCCAGAATCACTTCGCCACAACGATCATGTCCGGCTGGATACACGATGTCTTCAGCGACAATTTTGCCGATCAGCTTTTCCAAAGCAGTTGCAGCGGTAATTTTTTCCGACTTGGTTTCGTAAAAAAGTTTGACCAGATCGGTATCTGATGAGTAATCTTTTGACATGGCACGTAAAAGTGTCATTGCCGAAAACTTACCACTCTGGTCAATTCTCACACCCAGAGTATCTTTTTTACCGACTACCAGTTCGATCCAGCTTCCCCGTTCCGGAATTACGCGGCAGGAATATTCCTTCTTCTCACCAGGCTCGGAACTGAGTACAAAGTCGACGCCGGGAGAACGGTGCAACTGACTGACAATACAGCGTTCGGCACCATTGATGATAAATTCACCACCACCAATCATCACGGGCAAGTCGCCGAGATAAACTTCCTCTTCAATCGGCTGCTCTTTCACAAGACGCAACCAGACGCGGAAAGGGCGACCGTAGGTCATCCGCAACTGACGACATTCTGTTGGGGTATAGCGAGGTTTTCCCAACTCATACTTGACGTACTCTAACTGGTACTGCCCCTGATAACTTTCAATGGGAAATACTTCGCGCAAGATTTCCTCAAGCCCTTGATTCTTTCGCTCACGAGGCGATTTATCAGCCTGAAGAAAACTGGCATAGGAATCTGTCTGAATCTGCGTTAAATCAGACAGGTCAAAACTGTGTTCAATCTTACCAAAATTTTTGACGGATTGAGTGGGGATCGTTCGCTGTGCTGGAATCGGCATTAAGATGATCTTTTCTACTTACCTGGTGCCAGATGTGGAAATGCCCTGCGTAACTGACAATGTCGAACTGACAGAGCACAAGCCAAGAATAGCGAGGAACAACAGCGCGTACCTCGAGAGAATACAGCCCCGAATGCTGTATTTAAAGCGGATTGCTCGACTAAATTGAAGCCTGATAAATCGCTCAATACTACTTTGCTATTCAAAAGAGAGTGCAATGAGTCGATTGCTTAGACCAAAAGGGACTGAAACGATGACTGATCGAAGCAGATAAACTAACGTAAAACATAAAGCAGCGGTACAACATGCAACAAAAAAGCACTCTGAAGAAACAGCTTCAAATAAAGATTGACGCGCCGGACGCAACAAAGCCGGATGCAGTCAACTGCTTATTCTAGACAGAGTCACAGAACACTTCAATTGCACGCAGAAAAAAACCACAAATAAACACCCATACAGGCAGAAGTCAACCTGTGCCAAAAACGAGTTTCGGCACAGGTGAATTCAAGATGGCTTTTTTCTTTTGACAACTTACTTCACTTCAGCAGAACCACCTGCTTCTTCAACTTCTTTAGCCAGTGCTTCAGCATCTTCTTTCGAGATACCTTCTTTCAGCGGTTTAGGAGCACCTTCAACCAGATCTTTTGCTTCTTTCAGACCAAGACCTGTGGCGCCACGAACGACTTTAATCACAGGAATCTTGCTGTCGCCGAATCCGGTCAGAATGACATCAAATTCGGTCTGCTCTGCAGCAGCTTCTCCACCACCATCGCCACCACCAGGACCAGCAGCCATCATGACAGCGCCACCAGCGGCAGCCTTGATACCATGGACTTCGTCAAGGTATTCAGCCAATTCTTTAGCCTGGAGCAAAGTCAATCCAGCAATTTTGTCGCCCAGTTCTTTGGTCTCTTCACCAAATTCAGTTGTTGCTTCGGCTGTCGCCATCTTCTCTTTCCTTTCGCACGAATGCGTAAAATAAAATCTCTCAATAGTGTAAATCAAATCAACGCTGCATTGCCTCAGCAGCAGTTGCTACAAATTTCAAGACACAAACCACAAGCCTTGAAACGGGTCAACGACTTATGACTCATCCCCTTCAGAGATTGTCTTAATCTGCCCGGCAAGTGTCCCGCCGGGACCTTTGATTGCCCCTGCTAATTGTGCACCAGGTCCGAGGATCCGGGAGACAATTTCGCCAATCAATTCCATTCGACCAGGGCTCTTACTTAGTTTTGTCACATCATCTGACGTAAGTGCAGTTCCTTCTGTTGAACCACCTTTGATTGCCAGATTTTCGATATCCGAAGCCCATTTCGACATCTCTTTGGAGAGAGCGACAATATCCTCACCACCCCACACGAGTGTCGAAGGCCCCTTCAAGACCTCTTCCAGACCTTCTACGCCAGCATTGGCAAAAGCACGACGGGCCAGAGAATTCTTCACCGTCAGAGTCGAAATCCCCTTTTCCTGCAGCTTAATACGAAAGCCGTTATCGGTAATCGCATCCAGTTTTGCAGAATCCACAACAACGAAATCTCGAACTTCGCCAATCTGGGATTCGATCTCCGAGATGATCAGTTCTTTTACAAATTTACTCATTAGATCTCTTCCAGCTCAATAAACGCCGAAAACAGTTATTAGCTAATATTTTTGGCTACAAATACAATCAGAGTGAATACGATATTAAAGTGCGATTCCGATTCCGGGGCTCATCGTTGACGAAATTGCAATATTTCGCACATAAGCGCCTTTCACAGAAGAAGGACGCAACGATTCCAGATACTTTAACATCGCCTCGATATTTTCTACCAGCTGACCGGCTTCGAACGAGAGCTTTCCAACACGGCAGTGCACATTGCCGCCGGCGTCAACTCGAAACTCAACCTTACCAGCCTTATAATCTTTCACAGCACCTGCTACATCTTGTGTCACAGTTCCAGCACGCGGCGATGGCATCAAACCTCGCGGCCCCAGAACACGACCTAATGGACCAACCACACCCATCATGTCTGGCGTTGCAATCGCGACATCGAAATCAAGCCAGCCACCTTTGACCTTATCTGCCAGATCTTTTCCACCCGCGGCATCAGCACCAGCTGCTTCGGCTGCTTCCAAGCTTGCCCCTTGGGCAAACACAACAACACGCTGTGTTTTGCCAATCCCGTGCGGCAGATTGATTGAACCACGGACCAACTGATCCGCCTGGCGAGGATCCACTCCCAGTCGCACAGCCAACTCAACAGTCTGGTCCATCTTAACCGGCTTAATAGCAGCAGGCAGGTCGGCCTCCAGAGACTTCAACGCCCCTACAGCCTCTTCCAGACTTGCAGAACTGAGCCCAGCCAGCTTTTCATTGTAAAACTTGGTTCGCTTGGATTGTTTTCCCATGACTCTCTATCCGAATAACGTTTTTGTTTATTTAATATTGCCTGACACTAATCGTAATAACCGCCCCTTTTAGGGCTAACGATTATTTTTCGACTTCGAGACCCATGCTGCGAGCGGTACCGGCAATAATCTTGGCAGCCTGGTCAAGATCAGGAGCATTCAGATCTTCAAACTTGGTCTTGGCAATTTCTTTCAATTGATCAACGGTCACTTTCCCTACTTTATTCTTCTTGGGATTCCCTGACCCTTTCGCAATCTGAGCTGCCTGCTTCAACAGAACAGCAGCGGGAGGACTCTTCAGAATAAAATCAAAAGAGCGATCATTGAAAACGCTGATCACAACTGGAACAGTCGTGCCAGCCATATCTTTTGTACGATCATTAAACTGCTGTACAAACTGACCGATATTCACGCCGTGTGGACCAAGTGCCGTACCTACAGGAGGAGCGGGAGTTGCCTGACCACCGGGAATCTGAACCTTAACTTCTGCAACAAGCTGCTTAGCCATTTGACCGACTTTCAAAACACTTTATAAACACGTGAATCAATATTTTTACGTTAAGCCTGAAAGACTCACTAGACCTTTTCAATCTGCCAGTACTCTAACTCCGTCGGAGTGGGTCGACTGAAAATCTCAATCAGAACAGTCACCTTACCACTGGCTTCATCAATGTTGTCGATCGTACCCTCAAATCCCTCAAAAGTACCATCTTTAATTTTGACAACATCGCCGGTCTGAAAATCTAACTTAATCTTAACAGGAGTTTCTTCCTTGGTCTCTTCCCGGCCCAGCATGCGAGCAATTTCATGCTCCTGCATGGGAATCGGCTTACCTGCCGCCCCGGTGAAATCTCCTACTCCATTCGTGGATCGAACCAGGTACCAGCTGTCATCATTCAGTTCGACCTGAATCATGAGATAGCCGGGATAAAGCTTTCGCTCAAAAACCCGTTTCTTACCACCCTTTGTCTCAACAACCTTCTCAGTCGGGATAATAATTTCACCGAAAAATTCTTCCAGACCGTCTCTCTTAATTCCTCTCAGCAAAGCTTCCCGAATTGATTTCTCCCGGTTACTCTGCACTTTCAACACATACCAAAGGCGTTTTTCAGAGCCCTCTGGATTTTCAGAGGCAAGTTCAGAACCCGAATCATTACTCATGAGACACCTTCAAACAGGAACCGTCACATACGGACACCTGATTTTTACCCTGAATCTACAACAAAAGAGACTTCTAAAAGCCGGAATCGCCCATAATGAGCAGGAATAACAATTTATTCAAGAAGCAGAGATCAAAAAATCTCTGTTATCTACTGAATGCTGGGCCGCGCTTCTTTAAATCTGCAAAAAACCGATTGTCTTGAAGATCAGCTGCCAGAGCATATCGTACGCCAGCAACAGAAACGACAGAAAAAACATCAACACAATTACCACGGCCGTCGACCGCCATAACTGATCCCAGGTTGCCCATGTCACTTTACTGATTTCAGCTTCAACAGAAATCAGGAAGTCAGCAAAGCGAGGAAAATTCACAACCCGATAGGCCAACCATGTCGAAATCACCACAACTGAAACCGCAATCCCTTTTTGCATCCCGGCGGACATTCCCAGCGGCAAAACATTATAAAGAGAATAGGCACCAAAAATAGCAATTGCGACCAGACCGATTGCCGTCAACTGACGTACAAGCCGCCCCTGGTTTCTTTTATATAAACCACCACTTACCAAAGTGGCGGAAAACGCTTGTCCTGTCTTGGATTTAGCCATTAGACCAATTTACTAAATGATAAAAAGAACAGAAGCGAACTCAAAAATCGCAAACCTGCCGTAAAATCAAGATGAAAGAGCCAGAGGCAACAACCTCACAACAGCCCTCGCAGCAGATGCAACACAAAAACACGGGCGGAGGGACTTGAACCCCCAACCGCTGGATTTGGAATCCAGTGCTCTGCCAATTGAGCTACACCCGTTCAACATTATGAACCGACCAAACATTTTGACCACCGGAAGCAACTCAAAGACCTGACACCAGTCACAAAATCCAGGCCAGCAGAACCTACTTCTTGCGAGACTCTTTATGCAATGTATGCTTTCGCAACTTGGGACAGTATTTCATCAGTGAAAGCCGCTCCGTGCCACGAGTCTCCTTACTGACCCGATAATTTCGCATTCCGGTCTCAGTACATTCTAACCAAACATATTCACGTGCCATAACAGCCCTCGGTCCCAACGGACAAACAGTACAACAAACCTACTATAACTTTAAGGTGTCCACTCCGGCATCAGCCAGAGTGGACACCATATAAATCACAAAAAGCAGCGTCTCTTAACTACTCAACAATCTTGGTAACAACACCAGAACCAACGGTACGACCACCTTCACGAATCGCGAAACGGCTACCTTCTGACATAGCGATTGGCTTACCAAGCTCAACTTCAACTTCCACGTTATCACCAGGCATACACATCTCTGCACCACCCAGCAATGTTGTAGAACCAGTCACGTCAGTTGTACGGAAGTAGAACTGAGGACGGTAACCGTTGAAGAACGGAGTATGACGACCACCTTCTTCTTTACTCAGGACGTAAACCTGACCTTCGAACTTGGTGTGCGGAGGAATGGATCCGGGAGCAGCCAATACCTGACCACGCTCCACGTCTTCCTTCTTGGTACCACGCAGAAGAATACCTACGTTGTCACCAGCCAGACCTTCATTCAAAGTTTTCTGGAACATTTCCACGCCGGTACAAGTCGTTTCCTGCGTATCACGCAGACCAACGATCTCTACCTTGTCACCAACAGTAATCTTACCCTGCTCGATACGGCCAGTTACCACTGTACCACGGCCAGCGATGGAGAACACATCTTCAATCGCCATCAGGAACGCCTTATCCGCTTCACGCTCTGGAGCAGCAATGTCTGCATCGAGAGCATCCATCAGATTACCAATACAGGCGTTGTATTCTGGGTCAGCAGGATTATCGAGTGCACCCTTCGCATTTCCACGTACGATGGTAATGTCATCGCCTGGGAAACCATACTTGGTCAGCAACTCGCGAATTTCCATTTCAACCAGTTCGAGCAATTCTTCATCGTCGACCAAGTCACACTTATTCAGAAAGACGACCAGAGAAGGCACATCCACCTGACGAGCCAACAGAATGTGCTCACGCGTCTGAGGCATCGGGCCGTCAGCAGCAGAAACCACCAGAATGGCACCATCCATCTGGGCAGCACCGGTGATCATGTTCTTGATATAGTCAGCGTGACCAGGACAGTCGATGTGAGCGTAGTGACGAGTTTCGCTTTCGTACTCCACGTGACTCACTGCAATTGTCACAGTCTTGGTATCGTCACGAACGGTCCCCCCCTTCGCAACATCAGCATAACTCTTCATCTGGGCAAGACCCTTCTCACTTTGCACTGCCAGCAAAGCGGTTGTCAGGGTTGTCTTACCATGGTCGATGTGTCCAATCGTACCTACGTTTACGTGCGGCTTTGTTCGCTCAAAGACTTCCTTAGCCATCTCTCTTTAAAACCCCTTTTTCAGGCCTGGCACACAACCAAACCCAAACAATAAAACCAACAAAACAAATAGCGAGGTAAAAACAGGAGTCACCCCTCGCACGCAAGAGGCACACACCTCCTGAAAACCACATTTTAATTCTCTCAAAAAAGCTGCTGATGGGACTTGAACCCATGACCTCGTCCTTACCAAGGACGCGCTCTACCAACTGAGCCACAGCAGCATTTTCTGTCTTTTAACAACAAAACATGTTTATATCAAAAAGCGGGTGAAGGGAATCGAACCCTCACAACCAGCTTGGAAGGCTGGGGCTCTACCATTGAGCTACACCCGCAAAACCGTGACTCAGTCAACTTTCCAACCTCAAGTGGGGGAAGCAGGATTCGAACCTGCGAAGGCATAGCCATCAGATTTACAGTCTGACCCCTTTGGCCGCTCGGGAATTCCCCCTCCCAACCAGCCGAAGCTGGATATCATAAGCCGTTCACTGAACCCACTTTAAACAAAAAGAAGGGCTCAGAACTCCAGGCTAAAGAGCTAGCGGTGGGAATCGAACCCACAACCTTCGGTTTACAAAACCGATGCTCTGCCGATTGAGCTACGCTAGCCTGTCAAACTAAAACTAAGCTAGCAGGCTTCAAGCCTCATGCAACCTGAACGACTCGCTTGGCTAAAGAGGTACTTTCCCCGCCGAAACTCAGTAAGCAGCTCAATATAGCAATCAGGCACTTGCTTGCAAGTGTGAACGACTGGCTGATTCCAAAAAATGTTATCTTTTCTTAATGCTGTATGCCTATGTGGTCTTTGATTTTCCATCTCAACGCAGTCTGTTTTCCATCATAGAGAAGGCTGATTTCGTCTACATGAGTGATAAGACACAATTTCTGCCTCTAAGTTCAAGAAAACCAACAACAAAAGCAGCATTCACCCAAGCCACCGATTCACAACAGTAAAGATCGGTATTCAGGGAAGTCACAAAAAAACAGGCATGGCTCTGTGAACCATGCCTGTTCAAGGGGAGAACTCACTAATAAGACCGGAAAAACCGGTCTTGATCAGCCTGATTTAAATTCCCGGAATTTCAACTCGTTCTACCTGTGTAATTCTCCGTAATTTTTTCAGAGCACGAGACTCTAACTGCCTGATCCGCTCCTTGGTCACTCCAAAACGATCACCAACCTGTTCAAGTGTCTGAGGCTCATTGCGAGCATTCAGACCATAGCGATAGATCAGAATATCTTTTTCGCGCCCATCCAACTGATCCAGAATACTCATGATCACAGCATGCTGCTTCTGGTTGATCAGCTCCTCACGGTACTGGCTTTCCCGCTCATCGGTAGACTGAAAGAATAATTCTTCATTACCCGTTCGGAACCGATCGAGCACCTTGTACTCGGCGGGAATCGAACGTGCGTAATTCTTCATAATCGCCCAGCTGGCATACGTAGAAAACTTGTTCCCTTTTGTGTAATCAAATTTCTCGATTGCACGAATCAGCGACATATTGCCGTCACTGACCATTTCAAAGAAGTTGTTTCCTGGCCTGATATGACGCTTGGCAATTGAAACCACCAGTCGCAGGTTACTCCGGATCAAAAAGTTTTTCACATCGGTACTCTCATCAAGCAACTTTTCGATCTGATCCATGTCTCGCGCTTTGGGTCGATTAGGATCCAGATTTTCCTGAATCTGAAATGCCCTGTATTTCAGGTAATTCAGTTTTCTGAAATAGTAGGCTTCCTCTTCTCGCGTCAGCAATGGAATTGAATACAAGCTTGCCAGATACGGGGGTAACCCGGGCGGAGTGCGAACTTTTTCGTTCGACTTATCCACTTCCGGAGGCGGCCCCAGAATCACCTTGTCGGCGTTCGGTTGTTCAAACTCATCACTGTGCATGTAGTCGATCGTCTGGGCATGCAGACGTGCAGCCCGGGCTTCGGAAATGATGCGATAAATACTGGCCTTAGTGCGACAGTAACGACGCGCCAGCTTTTCGACGGGAATTCCACGTCGAAACGTGTTGTAAATATCACGCTTCTGTTGCTCTGTAATTTTTTCTGGAGCATTCGGAAATATAGCCAACTCCGGGTTCTCCCGATCAAAATTTTTCAAAGTGTAGCGAATGGTTTCCGGCGAACGATTCATGTGCCGCGCAATCCGTCGACTGATCTCAGCAGGACACCCTCCATACCGAGCCAGACGCCGCGCCCGACGCAGAATCTCTTCACGATCTTCATCACTCAGCTGACTGAAATTCATGCTGCGTGTGATATGACCGCGATTCTTCTGTAGAAAACGATCCACTGACGACTTCAGGAAACCAACCCGTTTCCGGCCGTTAAACCGAAAACGACGACTGACCAAACCTTTGTCTCTCCAACGATCAACGGTCTTCGTGGAAATATTGAACTTTTTACTGAGATCCTGGACCGTCAGAACCTCCTCATCGACATCGTCTACGTTAATCTCTGCGCTGTCAGACAGGTCTTCAATAAAGCAACGTAAATCATGCAGAACATCCGCGCCGGAAATCACCAGATCCGGGTAAATTTCCGATCGGTATGTTGTGATTTCCTTACAGAGGTCCGGATAAGGATAATCCTGCTCCTGCTCAATATTAGATAGAAGTATCTCCGCGCGGCTGATTTGCTCAAGCTTCACCTCGCGCGGTGCGTACTTCACCTGCTGCTCTGCCAACTGCTTCATCGCCGGATTGTTATATTTTGAACTGATCATGACTTCCCACCCTCAATGTTTTTGACTCTCCCCAGTAACCACAGTGTCCATCACATGTGCCCTCTCCAGGTTCTGTCATTAGTACGCATTAATAGACGAATTTGAGAAGAAAAAGTTCACACGTAAATAATTTTAGTCAAACATCTCGCATTTCCACCAAAAGATTGAAATCAGCCCACCAAAACTTCTAACCAAATAAACGCTAAACTATAAATATATTTAACTTTACAGGTCATGACCTTAAAATAAGAATTGGGGCCTCTCTCCTGATTAAACCCATAAAACAAACTATGATTCGGTCCAAACCCCCCCTTCTTAGAAATAAATTTGTGTGAAATAGCTCACATTTCCGGATCTCGCCACCACCACAAAAATAGTATACATATTTAAACTACGCCTGTCAAACAAAATGTACACTTAAAGCAGTCCGTTTCTAGAGCCCCCCATCCTCATGAACATAAATCACTAACTGACTAAATAATTCAGTCAGTCCTGGATCGAATCCATCAAATTCTATTTACCTTTGTCTCACTGCAGATACCATTAATGTAATTAAAGTTAAGACTCTCAGCTTCGAGTTGGAGTTATTGTCTTTACGACTCATTTCTTAACTACAATACGACAAACACAATTGCTTCATTTGACGCATTTCTATTCGGATCTCCGAATCTCTCTTTCAATAGCGGATCGTATGATGTTGAAGCGTGGTCAAAGTTCTTCATTCCGACCCTGTCAATGGATCGTTTTCATCACATTGATTTGTCTGTTTCTTCCGACAACTTTAGCCGCTGCTCCCAGAAAAAATGCGAAGAAGAAAGCCCCTCCGCTCAATCTCCCTCCTCTCAAAACACAAGAACAGAAGATGCAGCTACTGGGATATATCCGGTCAACAATGCCTACGCGCCGCATTGCCCGTAGTATCAGCTTCAGTTCCGCTGACCTGGATCAAGCTCTGGAGCAGGAACTAGGTCCAACGTCACAGGCAGTTTTCGCCAAGACCATAGATGACGAAACTTTTATTCGCCGCGTTTATCTTGATCTCACAGGAACTCTTCCCACGCCAGAAAAAATCGAATCGTTTCTTTCCAGTCAAAATAGAAACAAACGAGCCGCGTTGATTGACGAATTACTGGAGACCAATGAATACGCACGTAAATGGTCCAAATACTGGACCTCGGTCATTTTTTATGACAGTGTCGCCAACAAAAATCGGGTCAACCCGCAAGCACTGGAGGACTGGCTGGCAGAGCAATTCCACAAAGGTGCTCCCTGGGATTACATTACCGTTATGCTGATTTCGGCAACGCCACAGCGTAACAAAGCCGTACGAAATGATTATGGTCAGAAGTATGGTCCTAATAATTTTGTACTGGCTTGTGAAAATAAATCGACCGAACTCGCTTCCCAGACAGCGCGTATCTTTATGGGCATCAGCATCAAATGCGCAGAATGCCATGACCATCCGTTTGATAACTGGAAACGCGAGCAATTTCATGAACTCGCTGCCTTTTTTCATCCCTACACCTACAAAATGCCTGACGCAGATGATCCGACGGTCAAAACCGTCGTTAAACCCCGTTTTCTGCTGGGAGAGAAACCACACGAAAAAATGAAGTCCGACGCCCGGCGCGTTTCCATCGCCGCCTACCTGGCTTACAACCCGAAAAATTACTGGTTTGCACGTGCATATGTGAACCGCATCTGGAGCGAACTCATCGGTGATGGATTCTACGATGTCGACAGTCTGGGGCCTGACAGTGATGTGATTCACAAGCCAGTCGTCAATCGGATCGCTGCCAATTTCCGCTATAAAAACTTTGACCCTAAATGGGTTTTTCGATTGATTATGAACTCGAATATCTATCAGCGCGAAATGCGGACCATGTCTTCTACATCAGAACTGTTTACCGCTGTTCGGCCTTCCCGATTGCGTCCGGACGTTGTCGCAGCCTCGGTTGAAAAATTAACAGGACACGACAAAAAACTACACCAGGAAATCATGCAGGTTTTTGACATAAACCCCTCGCTGCCCCAAGGGGCACTTGAAGGTTCGATCCAACAAGCACTGCTTTTGATGAACAACACTACATTGCAATCCAAACTCTCCCAGAGCGAACTCAAGCAAAAGTTAATTAAGATCAACTCAAACGAAGAACTGGTACAGACACTGTATCTGAACGTGCTGGCCAGACACGCCACAGAGCAGGAAGTCCAGCGGAATATTGAATATTTGAATGAATCGGCAAATCGTGAAGAGGCCATTGACGACCTGATCTGGGTCCTCGTCAATTCCACTGAATTTCGCACGAAGCGCTAGCCATTATTAGTTCACAGGAAACATCATATGCATGCAGATGCGATCTTACATCTGAATTTGAATCGTCGCGGCGGGGTCTCCCGCAGAAGTTTTTTGCAATCCGCTTCGCTGGGAATCACCGGTTCTGCGCTGTTGAACCAGTTCCGCTTAAACGCAGCCGAACTGAAAAAGGAAGGCCGCTCCTGTATCCTGGTCTGGCTGGCAGGTGCCCCCAGCCAGATGGAAACCTGGGACCCCAAACCGGGGACACCCAATGGAGGCGAAACCAAGAAAATCACAACCCAGTCTCCCGGAATTGAAATCGCTCATTATTGGCCCAAGATCGCGTCTGTCATGAACGACATTGCCGTCATTCGTTCCATAACCGGCAAAGAAGCCGCCCATGAACGCGGCACCTACCACCTGCATACCGGTCACCGCATGCTGGGTATTGAAAAGTTCCCCCATTTCGGTTCGGTCGTCGCCAAAGAGATCGGTGACCCCCAATCGGATATCCCTAACTTTGTCAGCATCGGCCAGACACTGAGCTCGGGCTTTCTAGGAGTTCAGGTAGCACCGTTTATTATCGATCGACCCGGCCAGCTTCCGGACAATGTCTTCAACAACACCCCCACCTCGCGGCAGCAACGCAGACTTGCGTTATTAAGTCAGCAGGAAAGTGACTTTGCGGACGCCGGTGCAGCAGCACTCGTTAAAGAGCAAAGTAAGCTATACCAGAAAGCGAACCTGATGATGCTGTCACCCCGTCTGAAGGCATTTCAGTTCGACAATGAACCGACGACGATGAAAGAAGCCTACGGGAAATCGCAACTGGGACAAGGCCTGCTGGTAGCACGCAGGCTCGTAGAAGTGGGCGTTCCCTTTGTTGAAGTGCGCAGTGGAGGCTGGGACATGCACAGCAACGTGTTCAAAGGAATGGAGCGTCGTGCCCCTGATGTCGACCAAGGCTTATCCCAGTTGCTGATCGATCTGAAACAGCGCGGGTTGCTGGATAAAACTCTGGTACTCTGCATGGGTGAATTTGGACGCACCCCTAAAATCAATGCACGCCCCCCCGTTCCCGGTCGTGACCACTGGGTCAAAAACTTCAATTTACTCATGGCGGGAGCCGGTATTAAGGGGGGACAAGTCATTGGAAAAACCGATGAGAATGGCCAGGAAATCGTCGATTCCCCGGTTGAAGTGGATGACCTATTCCGATCCATGTGTCATGCCATGAAAATCAACGCCGATATGGAATTACACACCCCCATCGGACGGCCCGTGAAACTGGTGGAAAGCGGCACTGTGATTAAAGGCCTCTTTGGCTGATTTCTCCCAATGAACTGCAAGCCCGTTTTCTATTAGACCACCATACCAAACCTCTCGCTATCATTTTCGATGATTCTTACGCTGTCAGGCGATTGCCCTGCTACCTGTCTCCTTTTCGGAAACCGTCCTTAATCCAAAACAAGCCTCAAAAAGACTTGGCAGTACTCCTTGGCAAAACGTATGATAAAGGAAAGTGCTGCTCCAGCATGTGGTGACATGCTCTCACTTTAATCCTTACCACGATTCACCTTAAGAAAATAGTACTCAAACAGGCAGATTCATGACAAGCATTGCTGTCCCTTGTCCCCAATGTAAAAAAAAGCTCAAACTCCGAGATAAAAGTCTGCTCGGCAAGAAAGCGCGCTGTCCCAACTGCAAGCATGCATTCGTCTTGAAACTTCCCATCACCAAACCTGCGATCCCGGAGACAGTTGAAGCAGCACCTTCTGAACAAGTGCAAACTAATCCTGCTCATCCCCAAACGCCTCCGCAAAGTGAAAATGAAGAAGTCAAAATCGAGTTGGCACAACCTGCTACTCCCGTTGTCGGGACCTCAGCCAAGTGGATTCCCGATGAACCAGTAGCGCCCCAACCCGCGGCGTTTACGCCTCCTGTTGAAAAACCGGATACGTTCGCGCAAATCGATACAACATCACCGGGCGATTCAAAACCAGTGAAACCGGCCGCGACCGTCATCAACACAGATGCATCCGATCCCGCGGTTCCAAATATCGCATTGGAGTCCACAGATCACGCCGGCGTGGCGCGTCTCCGCGAACTGAGGCGAAAAAATGCCAAACGGCGAAACATGTCGATACTCATTGGATTGGCACTGATCCTTGTGATCGGCGTTGGTGCGTTTTTTGCTTGGTCGCGGGTCGAGCAAACCATCACCGCAAAACCCCCGACTCCCACACAAAGGAACTCGGTACCCGCCAAACCAGTGCTGCCTCCCGCACAGATGAGTCAGACTCAGGAAAAAATCCCCAGTCCTACATCGGGAGAACCGATCCGGCTGTTGTACGTTCCCGCGGGTACCCGCGTCTTGTTTCATTTGCGACCAGCCGAACTCTGGGCTCCTGGTTCTCAAGGAGAAGAATTTCGTGCCTGTCTAGGACCAATTGGTATCTGGGCCGAGCAGAAGATCAAAGAAATCTGTCTCCGAGATCCGTCACAAATCAAAGAACTCACATTCTGTCTGATGCTGGGAAGCCCCGGCGCACCACCGGAGTACGCAGCAGTCGTTCGAACAACTGAACCTGTTAAACGCTCGGAACTGATCACCCAATTCGACGGCCAAAGACTGGATGACTACAGTTTCCCCGTCTACGCTGGTGACAAACATTCTTACATGATCGTGGATGAAAACACCTATGTAATCGGTCCCCCCGGGGAGTCTCGTGCGACGGAAATGGCAGAAGCGCTAGAATATGAAAGCAGTACGTCACCTGGCATCGAATCCATTCTGAAGCAGACCGACCGCGACCGTCATCTGACGGTTGTCTTCGATCCTGATGAAGTCCGCCGCCAGCAGGATGTATTGATTCCGGATAAAGCACATCCCTTTTTGAACCTTTTACTGAACTGGGTCGGGGATGACGTCGAAACCGTCGCCTGGAGCATGCACCTGGGACAGGACGATTTTTATTCAGAAATGACATTCCGCAACACCACTATGATTCGGCCTCCGAAACTGGCAAACAATTTAAAGCAACGGCTGGATCAACTTCCTCACGAGATGCTGGAAGGGGTGGAAAAAATGAATCCGGGAACCGTCGGCAGCCGTAAAGTCATTGGCCGATTCCCCGCCATGCTTAAAGCCTTCAGTATGGCGAATCAGCAGCAGTCCGGAGACCGTTATGCACAGTTAACCAGTTCTTTACCCGAACGAGCGGCGCCAAATCTGGCATTAGCCAGCTTGCTGACATGGGATGAATCAACGCGAACTGATTTTTCCGCCAAAGCGAAACCCAAGCCTTCTGCTGGACCTAAGTTGCCTGACAAAGTGGTGGATCGTTTGAAGCACAAAGTCGACGTCGATTTCCGCCGCATGCCACTTCAGGAAGTATTTGCTTATATCGCAGATGAGACAAAAACCAACATCATTCTCGAAGGGGAAGCGCTCAAGCTTGTTGGCTATACCAAAAACATGCCCCAGACGATGAACATGGGCATGGTTTCCGGACTGGATGCGATTCAAGCCATTTTCAATGTCAAAGATCAGGATCAAATGTGCCTGGTCATTGATGAAGCCAAAAAAACGGCAACAATCACCAGTAAACCTTATGCTAAGCAAAATAATCTGAAGCAATTTGAGTTTCCGCCCAAAAATTAATGTTCCACGTCGGATTCAACCCAAAGGTGATCGCTGATGGATGTCACCACCTTTCAATGCCCCCACTGCCAGGCTCTGCTGAGAATGCGCAGCAGGCAGCTGGGTGATTCTGCGTTTGCCTGCCCCGATTGCGAACAACCACTTCAGTTGAAACAGACACCCGACGGCCAATGGACGATTCACCAGGTTTCTACGTCACCAGACCGTCCAAGCTCCCCCCCCTTTTCCCACAAAGTGCGTTCCGGTTTGAAGACATTACAACGTGGCGGCGCGTTTCTTATCGCCAGCCCCGTTTTGATGTCCTGGATTGTCGCGGGCACCGGCGCGTTCCTGATTCTTTTGATGATGCTGCTGGATCGTTTTCCTTCTGAGACTACACAAACGGAGGAACAGGTTGCCTCTGTTTCAGAAACACACTCTGACGATTCTATTGAATCAGGAGGCTCCACCGCCACAAAGGTTGCTGCGCCACTTCAACCTGTGGTAGAGAAACAGCTATCCGATCCACAGCCTGAACTGGAACTGCAACAGCCTCTAGCAGAAGATCATTCTGTCAAAGCAGTTCCCGTCGATAACGAACGCAAATTAATCGCCGCCATACCGGAAGACATTCCCCCTCTGATTGCACAGAAGCCGCTCCCGCCTGCTCCCCTTCCGGCACCCGCAACAGACGTCATCCTCGCACTGCAGATTCCCATTGTGGAATTCCGCCAGCCGGATGAAATTCCACTGAAAATACTCATCGCCCAAATTGAAGAAATGCTGGACACGGAATTTCAATTCGCAGAAAACATCAAAGATGACCCGCAATTGATGGAAACGGCTGTCTCTGTCTCGCGCAAAAATACGACTCTGGAAAAATTATTAACACTGATATTAAGCAAAGGTGCCCTGACATATTCAGTGAAATCAAATAAGATTCACATTCAGAGAATGACATCGCCTTGAAATCAGCGAGAACCATTTTCTCTTTCATTGAATTGATTCTAGAAGAAATAAGAAATCACCGTGAAACTCGACGACAAAGTATGTTACTGTTTTCATATCAGTAAACGGAAAATCATCAACCATCTCCGCATTCACCGCCCACGGCGCGCCAGCCAGTTGAGTGAATGTGGCGGGGCCGGCACAGGCTGTGGCTGGTGCGTACCTTATTTAAAACGATATTTTTCCGAGTTCGAGAAAACCGGCGAATCCGAGTCGGGTAAGACAAACACGACGGAAGACGAGATAATCACCGCTGAGGAATACGCCCGTCAGAGAGATCAGTACATTCAAAGTGGCAAAGGGACTCCCCCTGCTTGATCCCAGCGACCAACGATAATCTGCTCAGAGATGACGACCATGCCTGCTCCTGATGCTGACGCACTTCAACCCCATACTCCTGGCGAGAGCCCGGTTCTCCTATCTCTAAAATCCATCTCAAAAACGTATATCATCGGAGATGTTTCCGTCCCTGTGCTGCATCATGTTGATTTGGAAATCTATGATGGAGAGTTTCTGGTGGTAGTTGGTCCGTCCGGGTCAGGTAAAAGTACCCTGCTGAATATCGTGGGCGGCATTGATCTCCCGACAGAAGGCAGTGTCTTTTTTCAAAATCAGAACATTTCACAATTCAACGAACAGCAGCTTACCCGTTACCGTCGCGAAAATATCGGTTTTGTGTTCCAGTTTTATAATCTGGTTCCCACGCTTACCGCCCGCGAAAACGTAATCGTCGCTGCGGATATTAGTGAATCCCCGATGTCGCCTGACGATGCGTTGGAACTCGTCGGCCTGTCATCTCGGGTCGACCATTTTCCTTCACAGCTTTCGGGGGGCGAACAACAGCGCGTTGCCATTGCCCGTGCACTGGTTAAAAACCCAGAACTATTGCTCTGCGATGAACCAACGGGCGCCCTGGACCTGACCACTGGCCGCATGATTCTGGAAGTACTGGGAAATCTGAATCGGGAACTGGGAAAAACCGTCGTCATCATCACACATAATTCTGCCATTGGACAAATGGCGCAACGCATTGTGCGCATTGGTTCCGGCACAATTGCTGAAACGAACGTCAACCCACACCCCATCGCCGCGCAACAGGTGACCTGGTAATGAAAGTCCTGCACCTAAAATTAGTGCGTGAGCTATTCGCTGCCAAGGGTGTTCTGGCGGCGATCATCAGCATCATTGCCGTTGGCATCGGGTGTTTTATTGCCATGTCATCGACTTACGACAATCTGGAGTATTCGCGGCAAAATTATTATCGGCTATGCCACATGGCTGATTTTTCGGTTGAGCTCAAAAAAGTTCCCATTGGTGATCTCGCAACACTCACCGAAGTTCCCGGCGTGATTAATATCTTCCCCCGGATCACCTTCGAAGTGACGGCTTCGCTGGAGGGCGTTGAAAAACCGCTCTCAGGTAAAGTAATGTCTCTGCCGGAACATGAAAATGCTCCAATCAACAGCATCGTCATTAAACAGGGTAGCTACTTTACCGACCAGAGGCAGGAGGAGGTCATCGTGAACGATGCCTTCGCACGCGCTCACAACCTGCGTCCGGGCGATCATATTCAGTTAATCCTGAATAATCGCCTGCAGGATCTCCTGATCGTCGGCACTGCCATCAGTTCCGAGTTCGTTTACTTGATCGGACCGGGAGGCCTCGTGCCGGAACCGGAAAGCTACGGGGTGTTTTATCTGAAACACAAGTACGCGGAAGACGTCTTTGGCTTCGAAGGAGCCGCCAATCAGATCCTGGGACAGCTGGCACCCGAATTTCAAAGTGCAAATCGGGTGCGTCAGGTACTCGATCAACTCGAACTGAACCTCGATGATTTCGGTGTATTTTCTACCACACCACTGGAACAACAATCTTCGCACTGGTTTTTAAAAAGTGAAATCGACGGGCTGAAAGTCAGTGCCACTATTCTACCCACCATCTTTCTGATCGTCGCTGCGCTCGCTCTGAACCTGCTGATGTCGCGGATGGCCGAACAACAACGAACTGTTGTTGGCACGCTTAAAGCAATCGGTTATTCCAACCAGGAACTGTTTCTGCATTTCATTCAGTTCGGTCTTTTGATCGGCATTGCCGGCGGCATCTTCGGAACGCTCATCGGTTATTCGCTGGCTGGTGGGATGACGGCGCAGTATCGCAACTATTTCGAATTTCCCTCACTCACAAACCAGATGTATCCGCGCATCATTATGCTGGGCATGCTGATCAGTGTCTTTTTTGCTGTTTTAGGGACGTTTCGCGGCGTGCGCTCGGTTGTGCGTTTATCACCGGCTGAAGCCATGCGTCCCAAGCCGCCACTGCGTGCCAGACGGATTCTACTGGAAAAAATCCAGGCATTCTGGAATGCACTCGACTTTCGCTGGCAACTGGTTCTGCGGGACATCTTTCGCAATCGAACGCGCACACTGGGAGGGGTTCTGTCCGCGACTGTCGGGGCGATGCTGTTGCTTGTGACTTTCTCGATGTATGACAGTGCCTTTGCGCTACTCAATTTCCAGTATGATAAATTGCTTTTAAGCGACATCGATATCGGCTTCAAAGACGATCATGACTTTTCGGCTTTTTATGAATCGCAGCAGATTCCGGGCGTCGATTATGCGGAGCCGTTGTTTCAGGTCGGTTGCACCTTGAAAAATGGCATTCACGAAAAGAAGATCGGCATCACTGGCATTCTCAGTGATGCCCGACTGACAGTTCCCCGTGATACCGCGGGAAACCGTGTGCAAGTTCCTCAGACCGGCATCCTGGTTACGCGCAAACTCGCTGATATTCTGCAGATTCAGGCAGGCGACTCCATTGAAATGATTCCGGTTTCCGGGGACCGCATTCCCAGGCAGGTCCCGGTGATGAAGATTATTGACAGTTACTTGGGCTTAACCGTATATGCCGACTTTCAATATCTGAATCGACTGATGGGGGAATCGAGCTCACTGACCAGCGTTCAACTCAAAACCAACCCCCGCCCCGCGATCACAAGGCAAATTTATCGGGAGCTCAAACAGGTCCCCGCAATTCAATCGGTTAATTCGATCCGAGACCAGAAAGACAAGTTACAGGAAGTTCTCGTTGAACAGATGGTTGTAATGATTGTGGTCGTCATCGTCTTTTCCTGTCTGATATTCTTCGGCAGCATTTTGAATGCATCGCTGATTTCTCTCTCTGAACGGCAACAGGAAATCGCCACGCTGCGTGTCTTGGGTTACACTCCCGCTGAAGTGGGGTCGATCTTTCTCCGCGAAAGTTTCTGCGTCAATCTACCGGGAATTCTGCTCGGTTTACCAGCCGGTTACTGGGCATCGAAGGGCATCAATATTGCCTACGATACCGAATTATTTCGCATGCCTTTTACCATCGGAACAATGAGCTGGATCTACACTGTTCTACTGGGAATATTATTTACTCTGATTTCACATTGGCCGGTGCAAAGAGCCATCCAGAAGATGGACTGGTTGACGGCGTTAAATGTAAAGGAATAACCATGTCCCGAAAATCCATAATCATCACGGTGATCTTGTTTTGCGGATTGGGAGCTGCCTACTTTCTCTCGGGCACGCCGCTTCCGGTTGACGTGACCGTAGCAGAGACCGGCGAGGTCAAAGCCTTCGTGGAAGAACGTGCGAAAACGACACTGCCTCGAATCTATCGCATCGCGATGCCCTTGAATGGCCGTATCCTGCCGATCACGGTCAAAGAAGACCAGAAAGTGACCAAAGGACAAATCGTGGCTCAGATGGATACGTCTGATCTGGACGCAGAAGTCGCCAAAGCCAAGTACCGTGTCGAACAGTTTGCTAAAAAAATCATTGAGCAGGCAGACAATCGTCTGGAAGACAACTCCCTGGACCAATTTGACGAGTTTCTGAAATCGATGGATCTAACAGTTGAGGCTGCGAGCAAACAGCAGGAAGCCAGCAAAGCCAAATGGGAATTTGCCCGCTCCGAGTTTGATCGCAAGTATCAGCTCTCGAAACGAAACGCGATTTCGGAAAGCGAACTGAATGAAGCAGATCTGTTTAAGAAGCAAAGCGAGATCGATTACCAGAAAGACATTTTGACCTGGCGTTCTCTTCAGGCGGTTCAAAGTGCGATGCAGATCGGGAAAATTTCGATCCTGAAATACAAAGAGAAGAAGGTGCTCTCGGAAGCCGTCTTAAAGGAAGAACAAAAAGAAGCGATCTCACAATTCGATCAACTGCAGCGTGACCGACAGCGGGCCATCATGCACAGCCCGATAGACGGGACGATCTTAACCAGGAACTTTGAAAATGAGCGGACTTTGCCAGCCGGCGAAATCTTACTGGAAATCGGCCAACTGGAAGATCTCGAAGTGGATGTCGATGTGCTGTCCCAATATGTCGGCAATATCCGGATTGGTTCTCCCGTCGATATCGAAGGACCGGCGATTGGGAACCAGATTGTTAAAGGCAAAGTCAAACGCATCTACCCTAAAGGGTTCACCAAAATTTCGTCTCTCGGCGTCGAGCAGCAACGAGTCAAAGTCATCATCAGCTTCGAAAACAATATCTGGAAAGAGCTGCAAAAGCAGAAACGGAATCTGGGAACCGATTTCCGCGTGCGGGTCAAAATCTACACCGAGATAAAAGAAAACGTCGTCAAAGTTCCCCGATCAACACTGTTTCGTAACGGCTCCGGTCAATGGCAGGCCTTTCTGGTCAGAAATCACAAGACGGTTCTGGTAGACGTGGCGCCGGGTGTGATGAACGATTTTGAAGCCGAAATCCTTACAGGAATTCAAGCGGGAGATCGATTGATTGTCGCGCCCAGTATGAATCTCACACCGGGACAATCGGTTGAAGTCCACCTCATTAAAAACCTGTAAGCGAGTTCAAACGTTTCTATGAGGCAAAGCCGGCCCCGGAAGCACTATTGATCGGAATTTGGCGCGGCTTCTCTGTCGATGATTTTTCCAGCAGGACACTTAGAATTCCGTTTTGCACCGATGCGGTGACTTTATCGGGATCGACGGCAACCGGCATGGGAACCGAACGGCGAAATTGACCGGAAGGTCGCTCACTCATCCGCACAGTCTGACCGGTAGTCGTTGTTGTTCCCGTACTGCGAGTGCCCGTTACGGTCAGCATATTTCCGGCCAGGGTGATATTGATCTCCTCAGCCGTCACGCCGGGTAAATCGAAGTAGACCTGAACCTGTTCTTCCTGTTCCAGCAGGTCAACACGCGGCATCCAGACCGCTTCATTTCCAAACAAGCCCAGCTTGTCCAATGCGCGCTCGCCCTGTTCAACGGCAATGCCTAACAGCTTATCGAACTCAGTACGCAATCGATCAATGGATTTCTGCGCCCCTGCCCCCGAAGTTTCACTTTGCTCCGTCTGCTCAGCCTGAGGTTGTTCGCCGGCTTCTTCTTCCGTAGAAACATGGACGGGCTCAGGATCGGCTTGATGATTTTCTGCAGTTGACATGACAGTCTCCTCTCGAGATCGATGTATGTATCTCGTTTCAATTAATTTCAGATATCCTACTCAGAAAAGGTCGTTGTTCTTTCAGGAACCAATCGACCATACTCCTATTGTCTCACATCTGATTCGAACTGCCAGCAAAAATCTTAAAATTTTCACAGCACTTCTACCTTGAAACCGCAGATTACGAGAAACCAGTTCCGCTCTGGGAATTACTTTTCATCCTCAGTGACACAGGAACTGGCGGCGGAAATCTGATCGTTATTCTGTTTCTGATCGGAAACAGAACAGCCGCCACATTGGGAGCAGCCATCTACGCCTTCCAGATTGGAGAGACCGCCACAGGAACCTTTGATACAGCGGTTACTGAAGATTACGCCTACGGCCATGCCGGCAAAAGCAAGGACAAAAATACCGAGAGCGAACAAGACTGTCGTCATCATAATTTGTTTTCCTCTCCCAATAATTCGCGCCAGTGTGGGGAATAATGCTCTTGAAAGCCGTTCTCTGTCTTCACAATGAAATAAGCGGCGATCTTCCGCTCCTTCGCCCAATTATACCCCTCTTCCGGGCCTAATACCATCAGGCAAGTTGCCGTCGCGTCACAGTTCATGCAAGTTTCTCCCACCACAGTGACAGACGCCAGCGTATGCTTCACAGGCTGGCCTGTACGGGGATCAATGGTATGGGAATAGCTGACGCCATCCACTTCAAAAAAATTGCGGTAATTTCCGGATGTCGCCATCGACAGGTTGGAAAGCGGCACGACACTTTGGACAACCCGCGTTTCACTGACTGGCTTTTCGATTCCAACATTCCAGGGCAGCCCTCGATCATTGTGACCTCGTGCCCGCATCTCCCCTCCGATTTCCACCAGATAGTTTTCAATCGAGTGAGACTCAAGCAGCTCCGCCACCATATCGACGGCATATCCTTTGGCAATGGCAGACAGATCCAGATACACATCGGGAATCAGCTTCTTCAGCACAGGTGGCTCATGCTGCACTTCAATGTGATGATAACCCACCTTCTTCCGAGCCGCTTCTATCTTATCAACAGCGGGTAATGTTTTTTTACCTGGATCAGGACCAAAGTGCCACAGATTCACCAAGGGCCCTACCGTCATATCAAAGGCCCCGTCACTCTCCTTACTGAGAGCGAGACCGGCATCGACCACCGTCACCACCTCAGGAGATACTTCGATCCATTGATCTGGCTCGGCCTGATTGAATCGTGAGAGCTCCGACGTTTTGATGTACGTCGACATCTGCTGATTGATCTCTTGCAGAAGGTGATCGACTTCCTGCTGGAGTTCTTGTTTTTTGATCGCATCATCAGGCCAGGTGCAGATCGTAATATGATACGAAGTCCCCATCGTAGGGCCTTCTATCTGCTGTTTACGAAACTTGTCTGCAACAGAAGCACTCTGATTTGATTCGCACCCAGTCAGCGTTAAACCGAGCAGCAGTAAAACTGCCGCTCGACAAAGCCTAACTTGTATTGGCTTAACCGAAATCATCATACCTGATGTTCTCAGGTTCTACACCCAGATCGTCTAGCATATTCCGCACTGCAGAGAGCATCATTGGCGGACCACAAATATAATATTCGCAGTCTTCGGGTGCTGGATGTTTACTTAAATACTCATCCAGTAAGACCTGATGGATGAAACCTTGCAATCCGTCCCAGTTATCTTCCGGCATTGGGTCCGATAAGGCGATATGCATTTTGAAATTCGGGAACTGTTCTTCAATTGCCCGGAATTCATCTTCATAGAACATTTCCCGCAAGCTGCGAGCACCGTACCAGTACGAAACTTTCCGGTCAGTTTTACGTTCTTTGAACAATTCGTAGATATGTGATCGCAGTGGAGCCATACCGGCACCACCACCGATGTAGATCATTTCTGCATCGGTATCTGCGATGAAAAACTCTCCATACGGACCGGAGATCGTCACTTCGTCGCCCGGCTTCAGATTGAAAATATAGGAAGACATCTTGCCGGGTGGCGTTCCTTCAGGCGAACGGGGTGGCGGAGAAGCAACACGCACGTTAAGCATGATGATTCCTTTTTCACCCGGATAGTTGGCCATCGAGTAGGCACGAATCGTTTCTTCTTCGACTTTCGATTCGAAACGCCATAAGTTGAACTTATCCCAGTCTTCCTTGTATTCATCGGGAATGTCAAATTCGCTGTATTTCAGATGATGCGGAGGTGCTTCGATCTGGATGAAACCACCGGCCTTAAAGGCGACATCTTCTCCTTCAGGCAGTTCCAGCACCAACTCTTTAATGAACGTCGCTACGTTGTCATTCGACCTGACTTTGCAGACCCATTTTTTGGTTTCGAAGACTTCCGGCGGAACTTCGATATCCATGTCTGTTTTCACGGGTACCTGGCAAGACAGGCGACAACCTTCTTTGACTTCACGATTATTAAAGTGTGAACGTTCCGTAGGCAGAATGTCTCCGCCTCCTTCCAGAACCTTTACCTCACATTGAGCACAGGTTCCACCACCACCGCAGGCAGAGGAAACAAAGATCTGGTTTTCGGCGAGTGCTCCCAGCAACTTACCTCCTGCGGGAACTTCGATCTTTTTCTGTTCGTTAACAGTGATCGTCACATTACCAGAGGCAACCAGTTTCGACTTTGCAATCAGAATGATGGCGACCAGGGCTAATACAATGCCCGTGAACATCAATACGCCGAACAGAATTTCTATAATCATGATTAAACGTTGACCGCTCTAAAAAACCAGTAATATGTAAACGTCTTATAGTTGAATTCCGGAGAATGCCATAAAGGCCATCGCCATTAAACCAACGGTAATAAAGGTGATTCCCAGACCGCGTAAGCCAGGTGGAACATCACTGTATTTCATCTTTTCACGAACCCCCGCTAAAGCGACGATCGCCAGAGCCCAGCCGACTCCTGATCCGAAACCGAAGACACAACTTTCGGCAAAGTTATAATCGCGTTCGACCATGAACAGCGTTCCCCCAAGGATCGCACAGTTTACAGTAATCAGCGGGAGAAAAATCCCCAGAGAGTTATACAGTGCGGGGAAATATCGATCGAGTGTCATTTCCAGAATCTGAACCATCGCCGCAATCACGCCGATGTAACAGATCAATCCTACAAAGGTCAAATCGACATTCGGATAACCGGCCCAGGCCAGCGCCCCTTTTTTCAACAGGTGCTGATAAATAATGTTATTCACAGGAACGGTAATCGTCTGAATCACGACAACCGCAATCCCCAAGCCAAAGGCTGTTTTCACATTTTTAGAAACCGCCAGGAAGGTACACATTCCCAGGAAGAATGCCAGCGCCAGGTTTTCAACAAAGAGACATTTAATAAACAGGCTCAGATAATGTTCAAACATGTTATGCATCCTCCAGTTGATCGGTCTTCCACGATCTCAATGCCCAGATGGCAAATCCGATGATAAAAAATGCGCTGGGCGGCAATAGCATTAAGCCGTTTGCTTCATACCAACCACCATCACGACTTAGCTTCAAGAGTTGTACGCCAAACAGACTTCCTGATCCGAATAATTCGCGGAAGAACGCGACCAGCATCAGAATCGCACTATACCCCAGTCCGTTCCCAATCCCGTCAAGGAAACTGATTCCCGGTTCGTTTTTCATGGCGAAGCCTTCCGCCCGTCCCATCACAATACAGTTTGTGATGATCAGCCCCACAAATACGGAAAGCTGTTTACTGATTCCGAAGGCAAATGCTTTCAGAAACTGATCGACCAGAATCACCAGTGAGGCAATAATCGTCATTTGCACGATGATGCGGATACTGCTGGGAATCTGTAGTCGAATCGAAGCAACCGCGGCATTCGAGCAAGCGGTCACCAGTGTCACCGCGATACTCATCACAAGTGCGGTTTCCATCTTGGTGGTCACCGCCAGTGCCGAGCAAATCCCAAGAATCTGCAGAGCAATCGGATTGTTATTCAAAATCGGCCCGGTCAGGACCTCTTTTTGTCTTGAATTCATTATTTCTTTTCCCCCTTTTCTCGAATGCCTTCGAGATAAGGTCTAAACCCTAAATCACCCAGCCAGAAATCCAGTAGATGAGTGACGCCGCGTGATGTAATTGTTGCCCCCGAGAGGCCATCGACTTCATGGATCGCATTTGGAGATTCTGGATTCACCGATCCTTTGATGACTTCAATATCAGGTTCGAATTCTTTGTTGTAGACCTCTTTGCCTTCCCACTGTGCTTTCCACTTGGGATTATCGACTTCGCCACCCAAACCTGGAGTTTCACCCTGTTCGTAGAACGTCAAACCAGCAACTGTCGTTAAATCCGTTTCCAGTGCAATGAATCCCCACATGGTGGACCAAAGACCTTTTCCTCTGACCGGCAGAACATATTGGGTGAGTTTGCCGCTCTCGTCATTGATCAGATAGACCCACGAATAATTCTCGCGACGTCCGATCCCGGCAATGTCATCTTCAGGCTTGATCTCCATGCTCATTTTAGGATTGTCGATCGCTGCCTTCTGATCATATTGATCGGGTTCTGGGAACAGTTCTTTGTCGTCGGTGACGACCTTTCCCGTATTCAGATCGACAATGATGCCTTTCACCCGCTCTTCATAAATCTGTCTGACATCAGCAGACTCACCCGGTTTGATCAAACCGGCCACGGAGAGGATGTTTTTTTTACGCTCGTTCTCTTTATTCAGCTCCTGGCGACCGCGTAAACCGACGGCAGCCCCGGAGACGAGAATTGAGCAGGCCACACATAATGCAGCCGATACCATAAATGTGAATCCAATTGAATCACGCGACATTTCGCGCCAACCTTCTTTTAATGTTTGCTTGAACAACGTAGTAGTCAATCAGAGGCGCGAAGACATTCCCGAATAGAATGGCCAACATAATTCCCTCTGGATACGCCGGATTGATGACCCGAATCAGGATCGTCATTCCACCAATCAAAATCCCGTAAATCCATCGTCCTGTATCAGTCATTGCCGCAGAAACCGGATCGGTCGCCATGAAGACCAGACCGAAGGCCAGTCCCCCCACAACCAGATGCCATTGCGGTGGCATGGAGAACATGGCGTTAGTACTGCTGCCAGCCAACCACAGAAACATCGAGAAGCCCATGGAACCAGCGAGCACGCCAGCCATCACTCGCCAGGAACCGATGCCGGCAAAAATCAGAAAGACTGCGCCCAGCAGACAGGCAAAGGTGGATGTTTCTCCCATGGAACCTTGAATCTGTCCCATGTATGCCTGCATCCAGGAAATCCCCAGACCACCATCGGCGATCGGGTTGGTAATTGCTTTCATGCCGACTTCCGGATTAGCGGTCGCCAATTGACCAAGCGAAGTCGCACCGCTGAAGCCATCAACGGCAGTCCAGACAGTGTCTCCCACGATTTGAGCGGGGTAAGCAAAATAGAGAAAAGCACGTGCAGTCAAAGCGGGGTTTAGGAAGTTCTTTCCGGTTCCCCCGAATATTTCTTTTCCGACGACGACACCAAAACTGATTCCTAAAGCAACCTGCCAGAGTGGAATCGTAGGAGGCAATGTTAAAGGAAACAGCATCCCGGTGACCAGAAAGCCTTCGTTAATTTCATGCCGACGAATGATACAAAACAGAGCTTCCCACATCCCCCCAACGGCCATACACACAATATAAACCGGGAAGAAATAAAGGCCGCCGTGCACTAGATTGGAAAGCATACTGTTGGCATCAGGGGCGACACCCAAAGATGCCATCACAGAACCACGCCAGCCTGGCACCGATTCAACGCCCAGCGTGCTCATAGCCGCATTGGCCTGATAGCCGGTGTTGTAGAGTGCCATGAAGACACATGGAAGCAGGGCGACAATCACCATACTCATCATGCGTTTTAAATCGATGGAATCACGCACATGAGACGCTTCGTGTGTCACTTCACCCGGAGTATAGAGAAACGTATCTTGTGCTTCATAGAGCGGGTAAAGCTTCTCGAACTTCCCCCCTTTATCAAACATGGGGTGTAACTTATCAAGAAGATTTCGTAACGGCTTCATTTCGTGGTTTATCTTTCTTGTTTGATGACCCCCGAAACATAGTCAATCAGGCCACCACCGACTTTGACTATTTCTATCGATTGTCAACAAAACCAACCGGGTTTCACTGACAACAAGGGTTAACGACTTTCAACAATATATTTATAGGCTAACAATCACACACTTGCAGATGACTCTTATGCAAGCACCGGCCCTTCCCGGGCACGACTTGCATTAACCTTCAATTTCAATCTTTGTCAAACTATGACGCAGTAACGAGCCGTAGTTATATTTCCCCGGACAGACAAAAGTGCATAACGACAAATCTTCTTCATCCAGTTCCAGGCATCCCAGTTCTTTTGCCTGCTCGGTGTCTTCGGTAATCAAAGCCCGCAGCAGAAACGTCGGAAGGATATCCAGAGGCATGACTTTTTCGTAAGTTCCAATCGGAATCATTGCCCGCTTGCTGCCTTCGCTAGACGTGGTAAAGGGAAACTTTTTCCCTGCGCCCAACCAGGAAGAAGCAAATACGGGAACGATTGAGAATTTCTCGAACCCTGGTCCCATCCAACCCAGAAAGTCGCGATGATGGCCTTCTTTCAGTACGGTTACCTGTAATGCATGGCGACCGAGATAAGCAAAGGGGCCTTCCGCAGTACGCCCAGACAGCGCAGAACCGGAAATGACACGATTGTCGCCTTCTTCCAGATTTCCCTCTGTCAAATCCAGCAGACTGGCCCCCATAATCGTTCTGACCAGTTTGGGATTTTTCACCACGGGGCCGGCGATGGAAATCACTCGCTCAGTGCTAAGCTTGCCTGTCGCAAATAATTTTCCGATGGCAATGACATCCTGGTAATTGATCGTCCAGACCGTTTTCTTCTCACTCACCGGATCCAGAAAATGGATATGCGTCCCTGGTAAGCCGGCAGGATGTGGCCCACCAAACTCTTCAACCGAGACAAAATCCAGATCGCAACCAGGAAGATTGGTTCCGGGTGCTTTACAGAGAAAGAGTTTCCCTGAAGTCAGAGTGTGTAATACCTGCAAGCCCTGAGTAAACGCGCGGGGTTCTTCACTCAGAATCACTTCCGGTGGCGGAGCTAAAGGGCTCGTGTCGATCGCTGTTACAAATATGGAATGTGGTTCAGTACCAGGAACAGGCACACGACTGTATGGGCGTGTTCGTAAACTGGTCCATAAGCCGGATTGCAGCAGATTCTCTTGAACCTGCTCGCGTGTTAGATTGGAAAGATCCCCCTCGCCATAAGAGGTAAACGATTCCTCTTCATCTCCCTGCAGTTCAATCACCATTGATTGAAAGGCTCGCTTGGCCCCACGATTGATTTCGGTGATTTTTCCAGCAGCAGGAGACGTATAAATGACACCTTCGGTCTTTTTATCACTGAAAAGCAGCTGGCCTTTTTTGACGGTATCACCGACTTCGACAGCCAGAGTCGGCTTCATGCCAACATAATCAGGGCCAATCAGAGCAACCGATCGAACTTCCGGCCCGTTTTCGATCAAAGCAGAAGGCTCGCCTGCAATCGGCAGATCCAGCCCTTTTTTAATTGTAATCATTGAATTATGAACCTGAAAACAACGAGTTTTACTTACTGACTCGCCTGATGTGGTTTAAAAAACCATCTGAATGCTGTACAAAACCGACAGACACATTCCCGCTGCGCTTTGACTTCTTTATAGGCGCAAGAGCACTTATGCCCAATATTTCGCGGCTATTTTACACACATCCACCTCTTTTTGTAGTGAAAGCAAGGAACAAATTGAATCATTTTCCATTCTGTTTCAGAAAAGCGGGGTTCGCTGCCGCATCCCACCATGATTTCAAAATTTCCTGACGCGAAAAACGCAGATATCTTCTTCAAGCGAGGATTCCCTCACAATCGAAAAGACGGAAACCAGATTTAAGGGCCAGTCTGACGCGTGCCCCTGTTTCCATCTATAAAAAAAGCCATCTGAAAGCATCACGACTCTCAGATGGCGGGTATCTTTAAGTAATTTGGAGTTATTTTAAGTTTCGGCTTAAAGCTCCAGCAACTTTACATTCTTATACCAGACTTTGTGTCCGTGGTCTTGAAATCCGATATACCCCTCTCTGGGAAAATCTTTGACGGCCGCTTTAAATTTGTGCTTGGAACCGTCCAGTCGTCTACCAGGTTCGGTCCATTCGTCCGCATTGAGACTGGCTACAAGCTTACCATTCACGGCAACACTGACACGAGGTCCTTTACAGGTAATCTCGATATTCGTCCACTCTCCCGGTGCACTGGCCCGGTTGGCTGCCGGAGCAACCAGATCATAAATGGCACCAAAATCATGCATGCCAGTCCCTTTACCGCTGAGCACCTGTGCTTCAAAGCCGGTCTGGACCGGATTCTTCAGATCTCCAACACGAAAGAAAATTCCGGAGTTGCATTCTTCCGGCATTTTGACATCACATTTGAATTTGAAATCGCTGAATGGCTTGTCATAGACAACCAGATAACCGCCCGATTTATAAGGTACCAGAGCACCATCTTCGATAGGCGCAGCGATAGATTTACCGTTACTGCACTTCCAGCCTTTATAATTCTTGCCGTTAAACAACAACTTCCAACCAGCCGCCTTCTCGGCAGCGGATAACTTGTTGTCAGTGGCAGCAGATCCGCTGTCAGCCAGATCGAGCTTTGACAGTTTTTTGTGTGCTGCTTTCTTTGCCTTCTTGAGCACACTCTCCAGGGAGACTTCAGCACCACCCTGTCGTTTACTTTCGTCGGCAGCTTCCATGAAGCTGTAGATTTCCAGTGTTTCTTCTTCGCTGACAGGCGGCTTTCCAGTACGGAAGAACTTCGCGATCTCAACCAAGAGTGGCTTATAACCGTCATATCCTCCCACAGCCACTTCGCCATTTTTGCCGACAGCTGTTCCGCCATAACCTTTGGGAGCCCCTTTGCGAACGCCCGAGAATTGCCCTTCTCGGCCTCCCGACCATTTACCGACTACTTCATCCCGGTCCGCATTACTGACGGTCCGCTTAGCAGTCTGGCATCCTGGCCCCATGACTGTAAACAGAGTTTCGACGCCATGAATGCCGTACCAGTACAGATCGGGGTGTGTTGCTTCCAGTGAACAGGGGCTATGCGTGCTGCATTTGGTAATCTTGCCTTCTTCGCCGTTCCTCAAACGCTGCGCACCTTTCGAAAACCGCAACGAGGAAGAAGAAAACATCGGTGTATTGTATTTGCGCGACAGTTCGAAGAGCGCGACGGCGTCGGTCAGCGAACCGGCGATGGGTTTGTCTATGAAAACGGGCTTTCCAGCTTGAAACACGGGAATGGCTTGCTCCAGGTGAGGCCGTCCGTCATTGGTTTCCAGAAAAACCACATCTACTTTTTTCATCAACTCATCAATCGAGTCGACAATTTCGACCCCCATCTCTCTGACCTGCTTTGTGTAACCAGGCACCCGGGAAACGCTGGACTCAATATCTTTACTCCCCTGCGGGTAAGCAGCGACGACTCGAATGCCAGCCAGGTCGCCTTCGGGGTTTCCCGTGTTAAGCATTTTAGTGAAGGCAATCGCGTGTGATGTATCCAGCCCGATAATTCCTGCCCGCAATTCCTGCTTTGATTCCCAAGCCATCAAGGGGCCGGTGAGTGCCACCGTCAGTACAAATAGCAAAAGTGTCGCCTGACAAAATAGCCGTTTTAAAGGTCCCGAGTTCATAATGTTCCTCAAATCAAGTGTGACAGGTAAGCAAAGGGGGAAACTGGCAGGTAAAGCCGACTCTGACGCTATATTATATAGTCAGAAATAGCCTTCGACTTCCTAATGAATGTTTATAAATTCGATTATTGCAAACTCAACGTATGAAATGCAATCAAACAATCCGTTCGAGTCTGAATTTTCGTGTTTTCGATTTCAAATGACTTTGTGGCCAGCAACAGTAATCAATCAGTCGGCGTAGTCTTTCCCATTCAGACTGTCGACTACCGATTCCTGCCAGGCTTTTAAACCCGCTTTCATTTTCTTGAGTCGCGCAGGATCTTCTTTGGAGAGGTCCTGCTGCTCCGCCTTATCTTGTGACAGGTAATACAGGGCATATTTCGGGGCTCCTTTTTTTGATACCGATTTCAATAACTTATAATCACCGTCAACCCAGGCAGCTGCTCCCGGTAGATCTTCTTTTGGGTAATGCGTAGCCAGACTGGCTGCGTCCGCATCGGGAACTGGCCCTTTGGGGTTGGGCTGCGCGGGTGTCTGCCGACTTTTGAGATCGAGTAAGATATCCGTGCTGCGTTTCGGATGCCCTTTTTTCGGATAGGTCCAGAAGCCCATTGGCTGGGAACGTGTCATTTTCTGCCCTTCCATTAGCGGCAACAGGCTGACGCCATCCAGGTGAGGCTGATGCGAAACTTTGGCGCCGGTGATCTGCAAGACGGTGGGGTAAATATCAATCGTTCCGCAAGGCACATTGGTTGTTTCCGGCTTTTTTATGACAGCCGGCCACTCAACGATTGAGGGCACACGAATCCCCCCTTCCCAGAGATTGCCTTTCCAGCCCGCGAGACCACCGGTTGCCTGAGAGCGTGCTGCTTCGGTTTTGAACTTCGGAGGACGAGGACCATTATCGCTGGTAAACCAGAGTAAAGTATTTTCAGCGATCCCCAGATCTCTCAACTGCTGTCGCAAATGCCCCATAGCACGATCAACACCAGTGATTTCTCCAAAGTAATTTTGAAAATTAGCAACCTGTTTCGAATAGAGGGCTTTCAGTTCTGGAACCGCCTCATGAGGGGTATGCGGATTTCCAAACCAGATCACAGCCAGGAACGGTTTTTCGTTCTTGTCTGCCTGTTTGATAAAGTCCAAAGCGGCGTCCACGGTCACCCGTGAACTCTCACCTTTCAACTGTTCTACCACGCCATTGTGGCTCATCCAGGGATCGTTCTCATAAAAGTTCGGGCTTGAGACCCATTCATCAAAGCCGCTATTGCCGGGAGAAACCGGGCTGTTTGCCTGAACCGATCCCAAATGCCATTTCCCGAAGTGCCCCGTCGTATACCCAGCTGATTTGACAGCTTCTGCGACGGTCACTTCCTGGGGCCTTAATGTATGGCCCCAACTAAAACAGGCAAATCGATTGGGATGTCGCCCTGTCAGAAAGCTCCCTCGCGTCGGTGAACAGACAGGGGCAGCCGCATAAAAGCGATCAAAACGTAGCCCACTGGCGGCCATATCATCCAAGTGTGGTGTTTTCAGGATCGGATGACCATTGAAGCTGGTTTCTCCCCAGCCCTGGTCATCGGTCATGCAGAGAATAATGTTTGGACGAGGCGACTGCTTCTGTGCGGCACTTAATGAAGAAGATGTGAAGCCGATGCAACAAAATGCCAGTAGAACAGCAACAAATCGGTAGTCAATAATCATTTCATGCCTCGAATTGGAACGATGCGGCTGAGAGAAACAAAAAGCCTCTTTCATTTTATCCTGTCCCAAATGCCCCAAGGCGCCAAGGATTCTCACCGTCCCCGTTCAGAAATTCCGGAAAGTTCTCTCAGTCGACAATGGCCGTCACCTGTTCCCAATGCCCTGAACCACAGGTTGTTTTGCCCAGTTCTTGATTGCATCGCTCCCGTCTGCTCAGCTATACTTCGACCTGTGCCCCTGGCTTTCCTGTGAACTGACGTCGATCAACACAAACCCAATCTTGATCACGCTGAGTTTGCAGGTACATTCGAGGAATTGCCTCGAGTGATTTCGGTCAGACAACATCTGGTCTTAGACTCCCTGAAAAAAATACGAGGAACAACTCGCAATATGAAACCGACAAAAGATTCCGGGCCCTATTTTGTCGGCGTTGATATTGGTGGTACGAATGTCAAAGTTGGCATCGTCAATGACGCGGGGCAGACACTGGCTTTTACCAAGACAAAGACAGAAGTCACCCAAGGCGTTGATGCAGGCTTAAAAAATATTTATCAGGCAATCGCCGATGTCTTATCAGACTGTCAGTTTACGATGGAAGACATCAAAGCCATCGGAATTGCCACACCTGGTACCATGGATATCCCCGGCGGGAAACTGGTGGATCCTCCCAATCTTCCTACCTGGAAGGGATTTCCTATCCGTCAGGTGATCTGTGATCATTATTCAGGAAAAAAGACGATCTACCAGAATGATGCGAATGCAGCCGCATATGGAGAATATTGGGTCGGAGGAGCACGCGAAGCGCATAGCCTGGTACTCTGGACCCTGGGCACAGGTATTGGATGTGGTATCATTATAGATGAGATGATCATCGAAGGCCGCCATTCACATGGGGGTGAATGTGGTCATATTGTCATTCAAATGACAAATGGCCGACTGTGTGATTCGGGGCAGTATGGCACACTCGAAGCGTATTCGGGCGGCAAATCACTGGTCCGTCACTGTCAGGAACTACTGGACGCAGGACGCGCCTCGTTATTAAATGAAATGATGCAGGAAGGGAATAACCTGAGTCCTCTCTTAATCGCCCAGGCAGCGGAACGAGGGGACGAGTTATCAAACGAATTGATCATGGAATCAGCCATGTGTCTGGGAGTCGGCACCACCACTCTGATGCATACCATTGATCCAGACATAATTTTGTTTGGAGGGGCTGTGACGTTTGGAGGTAAAGACTCTGAGCTGGGGCAGCGGTTTATGAATCGAATTCGCCAGGAAGCAAAAGCGCGAGCGTTTCAAGTCCCTTATGAAAACACCATCATCGACTTTGCCGAACTCGGCTCGGATGCCGGTTACATCGGCGTCGCCGGCTGTGCTCGACTGGCGTGCCTCAAAGCCGAGAAAAAATAATTATCCGGCCAGGCCAGCTTTTTACCCTGGTTTTCTTACATAAGTAAATGAGATCCATTCAATGGCAACAGAGACCCGTTTGATTCGAAACTTTTCGATCGTCGCGCACATCGACCATGGTAAAAGTACGCTCGCCGATCAATTGCTGCTTAAAACCGGCGCCATCACGGAGCGGGAATTTAAAAACCAGATTCTGGACGACCTGCAAATCGAGCAGGACCGCGGGATTACGGTCAAAGCACGGACGGTGGTTATTTATCACGAGTATAAAGGCGAAACCTATGAGTTGAACCTGATTGACACTCCTGGACACGTTGACTTTCACTATGAAGTTTCTCGCAGTCTGGCAGCCTGTGAAGGAGCCCTGCTGCTGGTTGACGCATTTCAGGGTGTGCAGGCACAGACCGTCGCAAATGCGTACGCCAGCATCAATGCCGATCTCACGATTATTCCGGTCGTCAATAAAATTGACCTGCCGGTCACCCGCATTGATGAAGTTCTGGAAGAAGTGGAAACGGTGATTGGTCTGGATCCGGAAGACGCGTTGATGGTGAGCGCCAAAAGCGGCATCGGCATCGAAGAAACTCTGGATGCGATTGTGGAACGGATTCCTCCACCGGAAGGAAAAGCCGACGCCCCATTGCAGGCGCTGGTCTTTGACAGCAAATACGACCACTACCGTGGCGTCGTTACATATGTGCGTGTGATCCAGGGAACCATTGAAAAGGGGCAAACGGTCATCCTGATGCGTGGCGGCGCCAAGCTGGATATCATTGAAATTGGTCAGTTCACTCCTCATATGAAACCCGTCAAAACTCTGGGGCCAGGCCAGGTAGGTTACCTGGTCAGCGGTGCGAAAGAGCTGGATCAGGTTCACGTAGGGGATACCATTGCCAATCCTAAAAACCTGCCTCCCGCGCCCCTGCCCGGTTATCAGACTCCACAACAGATGGTGTTCTGCGGCATGTATCCAATTGAAGCAACTGACTTCGAAAAACTACGGGATGAATTACAAAAGCTGAGTCTGAACGATGCCAGCTTCAGCTTTGTCCCTGAAACCAGTGATGCCCTCGGCTTTGGTTTCCGTTGTGGTTTTCTAGGCATGCTGCATATGGAAATCATTCAGCAGCGTCTGGAGCAGGAATTCAATATCGACCTGCTGCAGACCGCTCCCAACGTGACCTACGAAATCCTGGAGCGTAACGGAGATGTTGTGCATATCGACAATCCGCAGGACGTTCCTGATGCCAGCCGCATTGAGGAATTCCGGGAGCCGATTGCTCTCGTCACGTTCATTCTGCCAGCGGAAAATATCGGCACCATCATGCAACTGTGTGCGGATCGACGAGGCATCTACAAAAATACTGAATACCTGGGGACAAATCGAGCGCAACTGATTTATGAATTGCCATTAGCAGAAATCGTCTACGACATGTACGATCGTCTGAAAAGTGCGACTCGTGGCTATGGCACGATGGACTATGAAATCATCGGTTTCCGCGCCGCCGACTTGGTAAAAATGGACATCCTTGTCAAAGGCGAAAAAGTCGACGCCCTATCGACCATCGTCCATCGGTCCCAGTCCGAACGTCGAGGACGGGCGCTGGTGAAACGTCTGAAAGAAGAAATCTCAAAACATCAGTTTGAAATCCCGATTCAGGCGGCGATTGGCGGCAAGATCATTGCCCGTGAAACCATCAAGGCATTGCGCAAAAATGTGACGGCCAAATGTTACGGCGGCGATATCACCCGTAAACGCAAGCTGTGGGAAAAACAGAAAGAGGGTAAAAAACGACTCAAGCAATTCGGCCAGGTTGAAATCCCTCAGAAAGCATTCCTGGCTGTTCTGGATGCGACTAAAGATGAGTAAGACAAAAGCCAACCAGGCGTGTCTACAATCCCCGGCGTTTACTCAACCTGCTCCAGCAACTCTTCCAGCGCTTTTGTGCAGGCCTTCATGGAAATGACGGCTTGCTGAAAATTCATATGCAGAGAAGCTTCCGGTGCATCCAGGGCAAACTGATCTGTGGCCTTGCGTAGCTTACTGATTTTCTTTCGCAGCATTTTGAGATACGCCTCGGGGTCTTCGACGCGAGTTTCCAACGCCCGCGATGTATCAAACACGGCACGCGCGATATGCATCAGCTCCGGAAAATCCTCGACTTCATCACTGTGTTTGATGAAAGTACGCACCATCCACGCATGCGATAAAATAATCTGGCTGTGATCAACGGCTTCCTGTTTGCTGTAAGTCATCTCTACCTGACACTCTGAAATTCAACAGTTCTCTCTCGGCGTTTTACAACACAATTCGTTGCTTCCACATTTGAAAAGTAACTATTGGCAAGGAGACTTGCAAGAGTTCAGAACAAAACGACTGCATGACTTGTCTGATAACGTCACACATTAAATCGAGTGTGTGAAATCGTCGCCACGATAATATTCGTAAAACAGGCGGCCAATTTCATCACTCAAGCGCGAAAGATACTCTTTCTTGAATTTGGAGAACGTGACTTCCGATGTCGCACGGGGTGCACGCAGTGGATAGAACGAGGTGATTTCCTTGCTGTAAAGTTTTTCGCCTTCGCCGTTTTCATCCATTTCATAAACCGTCACCATGCCTTCCGCGCGGCCGCGGTAGAGGTCGGAACTGTTTTCCTCATACAGGCTATATTCATGCAATTCGACATGAATCACGTACGATACGTCAAACGCTTCACCAATTTCTTCTGGCTTGTCCCAATCGGGATTCTCATCCAGCCAGGCGCGGATTCGATCAGGGTTGACTACTTTCACGCCATGACTGTGCAGGCGGAACGTGGTGTATTTAGCCAGATCATTGTGGATGCCGTCGAAGTTATACTGTAATTCTAAAGGGGCATAGCAGACGATCGCTACCGTGACATCTTTATCCGTCATTGACTTCTGAGTTTGTGCATCGAAGTCTGGCTCAATGGAAGGGGGACCACCAATCAGATAACCCAGCAGGATAAAATAATTGCAGCCTGACATTGTTGTGCACATCACCAGCACCAGCGCCAGTTTTGTGACTGCGTTGAAGAAACGTTTATGAACACATTGTCCGAACGAAAAAATTGTCATCGTGTGATCCTTCACAACTCCGAATGAAATTTTGGTGCTATCTCTGAATGTTAAGCGGAAGAACTAAATCTCTTCTCCCGCATGATAATTGTAAAAGAAGCGACCAATCTGATCGGCTATGCGATCCAAATATTTTTTTCTGAAGACTTTGGGGGATTCCTGCTCGACGGAAACCGGAAGATGGCTCGGGTACTCTGACGTATATTCACTGGAAAAGACTTCCAATGCCCGCTTCATCCCGTCTGCTTCCATAACTTCATAGGCCGAAACATTCCCGAATGCTTTTCCTCGCAGCAGGTTGGGGCTGTTGGGTTCACGATAATCGAAATCATCGATATCGACGTGAATGATGTAGTCAGTATCAAAATTTTCTGCCAGCTCATCAACGTCGTTCCAGACGCCGCCGTTGTCATCCAACCAAGTGGCTACTTCTCCGGTGTCCATGACCTCAATATCCTGACGCTTCAAACGATAAGTAATCTGTTCGAGCAAATCATAATTTAACGAGGGATAATCCGAACGAATTGATTCCGGCGTTGAACAAATCACCAGAACTTTCTTCTTTTCATCCGCCAGGTCAACCTTGGTACGGCTGGTAAATTCGCACGTGATAAGCGGATCACCAAAAAACATCTTGCCAGCCATGACGTACAACGAGCAGCCACTGGCGCTCAAACAGACCAGCATTAACAACACCACAGCAAAAAATTGCTGGTTGAAAAAACGGGCATGATGGATCTGGATCGCATTTCGCATATTGTCTGCCATCCTTGGCATGAACCGAAATAATAGATTATGGGAGGAAGTGATTTTAAGACGGGACAGGTATTTTTTCCGGATGAACCGGAGTGTCTCTGATTTTAAAAGGTCAACCGCAGTGCCCACTCTGTCACCGTGATCAAAACCAGACCACACATAAGCCAGAGTAAACAGACTTCAGGATTGGAGACCAGCCAGAGTCGTTTGTGATACACGCTGATCCAGGACCAGGGAATCATCACAAGACAGACTATTGCCAAAACCAAACCAGAGGTATTGGCCTGGGCAGACTGACGGATCTGACCTCGAACAAAATGTGAAAAGGAAGTTGTCATTCCACAACTGGGACAGGGAATGGATAGTTGATTTCGTATAACGCAGGGTGCAAAACCAAATCGTTGATGGGTACCAAATCCACGTGGATCCGGTTTTGTTTGAATCGCAACACTAAACCCGGCAATCAGAAACAGACTCCAACCGATTAACAGCAATTGCATTTTCCAGCCAATGGGTTGCCCCGGGCTGGAAGGAAACAGCGCTGAAAACAGGTTATCGCCTGTTGAATTGGTTGTCGGTTTGGAATTGAAATTCATTTTGAGAATGAGAGAAGCCGTTGTTTATCAGTTCTATTATTTTACTGCAAGACCATTTCAAAAAAATGTCCCGTCAGCTGTGATTCTCCTCGATCAATGCGGTCCCGTCCAGATGCCCTCATATACTTCCACGGCGGGTCCCGTCATAAAAACTTCATCCGAGCCAGCCCATTCCAGACGTAAGTCGCCACCTGGCAGGTGGATAAGCACATTTCGTTCAGAACGACCTGTCAACACGCCAGCAACGGCAGAGGCACAAGCACCAGTTCCGCAGGCTTGTGTTTCTCCCGAACCCCGCTCCCAGACTCGCATCTTGAGCTCAGCAGGAGAGACGACTTCAATGAATTCGGCGTTCACCCGATTTGGAAACACTGAATGCACTTCGACCTGAGGCCCAATCACATGTACCCAATGATCATTGACCTCTTCGACAAACGTGATGCAGTGCGGATTGCCCATTGAGACGCAGGTGACTTCCAGCTTTTGTTCCCCCAGATTGAGCTCTGCATTCACAGGAGGATTGCCGGGAAGTAAGGTAGGAATCTCTGCGCTGGCTAAAATCGGTTTTCCCATATTCACACGTACCTGACTGACTTTCTGGCCGGTGAGTTCGAGATCCAGATTCAAAATGCCGGCTCCTGTTTCGATCTTCAGATGATCCTGCTGCGCGATCCCGTGGTCGTAAACATATTTGGCCACACAGCGAATTCCATTGCCACACATTTCCGACTCGCTGCCGTCGGCGTTAAACATGCGCATCTGCGCATCGGCTGTTTCCGATGGGCAAATCAAAATCAGGCCGTCCGAGCCGATGCCTTTATGGCGGTCACTGACCTGAATCGCCAGACTGGCAATATCTTGAGGTAGTGTCTCTTGAAAACAGTTGACGTAGACATAATCATTGCCCGCGCCGTGCATCTTGGTAAATTTCATCGTTGTGTTTCTAGATCGTCAATTGATTAATAAGTTGTGATACATGGAACCCGAAATCATTCATTCGGTCGATTTCAATCCCAGAAAGATACTTCTACGCAAAGCATTATCCCGACTGGAAAATTCATCTTCGTTACTTGGCAGAATATTTTCCAGTGTTGTCGCCACCATATGAAACTTGGCATCAATATCATCCGCATAATGAACCAGCAATGCTTCCGGCGTATGTGGCGCAATCGGAGAACCCCACTCTGGTAAATTCTGATGCGAAACGATCATATGTTCCAGCCGCAATAACGTTTCCGGTTCGAGATCATCAAACTTTCGGGCATGTTCCCGTACCAGGTCTCGTCCCAGCAGAATATGGCCGATTAGTCGACCTGCCGGCGTATAACTGGAAGCATGCGGTTTGTACTCCAACTCGGTCAGCTTTCCGATGTCATGTAAGATGGCCCCTGCAATCACCAGTGATTTATTCAAAGCAGGTTCCATCTTCTGATAATAGTCCGCATATTTATCTGCCAGATAACTGGCGGTCCTGGTCACAGACAACACATGCTCCAGAAAACCGCCTGTAAATGCGTGATGATTCTTGCTGGCGGCGGCGATCGTTTTGATCTGATCTTTATTTTCTTCCAGAATATCCAGCACCAGATTGCGCAAGGGGACTTCTTCGATTTGTTCTCCGGCAATTTCAGTCAGTTCCTGAAACATCTCCTCGCTCGAAAAGCGAGAGCGTTTAAAATACAGACCAGGGTCAAAACCATCGGCGACATCATCGTCGACGACTGCACGAATGCGATCAATGTCCAGCTGAGGCCCATATTTATTTTCATCGTATCGCGCCCGGACTTTATAGAACTCTCCTTCAACCCAGTTAGACTCACAATCTTCAAACCAGGGAGTATCACTCCAGATCATGGCGGCTGCAGTCACGCTATGGTCGCGGAACTGAACACGATAATACGGTTTGCCATCTCGAGTGGTGGATTTCTCTTTGGAAATCAGCAGCACAAAACTGTCTGCAAACTGCCCTGGTTCCATTTCGCTTAATAACAGCAATTGTTGAGATAAATTCATCGGCCCCGCCTCGGTAGTTCAAAACAGAAAACGAAAACGCCATCTCATTCTAACCTTTATCCAGGTTTATTGTAGGGTCTTCAGAATCATTCGAATTGAACCTGCCATGGCAGACCACAAACCATCCTGCCATCCTTCCGATCCGAGCAGTACTATAGACGGTCTTAATTCAAGACAATTGAATCCATTTTAGGCTCGTTTTTTTAATACTGTCAGTTTGAAAAGAAAATTTTGATTCCCAGACTGAATTCCAACCTGATTTTGTCGTTCTAAAACCTGAATCATCTCCATAAGAGACTATATTTAAACAACTTATAAAAAACAGTCAGATTAGAGAGAACTCGGTAAAAACCATCTCGGAAAAAACAAAGCTCCTGCTATAATACTAGAAGCGAGCAAGCAATAAAGAAGCTCGTGGTTCCCCAAAATCACCCTTTGATTTGGGGCTCATTTTCGCCAATATCAACCTGACTCAGGTTAAGACACTTAATTACAATTTTAAAGCGGAGATTTTTTTCCATGGCTGTCACAATTACTGAAAATGCTTCCAAAGAGCTCAAACGATTCATGGAGGACCAGAATATGGGTGAGGGTTCTCTGTTAAGAATCGGAATCGTTTCTGGTGGTTGTAGTGGATTCCAGTACGATTTCAAATTCGTCGATGAATACGATGAAGAAAATGATACGATCTCTGAGCAACATGGTGTCAAAGTCGTCGTCGATAAAAAAAGCGGTCTCTACCTCGATGGGACGACTGTCGATTTCTACGAAAGCCTTGAAAAACGCGGGTTTACGTTTGAGAACCCCAATGCAGTCAAGTCCTGCGGATGCGGTAGCAGTTTCTCTGCCTGATTCGGTAATGATCGTCTGAATCAGATCGATCCGGAAACAATCGAAACTTTGAAAGATTTTGCCGAGGAGCTGAGAATGCTCCTCGGTTTTCTTTGTTTTCGGACGGCAGTTGTTTACAGTTTACCCCTGTTTCAACCAGTTTCCGAAGTCCGGGTTCTGGATTAATACCGAACCACTGATCAAAGTGCCACAACTGCAATCAGCACTGGAGACGCCCATAATTAGCCAGCGCCAGGAAAAGCGTTTCTCGCAGACACCTCTGACGTCTCCCATCAGCTCTGCGACTATCACAACGAGAACCAGATCGCTATAACCGACACAAAGCCTGCAGTGGTTCAGAATCAATACAGATCGCATAGTACACTATTAACGATACAATTTAAGGAACAAAGACAATGAAGCTGGAAGGGCGAAATGCGCTCGTAACAGGTGCCTCCCGGGGAATTGGTCGGGGATGTGCAATCGAAATGGCGAGAGCAGGGGCAAACGTTGCCATTAACTATCGATCTCATCCCGAAGAAGCCGAAGCCGCAGCAGAAGAAGCACGCTCCTTTGGCGTGAAAGCAATCACAATTCAGGCCGATGTTTCCGACCAGGAATCTGTCGAAGCTGCTGTCGCGAAAGTGGCAGAAGAATTCGGAAGCCTTGATCTATTTGTTTCCAATTCTGCCTATAGCGACCGTGAACTGATTCTGGAAGCCGACATGGAAGGCTTCAAACGAACCATTGATGTTACCATGTGGGGTGCTTTTTTTGGTGTGCGTGCAGCGGCCAGTCAAATGACCAAACAGGGTAAGGGTGGCTCGATCGTTATCATCAGTTCTCCACACGCTGTCATTGCGATTCCTACCTCTGCAGCCTACAACATGGCGAAAGCAGCCATCGACCACATGGCGCGAACGGCGGCCATCGAATTTGCGCAACATAAGATTCGTGTCAACACAGTTCACCCCGGCTGGATTGATACTCCGGGAGAACGCAAATTCTTTACAGACGAACAACTTCAGGCCGGAGCGGAAAATATTCCCTGGAAACGACTGGGAACTCCCAATGAAGTCGGCAAGCTTGTCACATTTCTCTCCAGCTCCGATGCGGACTACATGACCGGTGGTACCACAACGATTGATGGAGGGATCGGACTTCCCTGGTGGTCGAATCGAGCAGAAGGCGCACAATAATTCTGGAAGAACGCGGGGCGAACATCCAACCTGATCCTGAGCTAGCTCAAACAACTCAACTCTTTATATAGTAAAGACTTCAGGTTGATCTATCCCTTATGTCCTCCATCAGATACACTATTGTCCCCTGTAAAACTGGGTGCCAGTAATGTGTTAAAAGAGAGTGCTCTTCTGATCTGGTAACTTTCCGACTAAGATTTATCACTGAGAATCGAAATACATTGACTCATTCTTTACAGAGGAAGCCCCTGAGGATCCTGAAATGACTGACAGTCAGAATAAAATTGAGTTGAAAAATCCGGTAATCGCCGCGATTTTAGCGTTTCTGATTCCTGGTGCCGGTCACTTCTATCAGGGACGAAACTTTAAAGCCACGATTTACTGCTTCTGCATTCTGAGCACGTTTTTTTGTGGCATGGCACTCGGTGACTGGAAAACCGTGTATTACCAGTCACAACCAGGAAAACGTACCCTGGGTTATTTTGCACAAGTCGGTGTAGGCTTACCGGCGCTTCCAGCACTGGTTCAGACATCACGCTACAACAAGCTGGTCTCCCCTTCGAACCAGAATCGAAATGACGTTGATTCCAACTACTTTGAATCGCATCCTTATCGCACGGAAATGCCTTTGGAAGCCCCCTTCAAAGGAACTCTTCTGGATCGAGGCGAGGATGGCAAAAATATCAGCGGCAAGTTGGAAGGATATATCAAATTAAAAACAGTTCCCAGTGATTTTGGAACCGCTATCAGCGGGACGTTTGAGGGAACTCTGGACAACAAACCCATTTCCGCTCTGAATCTCTCTGACCCCGTCGGCATCGGCTTACCACTGGGCGGAGACAAAGAGCGGGTTCTGGAATGTGCTGTCGTGCGAGAAGTGAATGGACGGCAAACAGACACCGGCCATATTGAAGGTTCCATTCCCAGGCCCTTTCTTAACTGGTTTGAAATGCCTTTAAGCAATCGAGAGCTTGATGATATCAATAAAAAACTTGGAAAACGGTATGAGTTCGCCGTTGTTTTCACCTGGATCGCGGGACTGTTAAACCTGCTCGTGATCTGGGATGCATTCGAAGGTCCCGCTTATGGAAAAGGGGATGAAGAAGAAGCTGCCCCTCAGAAAAAACCGGTGGCAGACCCTAAAACTTAAGTGAACCGAAACCCTTTGAAGCACACAATCTCCGTCTCCCCCTTTGATCAATTGAAGGCCTTTAATCATGTCGATTCCACTTCTATTAGCGAACCAGGTGAATGCGGTCGTTTACCTGATTCCGCTCTTGGCGGTGATCAGTCTGGTTTATAACGCCACGCGCTATGAAATCCCACAGGTGATTATACAGCGTTCAATCCGTTTTTTCTTCACGGCGATCATTATCATGGGCGGGCTCATGACCTTGCTGGCGATACTCTCCTGGAACCTGTGAACAGTTTAACACATCACAAGGCGGCCATTGATTTGAGAAACTATCTGACTGTGCCGCTTTTATTTGACTTACTAAAATTTTATTTTCATTTATTTCTATTCAATTGCACTTTAGGTAAATGTTGCACATACTCAGACGATTGCGGGGTTATGGATTCCCTTTCTGCAATAGTTAGGTTGGGATTAATTTATGCAGAATAATGGATTTGCACTGACGGAATTAGTTGATCTGGCGGATCATACTGACCTGTTTGAGCTATTGGACAATGAAAGCGTTTATGCACTTTCTCACCAGGGCTTCACTGCGGGCTTTTCGAGCGTCAAAGCGATCAGCCGTTCAACGGGGATCGAGACACGTCGACTGCTACAGATGGATCTCTCACCAATTGATATCGCGACTGCCATTGCTGAGAAGCTGCAGTTGACGGTAGGCTTTGACTGGGCAGAATGCCCGGCAATTCTTCTCTGTCATTCTCATACAAATAATCAGTCGGCCCGCCAGTTGTGTGACCAGCTCGCAGAGAAGCTCGAGATCCCACCGGAAAAATTCATCGCCTTAAACTATGGTTGCGTCGGCTTTGTGGAACTACTGAGCCGCGCCACACAACTCCTGGAAGATCAACCAGAGGGCGTACACATCCCCTTGCTCACTGTAGAAACCCCCGAGCACTGGCATGACTCTTCCGACAAGGCTTTCTGTGGAATTGTCTCAGCTGGTGCCACCGGGACTACGCTCTGGCGTGGACCAGGACATTCCCTGCTGCATGTGGAAACAGCAACCGAATATATCCCTGCAGAACGGCGTAAGGAAGATCTACCGCTATTCTGGACCGAACAGGGAGATATGTTTGACTTTCGTGGTCAGCCCGAGCATAAACTGGTCATGCACATGGATGGCGAGTCCGTTTTCCTGAATGGCGTGGACCTGATGCTTGAAGCGTGTCTCGAATCATATCAGGAAGTTGCCGAAACCGCAGACCGAATCCTGATTGCCCCGCATCAGCCAAGCGGAAAATTATTAAAAGCCATGATTGCTGCAGCACGGCAAATTCCGATTCAGGCTGACTTCCTCAATAATCTACCCAATTACGGTAACTCCATTTCGTCAACGATTCCTACAATTCTGGCGCGGCTGGAAGAAGTCGTTGAAGAAAACGGTTATGCTCCCGTGGAAGAAGGTGCCCTGATTCTCCTGCCGGCCGCTGGTATCTGTATGGATCGCCTGACCGATTCCATGTGTATCGGAAGAGCAGCCCTCAAGTGGCAGCCTGGACGCTATCGCGAGGAATCCTAAGCAGCATCCCGATCAAAAGCACGCGTCCCAAAGGCTTCGCGTCCTTCGATAATCGAACCTTTGTCAAACCGCTTACCAAAGTATAATGCCTGAGCAGATTCATCACTGAGTACCGTCTCTGCATCCCCGCTGACGAGCACTTGACCGGCACTGATGATATAACTGCGATCCGTAATCGTTAATGTCTCACGTTCACGGTGGTCTGTTAACAGGATGGAAATCCCACTGTCACGCAAGTCGGCAATGATATCCTGAATATCATGAATCGTAACCGGGTCAATTCCAGTAAATGGTTCATCCAGCAGGATTAATTCGGGAGAACTGGCCAGACAACGGGCAATCTCCAATCGCCGGCGTTCTCCCCCTGAAAGCGTTGAAGCAATTTGTTTCCGCTTCGATGTTAAACCGAATTGATCAAGCAGATGGTCAACCGTCTCATGCCTCTGCTTGCGAGTCAGGTCAAGAAATTCGAGGATGGCGTAGATGTTCTGCTCGATAGAAAGTTTGACAAACACGCTTTCATCCTGGGGCAGATAACCCATACCCTGCCGCGCCCGTTTATACATCGGCCAACTGGTAACATCGGTCCCTTCAAGGTAGACACGCCCTTTCGTCGGGGCAACCATGCCGCAAGCCATCCGGAAAGTGGTCGTTTTACCGGCACCATTTGGCCCTAATAAGCCAACGATTTCGCCGCGCTCCACAAAGAAATCGACGCCATCCACGGCGCGTTTTCCGGGATAATCTTTAACCAGCCCCACACATTCCAACAATGCCATCGTATACGTCCTCCTTGACGAATCCGTAATCTTTAAGACTCATTGACGCATTCTAACAAAAACAATGAATCTGCTTAAGATCGATTTATGCGCCCCTCTGCTGTAAACCACTATCGAATTCGCTTCATCCTGGAAAAGTTAGGATAAAAGGGAACGGAAAGTTTGGCGTAGGGATCTTTGGGATAGTGTCCTGGCGAGGTCTGGTGGTAGAAAAATTTCTTTAACGGTCCCACATTGGGTGAGTAACCATGGCCATCATTCATAAAGGGAATTCCATGCGGCCAGTAAATCATAAACGCTTTTCCAACCAGTGCGGATCGAGGCACTGCATGTCTTCGCTCAGCCTCGCGATCATTGCCCCACAAGCGGCTGTCAGCACTACGGGCAGAGTTATCTCCGAGTACAAAAAATTCCTCGTCCGACATTTTCGCAAAACGAACCTGCTGTTGATGATCTTCGTACTGACGACTCCAGGCAGCTGGATCTGACAGTAACTCCCACAAATGCCGCCGATCCCCGGAATACTCCTGGCTCTGATAATATTCATCCGCGCGATAATAGATATCACGCTGCAGATACAGATGAGAAATCACAAAATCAGTCCCACGCCCTGCCACTCCAGCGGGAGCCAGATCCCCGTCTCGGGGAGCGGGAGAAACAGGCGGCTGGTATTGCGTCATGTTTCCCAGATCAAGTGCCGTCCCATCGACCCAGAGCCAGAGTCTCTGATCCACGTTCGCAAACATCAGGGAATATGAACCTTTGCCTTTGACTTCGGTCTGAATCGATGCCAGTTCGGTCTCTACAGGTTCCGGGTTGGGGAAGTCTTCCACATAATACAGTTTTGCCACCCCCGTCTTCAGATCAAAACGGACCCGATAATGACGATCTCCTCGCATCAGTTCGACAAAGAATTCGCCCCCCTCGGAGAGAAACTCGACATCAAAATTGAGCGTCAAATCACCAACCCAGAATGCGGCGTCATACATAAATGAACTGTTTGGAGATCCTCCCGAGTAATTATTGTAAGCCGTGTAGTCGCTGATCAAACGTGGTTCCGGCGGGGAAGAGCTCATCGTCTGCTTGAATAATTCCGGATTCTCCTGCAGCAGAGCCCACTCCGATTGGCGAGGCACTAAATGCTGGTACCGCAGCCATTCCAGATTCTGTGCTGTCGCTGCACTTCCCTGATATTCATAAGCCCGCGATTCACGATCCAGCTTCCAGGCCGACTCTTTCAAGCTCTCAAACTTTGTCTCATTCGGAGCGACCTGGCGCATCGGAGACCAGCGTTCCGGCCAGTCATACTGCAGAATTTCGCGAGGAGGATAATCATCGTCATAGACCAGTTGCTGAACCGTCAGTTGTTTCTCCAGATTGTCCTTGCGGAGAATGACAAAGGGGTCCTTCTCATTTTTTCTGGCATAGACGTCGCCTCGCGAAATTTGAATTTCTTCGCCGGGTAAGCCAACCAGCCGCTTGATGTAGTTTGTCTGCGACGCTTCTGGATACTTGAATACAATCACGTCCCAGCGATTGGGGTCACCGAAATCAAAGGGGAATTTATTGACAATAATGCGATCCCCTGTAAATGGCATCGCATCTCGCAGATCAGTGTAGTAACGACAGTTCGGGCAATACGCGCCGGTCACTTTATTAGACGGGATATAGTATTCCGATTTCTCCACCAGCTCATCACTGGCACCCACCGCGTATTTGACTCCACACTCGGCGCAGTGCAGTTCTTTATGGCGACCATACAGAGTCGGCGCCATGGAACCTGTTGGAATCACAAACGCTTCGGCTGAGTAAGCGCGAAAAACAAATGCAAAGACCAGAGCAATGATGATCGACTCAATCGTATCACGTAATTCATTGTGCCGTCCCGGGATCTGCTCCTTATCTACCTTGTCAGGCTCCATCTGCCTGGTCAGATCTTTTTTACTTTTTGTTTTCTCTGCTTTTTTTGTCATTACAAACAACCTGCCAATGAGACGGAGCCAGCCCCAAACCAGCCCTGATGTGAGTCAGTCCGTTCTGGTGATTCGCTGCCGAGATTGATTTATGAAATTCTTTCCTCAATTTAAGAAAGATCTTCTGCAAATAGCCAAATTTGATATTAATGAATATAGCGAATCCGGGAGAAATCTGGAATGCGTATGTGACCGACATGACTGCCGATTTTCACTTCCCCCTGCCGCGATGGTAAATGCACGAGAAAAGGCTTTCCCAGTAAATATTTACGTTCAACTTTCCCATCCGCCCAACTCCGACTGTCCAATGAAACCGGGCTGTTATCTCCGAGTACAAAATAGCTTTGCTGATCCAGCTGATAGGGTTCTTCAACCCCGTGCAGACCTTTCCCGCGCGTATAATGAATGTCACGATAGAGCTTCAGCCGGGTGACTGCAAACTGCCCCCCAGTTGCACCAAACCGAACGGGAACCCGAATTGATTCTCGTGGCTCAGACGTCTCACTGAATAATAACGGCTGATAAATTAATTGACCATTGATGGCAAACAAAACCTGACGATCCATAATCGACATCTCAAGCTGCATCGATTCCTGTTGTGCAGTGTTACTCAAACGGCCTGTTCGCACAGGCTGCTGCTGATCATCCACAAACAGAGCCACCTGCTTTGACTTGAAATCGATCATGTTCCGAAATCGGTGCTGGCCATCGAACATTTCGATTGCAAACTGGGACTCATCGGAACCAGCTTTCAAATCGCATTCAAACATGAAATCGTGAATGGGAATCGCTTCTTGATTTTCCAGTCCTGAATTATAGGCATAATGATCGAGCACGGGAGCCACATGTGACTTCTCATACAAAAGCGCAACTGCATAACGAAATTCATCATTTTCTGTTTGATCCAGAAACCGATGACAGTCCTCGGATGCCATCGCCCCTCGACAGCTTAACTGTTTTTTTTTCGAATCAAATTGAACAGGTCCCAGGACCGGCTCCGGCGGTTCAATTTCTTCTGGCCACACTTCCAGTGGCACCGTTGTGAGATAATGGCCCCCCGATCGCATCCAGTGCTGGTACTTAACCCAAGACAACTCTTCTGGAGCCGCTGAACTCAATGGATCGACTTCACTGGCATCAAACACGAACCCCTCATCCTGAGGGACCCAGTGCTGATGGCTGCCTTGTTCCCCATCTGCTTCTTCAACCGGAACAAACCGAGGGAGAAAGAATTCATCGTTTTTCGGTTGATAGTGGTGGTCATGAACGAGCAGCCTGACTGCGCGTTGTGTTGGCAAGTCCTTGCGTTGAATCTTTCCATCAATATACAGGTCGCCCTGCTTGACCTGCACGGCCTCTCCGGGCAAACCGACAACGCGTTTCACATACGCCTGAGTCGGCTTAATCGGATTCTGAAATACGGCAACGTCCCATCGCTGGGGTCCCTTCAAATAATAAGCATGTTTGAAGACCAGTAGCTGATCTCCCTCGTTCCGCGGAACGTTCGTTAAATCAATAGAGTGAGTATTACAATTGGGACAGGTTGCGTATGGCCCCGACTGATGCAGGGCTTCCCCATCGGAATGTTGCTGAGCCTGAAATCGGTTCGCCGATACAGAATCGTCATAGGCCACGCCATACGTGAAAGAATAATCGCAACGGGGGCACTTCACCTGTTTGTGATATCCCAAGAGAGAAGGCGCCATAGAGCCCGTTGAAATCATATAACCTTCTGCCTGGAAGGTCCTGAAAAGAATCACGGCGATGGCCAATGAAACCACTGATTCCAGCACCATGCGGAACAGGCTGGAGCGATGTTCCACCTCTTCTGCCTGGGATTCAAGTTGACGGGGAGAGTGGTGCATCACAATAGACAAAAGAAGAAACAGGACTTTTCCTGAAATGATTTTCAGAAAGCAAAACGCTCAAGTCGCTATTTTAATAAATCCCGGTAGCCTGAGGAAATAGAGAATTGACTGAGAGATGAGAATTGGCAAAAGCAGATCAGCATCCAGAGGGTGTTCCAGGGCGTAACATTGTTTTGGGAAACAACTTATCCCACAAAACAGAAAAGCAATAACATGCAGACCCAAACGATGCCTAGAAAATGCCAGACGATCGAACAGGCATGCACGCCCCAGTGATATTCATGATCGTACTGATACAGATATGCTTTGTAGATCACGAATCCCAGAATGCCGAAAGCGACGACAAAATGCAGGGCATGCAGCAGCACAAATGAAAACAGCACGCCATAACTGCTGGGATAATGATACACATTTTTGGCTTGATCCAGAACGAGCAGCACTTCGGAATGCTGGCGTAGCACATGAATCAGCCCGATCGTCTGAATGACAAAAAACGCACCACCCAGCAGAAATGTAAGATTCAGACAATTCCGGAACTGCTGCTGTTTTTCCTGACGGACAAAAGACAAAGCCCGATGAATGGAAAAACTTCCCAACGCCAGCAATACCGTACTGAGCCAGAGTGCTGAAGGAATGACGAGCGCCGTTGGCTCATACGTTTTCGCCAGGTTTGATCGCACAATCACATAGGCAATCAAACCACCTGCAAACAGGACTGACAGTGTAAATAGAAAAATTGCCAGACCGAAGTCTCTCTGGCTTAACCGATCCCGAGATGTAAATAACATCACGAGTCGATCTCGAATTGTGCGGCTCCAGAAGGTAGACATCATAACCTGCCAACGAATTAAGCGCAAAAACACTTACTGAGAAATATCGAATCAGGCAATTAAGCCGACTGTTCTATTTTCGCGGACCCCACCACCAGATTCAACATTATTTCTTAGCAGGGGCGGCTGCTGGTGCAGGAGCGGGTGCCGCTGCTGGCGCTTTATCCTGTTGGAATCCCTGCACATAATTGTCGTACGCATGCGAATCCAAAAGAATCATGCACAGAAAAAAAGCGGCAAAGACAATAGAGAAAAAGAACATAATCCGGTTAAGTGGTTTATCATACCAGAGGTGCATGAAAATGAAGACAACCAGTGATGCTTTGAGTGTGGCAATCGCCATCGAAACAATCACATCCATGGCTCCCACATCATACTTTGCGGCTTCCACAGTGAGTACAGTCAAAGCAACCAAGGCGAGAAACACGCCGATCAGAACTTTCACTGGCACAATATGTACGTGGCAGCTTTGCGGGCTTTCTGTGTGAACACCACTTTCAGCATGATCTGACATGATGAATTCTTTCGTCTCTTTATTGTAAAACTGCTGGAAGCTCAAAGACTTCGCAAATTGATTAAAATTGAATTTATACTGACTAGTGCTTTGTCAAGCTAGAAATTGAGGGTGGTGAGTGTTGTTTACGTGCTCCGTTGTCGCACTCTCGTGATATCCATTAAACCCAAAATTCAAAAAATAACACTCCACTAGTTAATCAAATACAGTAACGGGAACAGATAGATCCAGATTAAGTCGACCAAGTGCCAATACAGGCCGACAAAGTCGACAGCTCCGAAATAGTATGTGGTAAATGCACCATGCACAGTTCGCACGATCAACCAACTTATGGCAATCATCCCGCCAATGATATGAATCGCGTGTAAGCCTGTCATACAGAAATAAACACTGAAGAATGTCCCGGCCAGTTCCGGCTCTGGAACTTTTTCTTTCTGCTTGGCATATTCTGCAGGAACGGTTTCTACCATCTGAATTTCTTCATCGGTTGGCTTTTCTGCATGCCCCAGATGGTGATAGCCGATACTCGCATATGCACCGACTTGCATGCCAAGTGCAGAGATTAGAAAACAGCCGGCAATGGTGGCCAGTGTTTTTTTATTTGGATTCTTGATGAGTACTCCCAAAGCGACACCGGAGAGCACAATTACGGCCCATAACACGGTTGTCATATAAGAGAGAGTGTGTTTGGTTTTTTCGAATAAGGATTCATCACTGTGATCATCGTGTGCGGCTGCCGACTCATCATCGTGAGCATGATCTGAGGCTGCGCCTGCTGCTGGTGCTGCCGCCTCATGATGTTCCGGGCTGTGATACATGCCGGCCCACAATAAACCGTGATGAGCTTTTTCTGTATATTCAAACGATTTCACACCCAGGAAGATCGCGGCACAGGCCAGTGTCGTAACCAGACAAACCAAGAGACCTTTTGTTTGACCTAATTGCGCACAACGCACTCCCCATGCCATCGTTAAACTACTAAAAAGCAGGACTACCGTATTGGCTGCGCCTAAGGTCGTATCCAGGAACTGGCTGGCATACAAAAAGACTTCAGGATGCAATGAGCGATAGACGGCATAAAATCCGAATAACCCGCTGAAGAACAGTACTTCTGTTACCAGGAACAGCCAGATGCCCAGTTTCCCGGTGTCAAACTGTTGCTGATGCGAATCAAAGTGATGCGCCAACCTGGGATCATGGTGCTCATGATCGTGGCTGTCGGCATGTTCGTCTGTTGTCGTGGTGGCCGCGGTATTCATTAAACTTCTTTATCTCCTGATGCGGTCACAGATTCTTTGTTATCCCCCTGACATTCAACGGGAACGAAGCCTCCGATTTCCTCATTATAAACGACCGATTCCATGACGTAGGGATCGCCGGCCAGAGGAGGATGATCGAAGTTATTGTGTGGTGGTGGTGAAGAACATTGCCATTCCAGCGAAGCACCGCCCCAGGGATTGGCAGGCGCCTTCTTGCCGCGGTAGACCGAATAGATCAGTGTGGCAGCCATCAGGGCCGAGCTGAGTCCTAACAGATAAGCCCCCATCGTCGACATAATGTGCAGGTTCTGAAATTCCGGCAAATAGGTGTAATACCGACGAGGCATACCGCGGGTCCCTAAAATGAACTGTGGGAAGAATGTCAGGTTGAATCCCAGGAAGACACCCAGACAGGCAATCCGTCCCCAGAACTCATTAAACATCTTGCCGCTAATTTTAGGCCACCAGTGATGGATGGCTGCAAACAGCCCAACGAGCGATGACCCCATCATCACATAGTGGAAGTGAGCCACGACAAAATAGGTATCGTGCAAATGGATGTCGGTCGCCAGTGTCGCCAGAAACAGCCCGGTCAAACCACCAATTGAGAAAATGAAGATGAAGGCCAGACCATAACACATGGCTGTTGTGAAACGAATCGAGCCTTTATACATAGTAGTAAGCCAGTTAAACACTTTAATGGCCGACGGAATAGACACACTGAAAGTGATACCACTAAAGATCACAGCGACCATTTTGGACTGGCCGGAAACAAACATGTGATGCCCCCAGACCAAAAAGCCAAAGATGGCAATTGCGATACTACTGTAGGCAATGAACCGGTATCCGAAAATGTGTTTGCGACTATGAACGGCAATCACTTCGCTGATCACACCCATTGCCGGCAGAATCATCACATATACGGCCGGGTGAGAATAGAACCAGAAGAAGTGCTGGAACAGCACCGGATCGCCGCCTAATGCCGGATCAAAAATTCCGATGTGAAACGCACGTTCCACAACCAGGAGCAGGCCGGTAATCCCCAGCACAGGTGTCGCCAGAACTTGAATCAGGGCAGTCGCGTAAAGTGCCCATAAAAACAGCGGCATTTTGAACCAGGTCATTCCCGGAGGTCGCATGGTGTGAATCGTCACAATGAAATTCAACCCGGTAAAAATCGAGCTGAAGCCCAGAATAAAGACCCCCAGCAGCGCGGTAATTACAGCCGTGCTGGTGGTGATACTGTAAGGAGTATAGAAGGTCCAGCCTGTATCCAGCCCCCCCAATACCATCGCCGCCAGGAAGAATGCGGCACCGAACATCCAGAGGTAAAAACTCCCCAGGTTCATGCGCGGAAAGGCGACATCCTTGGCTCCCAGCATCACCGGCAGAATAATATTTCCAATCGCCGCCGGAACCCCGGGAATGATCACCAGGAAGGTCATGATGGCACCATGCAGGGTAAACATCTGATTGTACGCATCAGGCCCCATTAAGACTTTTGATGGTGACAACAATTCCGTTCTCAGCAGGACCGCAAAAATCCCACCCAGGAAAAAGGCGCACGTCACACCGATCAGGTACATGATACCGATGCGTTTATGGTCGAGGGTGAAAAACCAGCTTTTCCAGCCCTTCGAGCAATTCAAATAATTCAATTCGCGGTATTGAATCGGGAAATCTGATGTTGGATTGGAGGAGTCAACTATTGTTGCCATCTTCCAGCCTCCTGAATAAATTCAAATAGGGTCGGATTTAAAATCCGGAAACACAATCGAGAAACGGGTTCTCACTTATTTATCTCGTGACAGAATCACGTCAGCTACTTTTGACTCTTGATGAATGCAATGATTGCAGTGATATCCTGATCCGTTAACTGCCCTTTGAAGGTCGGCATGATCGGTCGGAAGCCATCCACAATTTTGGATTGCGGCTCCAGGATCGACTGACGAATATAGTTTGCATCTGCAATCGTGGATGTCCCATCTGTGAATTTTCGCTCTTTGCCAAACAGTTCTTTGAACGATGGTCCATTCTTAGGTACCCCATCCAGTGAATGGCACTGAATGCAGCCACGGCTTTTGTAAAAATATTCACCCGCTTCCACGGGGGTCTTGTTTTTATGAATATCGGACGCCACCTGCAGCCACTTATCAAAGTCGCCACGGGTCTCATGGACGACCACTTTGGTCACCATTTCCGAGTGTTTCTGCCCGCAGTATTCGGCACACATCAGCGGATAAGTTCCCGCTTTGGTAGCGTTGAACCATTCCTGTGTATAACGGCCGGGCACGACATCCATCTTGGTACGGAAGGCAGGAATCCACAGGCTGTGAATCACATCATCCGAAGCCATTGTCAAGGTTACATCTTCCCCTTTGGGAATATGCAGTTCGCTTTCAATCCAGCCGTTGGGATATTTGAATGCCCAGGACCACTTCTTGGCGACGACACTAATTTCATAGGAAGAAGCGGGGGGCGTTCGCATATCAAGATATGAAGTAAATCCGATCCAGAACATGACGATCGTCAGCAGTGTCGGAATGACTGACCAGGACAATTCCAATGTCAGGTTATGCGTGACCGTTTTTTCTGCTTCTACACCTGGGCGATGACGGTATTTGATCATAAACAGGACCATCAAACCGACAATCAACACGAAAAAGAACGTGCAGACATACAGGATAAAGAAGTAGACAGAGTCAACGCTCTCTGCCACCGTGGAACCTTGAGACGGGAACCAAAACCCGGCTTCGTCATTCGCTAATAGATTAGGGATGAATAGTTTCATCTGCATTCACACAATCAACTGTTGAGTGTTAAAATATTTAAGGTATTAACCAAATCTGATTAAAACACAAATCCGCTTTTTAGAAGACTCCTGAGTCAGGACCCCTCTGTTGTTTCCATCGTCTGATTTGCCGCCGCTTCTAAATCCTGCCGGCCTTTGCGTCCCCGCCAATAGGGAATCAAAACAACCGTTAAGATAAAGACGGTGGCAAACCCACCAATTTTCATAATATTCCGTGCGGTCGGTGCATACCGACCACTGTCTGCATCATAGTGAAAACAGAACAGTAAAAACCGATCAATGGTTGTTCCAATTTTTCCTTCAGACGCTTCCACCAATGCCAGCTTCAATGTCTGTTCGGGAAAATTCACCCCATACAAATAGCGGGAAATCTTTCCATCGGGAGTACACACCAGCAGAACCGCTGGATGAGCATATTCCTGGCGTTCCTCGATATACTTGTACTGAACCCCCATTGACTCTGCTAATTTGGTAATCGCCGCCTGTTTGCCGCACAGAAAATGCCAGCCATCGGCTGTTCCTGCACGGTTATATTCTTTGAAGTATTTCTGCTTTGTTAAATTAGCTCGCTGATAGGTCTCTTTCGGATCAATACTCACCGACAGAAATTCATACTGCTTGCCCGCAGACCACTCTAATTCTTTTAAACCTCTCACCAACGCCGTCAGTTGTAATGAACACAACATTGGACAATTCGAATAATTCAGAGACAGGATCACGGGACGATCTTTTTTAAAGTAATCTTCCAGCTTAACCTGTTTTCCAGAACTATCCTGAAACTCCAATCCCAGAGGCAACTGACTTTCCAGATGCTCAACCACATCCAGAGATTCAATACTTTTCGGTGCTTTTTCCATACGCTCAGCCTGCACGGTCATCATGCTGGATGACCATATCAGAAGCGTCAGAATAAAGAACTGAAATGGTTTCATGGGCTTTTGGTTTTGGCTTGTTTCTGTTTTTCCTGTTCCTCCTGAACAACAATTTCCATTGCCCGATCAATGGGCACAGCTACGATATTTTTATCTTGATCAACCCAACGATATTCGGTTAACGCAGCCGCCTGATTGGCGAGAATGCTTTCTGCATTTTTCTCCGGCACTAGAATTACCTTCTCTACATTTTCTGACTTTTCAAACGACATATCCAGAGCGGCAATCGCGAACACCAGAAAAAAGGTAACGACAGTTCCGACGAAACCAACATAAGCGATCATCGTAGTATCGAGATCATCATAGGCTGCTTTATGACCGGACATAGTTTATTCTCTTATCTTAAAAGGCGCTGATCAAAATCGATCAGACTGTGATTAAATATTGTGAAACTCGAGTGATTCTTCCAGTCGTGGATCTCTGACCGGCATAACTGATGTCTGACCGGCAAATTTCAGTAAACCAGCGACATAAATCCCGCCAACCCCGATCGTGCAACAGACATTCACCAGGATCATTCCAAATGAGACACTTAGAGACTCGCCTCCAGATTCGGCGTTTGGCATTACCAGCCAGAAAATATCGATCCAGTTCATCACCAGTAAATAAACGGCCCAGAAAAACAACGTCTTGGGGTTCCGCTTCATCCAGCGTGACATAAAGAATACAAATGGAATCGCAAAGTGACCAATCACCAGAATCAGGGAAATGATTCCCCAGCCATGCTTCTGACGATGTAGGAAGAAGACTGTTTCTTCTGGAATATTGGAATACCAGATTAACAGATACTGCGAAATAGCGATGTAAGCCCAGAAACAATTGAACGCAAACAACAGCTTACCTACATCGTGTAAATGTTCTACGGTCACCGGTTCCTGCAGCAGACCTTTGCTTCGCAGATAAACCAGACTGATCGCCAGAAAACTGAAGAAGCCCACCAGACCTGCGGCAAAATAGTAGACACCGAAAATCGTACTAAACCAGTGTGCGTCCAGCGACATGATAAAGTCAAAAGCAGCAAACGTTAAAGTGAAGGCAAAGAGTAACAGTGCCGGACCACTACGTCGTTCCATTAACAGTGTCAATTCGGGATCGCCGTTTGCGTCTTGAGCGACCGATTTATTCAGGAAGAACCGGGCCAGGAAGATCCAGGACCCAAAGTAGATCAAATAACGGATTGCAAAAAAGCCGCTGTTCAGGTAAGGCGCTTTTGCCTGCAGCAAATGATCGTCTGCCACATTCTCAGGGTTGGCCCATTTAAACAAAATATCATTGCCAGCCAGTGTCACGAGCACGATTGGCAGTACCAGTACGGCCAAGGGGATGACACCCATCGAAATAAACTCAGATAACCGTCGTAAAACAACACTCCAGCCGGCACGCGTCAGTTGTTGAATCATCACAAAGAACAGTGCGCCCAGTGAGATGCTCAAAAAGAAGAACGTACTCTGCAGATAAGAGAAGGCAAACTTTTCCATCCCGTTTTCGCTGAACCACCCTAACACAAAGGCCACCGGCAGCAGGACGGCACAGCCCAGCGCCACTTTCATTGGGAGCGGCCCCAGTTCAGCCAGTGTTTGAACGGTAATCTTTTTATTTGTGTCGGGTGAAGTTTGCATAACGTTTCTTGTTTTACAACGAGATTAAATTTAACAAGTTGCCTCTGGATAGAACTCTATTATTTAGTGTCCCGAAGTTTTCGTTTTTCTTCTTCGGAAATCGTATTCGCATCAATCTGGTGACTCTTCTGGAGTGCTTTCAGATACAACACAATAGACCAGCGATCTTCTGGTGGAATTTGTGGTCCATATGCGGGCATCTTGCGAACCCCATTCGTGATTGTGTGATACAGACGGCCAACGGGAAGCTTACGCACGTTATCAGTGTGATAAGAAGCTGGTTTGACCCAGGTTCCTTGCTGCAGGTCCATAGCTCTTAAGGTGACCAGCCCATCACCTTCACCACCAAGACCATGGCAGGCGGAACAATAAATCCGGTAACGCTCTTTTCCGCGGGCCATCATTTTTGCTGTCACAGGCATGGGAAATTCAGTAACCCAGGGAAGCTCATCAAGTTTTTTCGCGGCAGCGGCGGCGGCGGCAGCCGGGTCCGCGGCAGCCGGCTTGGTGGCTGGTGCTTTTTCAGCGGCTGCTTTCTTATCTTCTGCTGGTTTAGCGTCCGCTTTCTTTTCATCCTGTACCGCGATCGTGACAACGTCCTGATCTTCAGGGAGATATTTCAACCCATAGTAGAAAGGGATGTTGTCGTCTTTAAACTGACCACGAGGAATTGTACCTTTAATATTCGGTCGAATTTCACGACCATCGGAGAACACATCTGTTGTATTCTGCGCTTTCAAGCTTGGCTGGAAATCCATATCAGGAACGATGTGAACTCGGGGTGTATTCGTCGTTGTCGAACGCTTATACGCTACCAGAGCAGGAGGCATGATCATCAACACTCCCACAATACTCAGAGCTAATTTCAGATTTCGCGGCAGCTTGGGAGATTCAACATCTGACCAGAATTCTTCTACATTCGTCGGATTTAACGACTTCAAAAATTCACCAGTATCGATTTCGGAGAACTTTGCGTCTTTCGCGTCCATACTGATGAAGAAGCGGTCGTTCGTGGCACGCCGAAACGCCTCAGATTTAAACAAAGGGTTGTATAATTTCGGCAACTGATTCAGTCCCAGCATCCCGAAAAAGGCACCAAAAGCGGCTAATAATACAGATAGTTCGAATACAATCGGAATACAGGCGGGAATACTAAACAGCGGCTTGCCACTAATCAGAAATGGGTAATCGTATGCGTTCATATACCATTGCATACCGATGGCAATTGTGCCCCCCATCAGTCCGCAGCAAGCAACGATCCAAGGCAGAATCGTCCACTTGATCCCCATTGCATTATCAATCCCGTGTAACGGGAAAGGCGTGTGAGTATCCCATTTTTGGTAGCCGGCATCGCGGACTTTCTTCGATGCATCAATCAATGCATGAGGATTATCGAACTCGGCAAGGAACCCGAGTAACTGGGGCTCTGCTATTGTTTTTTCTGGATGTTCGATTGTCGTCGCCATAATCTTTTTTATTCAAACTAATTGAGTTAAGTCGTACCTGAACACAGTTCCGCCAGCAACTGCCTCTTATTCAGTATCAGAATTTTCAGACTGATACTGGCCATGAGAATCAGGAATATCAGGCTGATCATCACCATGATCATGAGGAGAAGCCATGACGCTTTTGACTTCTGCCATCGCCACCATCGGCAGGAATTTACAGAAGAGCAGGAACAACGTCATAAACAGACCGAAACTACCGATTAACATTAAAACATCAACGATGGTTGGTTTGAAATATCCCCAACTGGAAGGCAAAAAATCACGGCTCAAGGAGGTCACCGTAATTACAAAACGCTCAAACCACATGCCGATATTCACGAAAACACATACAACAAAAATCATCCAGGGAGTCGTACGGATCTTTTTGATCCAGAACAACTGTGGGCTGATCACGTTACAAGAGACCATGATCCAGTAAGCCCAGGCATAGGGACCAAAGGCACGGTTAATAAAAGCAAAGGTTTCGTAACGGTTACCGCCATACCAGGCAATGAAAAACTCCATCGCGTAGGCATAACCAACCATTGTCCCGGTGGCAATAATCACTTTCGTCATATTTTCCAGGTGACGGTCAGTCAACAGATCCTCAATACCGCAAATCTTTCTCGCGGGAATCATTAAAGTCAACACCATCGCAAAACCACTGAAGACCGCCCCGGCAACGAAGTAAGGCGGGAAGATCGTGGTATGCCAACCTGGTAACTGGGAAACAGCAAAGTCAAAACTAACAATGGTATGCACACTCAGCACGAGCGGTGCGGCCAGAGCTGCCAACAGCAGATAGGCTCGTTCATAACGATGCCAGTGTCGAGATGATCCGTTCCACCCCAGCGAAAACAGGCCATAAGCAAACTGCTGAATTTTTCCAGTCGCCCGATCGCGTAGGGTCGCGAGGTCAGGAATCATGCCCATGTACCAGAACAACAGTGAAACAGTTGCATAAGTCGAAACAGCAAACACGTCCCACAGTAGCGGACTACGGAAGTTTGGCCACATCGCCATCTGGTTCGGAATGGGGAAGAGCCAATAGGCCAACCAGACACGTCCAATGTGAATCCCGGGGAAGACCCCCGCACAAACCACAGCAAAAATCGTCATTGCTTCCGCAGCACGGTTAATCCCGGTTCGCCAGTCTTGACGGAACAGGAACAAAATTGCGGAAATCAACGTACCAGCGTGACCAATACCGACCCAGAACACGAAGTTCACAATAGGCCAGCCCCAGAAGACAGGACTACGGTTACCCCAGACACCAACACCGGTAATAATCAAATACCCAATCAGACCAAACAACATTCCCATCAAACACGCGGAAACGCCTAATGCCAGATACCAGGCTTTGGGAGCCTTACACTCAGCCAGTCGACAGACGGCGTCGGTAACAGTCCCATAGTCGTGAGCACCAGTCACGAGCGGAGTTCGCTTACCGGGAACTTCGATTGTTGTGTCAATTGGCTCTGCTGTTACTGAAGCCATAGCTTTTGATATCTTTGCTCAATAAATTCAAAAGGATTGGTTAATCACTCTTATCGTCGCGTGACAGAAACTTCTTCTGTCACAATTTGTCTCTACTAATGTGCCTCTGTCTTTTTCTTGGTACCCGCTTCTGCGTGTTCGTCGCCGTGCCCGTGACCATGCCCTTCGCTGGCAGGTTTCGCCAGAGAAGGATGTGGATTTGTAATTCGGGCCAGGTAGGCTGTTCGGGGTTTGATATTCAACTCCGACAGAGCAGTATACGAACGCGGATTTGCATGGGCCTGTGCCACTTTGCTGTTTTCTTTTGTCAGGTCACCAAACTCAATGGCTTTCGCGGAACAGGCCTGCTGACAGGCTGTCACGATTTCGCCATCTTCAATCGGCCGCTGATCGTTTTTGGCTTCAATCTGAACTGCTTTGATCCGCTGCACGCAGTAAGTACATTTTTCCATCACACCGCGATGACGCACGGTTACTTCCGGATTCAGCACCAGAGCCTGCAGTTTTCCGCGGGGCTCTTCATAAACCTTATTGAAGTTGAAGTAGTTAAAGCGTCGTACTTTATAAGGACAGTTGTTGGCACAGTACCGGGTTCCGACACAGCGGTTATACACCATGTCGTTCAAACCTTCATCGGTATGCACGGTAGCAGCAACGGGGCAGACCTGCTCGCAGGGAGCTAACTCACATTGCTGACATAACATCGGCTGCACGGCAACGCCCGGATTGTTTTCATCGTCGCCTGTAAAATAACGATCGACGCGTAACCAGTGCATTTCACGACTATTAATCACCTGCTCGCGACCAACGACAGGCACGTTATTTTCTGCCTGACAGGAAACCATACAGGCATTACAGCCAATGCACTTGGTCAAATCGATCGACATTCCCCAAGCCTGACCCTCATAGGACAGCTCTTGATAATTCGGCTTTCCCTCTTCATTTTTATCCCACAAGGACACCAGAGGTGGGTGATGAGTACGCTCTTTCGCGAAACCAGGGTTATTCTCATATTCACTGAGATCACCTTCTCTCACCAGCTGACCGACGCGTCCCTCAATTTCATTTGCACCGACGGCATCAATGGCATGATGATCCTGAGTAATGGCTAACTCATATTCTTTACCGGTCTTTTCGACTTTCAAGCCAGCTGCAAAATTCATGGCTGCCTTGGACTGCAGTGCTGCCATGTTTTCACCAACCGGCTTTACATCCCGGGCAACATCCCCTCCCACCAGTCCGGCTGCAGTGCGACCATAACCCAAAGCAACCGCAATCGAATTCGGTGCCTGACCAGGCAGAACATAAACGGGCAGCTCAATCGACTTGCCATCTAAAATCAGCTTCACAACCGACCCAAACCCCACTCCGAGATCCTTGGCTGTTTTGGGTGCGATTAAGGCAGCGTTATCCCAGGTTATTTTCGTCAGATTATCGGGAGTTTCCTGTAACCAGCCGCTATTCGCAAATCGGCCGTCATACAGTTGCGGACTGAGATAAAACACCAGTTCAGTCTCTTCACTGGCTGTTTCAACAATTTTTGGAGCAGGTAATTCTTTGACTTTCGGCGAGACAGCTTCCAGCGAACTTCCCTTCAAAAGGCCATCATGAACGAGCCGACGCCATGAAGCATTCACCGCCATGGAATCGAGTGAGCCTTTGACGGCTTCTTTAATCAGATCCAAGGCGACCGGGTGTTTATCACCACAGAGAATTGCCAGCAACTCGACTTCTGACTTTCCGTCGTGCAACGGCTCAATCAAAGGCTGTGCGACACACAATGTCCCATCATAAGCACGAGAGTCGCCCCACTGCTCAAACGGATGTGTTTTAGGCAAATGCCATTGACACAACAGCGAAGTCTCATCCTCATACTCACCAAGGTGTATTGAGTTCGGCACTTTGCCCAGTGCCGAAACAAAGTCGATATCACCGGGAGCATTGTAGGCGGGGTTTCCACCAAGAATGACCAGTGCTTCCACTGCACCAGACTGCATTTCTTCTGTCAAGGTTCTCAATGCCTCAACAGCAGACATTTCACGTGCCAGCGGCTCTTTAGTATACCGAACAGCTTCGCCAACATTACCCAACTGCTCATTCAATTTATGGACACGGGCATGAAGCTCAGCCGGCTGACTGGCACCGATGGCAATCAGACCTGAGCCCTGATTGGCAACCAGATCTTCAGACATCGCAGCTAACACCTTTGCGGAATATTCGTCGCCTTCCGCTTTAGCATGCTTTTCTGACAAACGCTGTTGAACCTGCTCTTCCAACTTCGTCAGAAAATAGCCAAGATCAACAGAACGGGTTGGCAAACGATGATCGGCGGCTGCCCCGGTCGTCGTAAACCGGCTTTCCACTGCATACAGGCGATTCATGGGGCCTGCAGCAGGGTCGCGCCGAGAAGCCCAGTCGCGTGTGTGCAGCAAAGACGCAGGATGCTCGGACAGCAAATCCTCATCCAGACAGACAACCACATTCGCCTTGGTTAAATCAAAGTGGGGACGAACCACTTCACCAAAGGCAATTCTGGCACCTTCGTAAACATTATCACGGGAGTTGGCTGTGTAATCATACCAGCGAGACTTCGGATATAACGCAGAAAACTTCTCTTGAAGATTCTTTCTAGCCGCCGAAGAACTCACATCAGCCAGCACCCGCAACTTGGCGCCGCCGTCCTTTTGTGCCTGACCCAGCACAGTATCTGAATATTCAATAAACGCCTGCCAGTCACGAATATAACGCGCCCCCCCCTTACGCTCGATAACACCGACCGCTCGGTCGGGATCGTACAACGACAGTGTTTCCGATTGGGCAAAAACAGTCGAAGACCCCTTGCTTTGTGGTGAATCAGGATTACCTTCCACCTTAATCGGCCGACCATCAAAGCAGGTTACCAACAGGCTCTCTGCCAACCCGCCCAGCTCCATCAAGGTCGCATACTTTTGCGGCTTGCCAGGAATCAGGCCTTCTGGACGTGACACGCTCGGAGAAATTTTCTCATCTTCCCATCGGCAGCCTGAAACACCAGCCAGAGCAACAGATGCTCCCATTAGCTGCATCCAGCGACGACGCGAAACCCCTTCGGGATATTCGGACGCAGCCACGGGAAACTCTCGATGCAAGATCTCTTCAAACTCCGGCGTGGAATGCAACTCACCCAGACTTCGCCAATACTTTTTATCCACAACCGAACCCCTTAGCGGTGACACGTAGAACAATTAGTAGAAGGATTCAAATTCAGTTCCTCACGAACTTTTTTACCCACTTCGTGCGGATCTCCCTCGGCTTCCCAGTCAAGTTTTGTCACAAACTCGGGCGGACGAAGACTCGGCTCAGGATTTCGATGGCACTCCAGACACCAGCTCATGCTCAACGGCTTTACCTGAGTCACTTTCTCCATCTTATCAACCCGACCATGACAGGAAACACAACTCACGCCACGTCGGACATGAGCACTATGATTAAAATAAACATAATCAGGCAAGTCATGCACACGCCGCCACTGCATCGACTTCCCTGTTGCCTGACTCTCACGAATGGGAGCCAGCTTGGCACTGGTCGAATGAACGGCAACCGTATTCACAACGCCGTTCGCATCAGCGCCACTATGACAATTCAAGCAGGTCGAAGTTGGAGGAATCGCGGCGTGACCGGCGACTTCAACAGTGTTATGGCAATAGCGACAGTCCAGCTTGAGCTTGCCCGCATGCAGTGCATGGCTAAACGGCAAAGGCTGTTCTGGCTGATAACCAACGTCTGTTGTCTCAGGACTGGCCCCATAAGCGACCATTCCAAGCACATACAACACGCCAATTCCACCCAGCGCACCCAGCACTGGTACAATTGCATTTGTCCATTTCGGAAACTGAAAACGATCCATTTTGATATACCTGATAAGACCTTTCGAGCAAGATCACTCCCAAAAAGCAGGACTTGCCTCAGAGATTGATGTGGCAATCGACGGTCAAAGCGGACTTTTCACCTGAGTTTCAGAGAAGAAACCCCATCATCATTTGCAAGAATAGAAGTATGAAGAAAACTAAGCAATCCATTCCCAGCGCACTAGCGGCAAGTTTCTTGGAGTCGGGAGTCGCGCGTTTAGAAATTCTCAATAATGGGGACGGCCCCAAAAACAACTGGTAGAAATTCGCTACAGAACCTCGAGCAATCCCTCCATGGGAACAACTGAGCAAATAGTAACAGAGCACGAATTGCACAGAATACTACTTCTCTTCGATCAACGACTTGACACTCTGATGCCGATTTCCCGACCTCACAATTGAAGACACATACATCCTGTTTTAATCCTCAGATGCGACTCATTGATATCGCCGGCATACAGATGACTTCAGCACACTCACAATCCAGGAAGCAATTTTAAGGCTCTGAACAAAGCCCTCTACCCAACCCCAGCACACCCCAGCACACCCCAGCACACCCCAGCACACCCCAGAATACGAACCTGTATAAATTAGATTCACATCATTCTGAAAAAAGGAACGAATCACGTTGCCTTTCGTGCAGATCGATCTCCATCCTGAAAAAGATCCTAGACAGGATTTTGCGTCCCTGATTCGCTTTCAAGCTGAGCCGACTGGACTTATATCTCCCCAAACAGTTCCCTTCACTGTTCAAACACCAGAATTTGCTCTCTTATTTCAAAATTGAGTACCAATTCCTCCTCTAACTCTATCTTGATTCCACCGACTAAAACCAGCTACACATCTGCCTGATCTCAGACAAAACAAACGGGCTCCATTTATAGTCTCTGAGTTTTTTTCTAGTTCATACCGCTTTACACTGGATTAATTAACATTACTAACGTGTATACTGAATAATACAGCGTGAGTTCTTTCTGAACTTCTTTACCCGCAAGTCCTATTAAGCACGCTTAGGCCAACTTTCTTTATGCCTTTCTCAGGCAGAGGGCATGCATTTTTGTTAATGACCTTGGTCCCTAAGTTAATTCCATTTGTCAGTTGCGTTTCATTTTTGTTTCTAAAATTTACGTTTTCATTTTTCTTTTCAAGGGCCTCTACTATGAAAAAAAAATCACTACCACGAAACCACGGCTTTACGCTAATCGAATTACTAGTCGTGATTGCTATCATCGCGATCCTGATTGCGCTTCTGCTACCGGCGGTGCAGCAAGCCCGCGAGGCAGCACGGCGATCATCCTGCAAGAATAATTTCAAGCAGGTGGCATTAGCTTTACACAATTACCATGGCACACACAGCGTGTTTCCCTACGGCGTAATGGAATCGGGCACCTTTCATTTGCGTGATACCTGGATGCAGCAGATTCTGCCCTTTATCGAACAGGCTCCCATGTACAATAAATACATGAGCTGGCAGGGACAGTGGGTGATGGATACCCCTGTCGAAATTAAAGACCAGCCGATTGCTGTTTTAATGTGCCCTTCGGAAGCATCTCATCCCGCCTTTGGTGGTGGTGGCGGCACGCGTTCTGGCGGACGTGGATTTCAAGGAAGCTATGTCGTTTGTGCTGGTGATAAGCCAATCACCTATGGCACCGATTCCGGAGGAATATTTTATTCACTCTCCCGGCACAAAATGCGTGATATCGTTGATGGCACAACCAACACCCTCTTCATCAGTGAAACATTGATTCGCGGAAACAGCGGTGGTGGATGGGGTGCAGCGGGAGGTTACTGGGGTGGTGGTAAAGGAGGCGGATTCGGTTTTACGACACTTGAGCCGCCCAATACATCGCTTCCCGATGAAGTCTATTCCTGCAAGAGTGAGATATTCCCAAACTCTCCCTGCTCAAGTCAGAGCAACTACAACACTCCCCTCAACTTCGCCAGAAGCTATCACACTGGAGGCGTTCATGTGGCACTGGCTGATGCTTCGACACGATTTGTCAGTTCAAACATTGACCGTACCCTGTTCCAGAACCTGGGTACCCGACGCGGTAATGAAGTCATCGGCGAGTGGTAATCGCTCCTGCTGACCGTTCAATAACATCCTGAATGAAACTCAAGCCCATGACTGTCATGGGCTTGAGTTGACAGAACCCCGATTGTCGCCTCCTGTGCTCATTTCACTCACTCAATAAATCAAACGTTGAAAGAAGACTTCGATGAAACTGATCCTAAATCAATTGCTCTCTTATGTCGCTCTATGCTTCCTTACCTTGACATTGGCAGGTTGTGGAGGAAACGCCGATGGGCCCAAGCTGGTCACGGTCTCCGGAAACATCACTCTCAACGGCGAGCCACTTCCTGAAGGGGATGTCATCTTCCGCGCTGCAGACGGGAAGGGACACGCCTATGCCGGTAAAATTAAAGACGGTTCCTACTCTATTGAAACAGAAGTCGGAACAAAGAAAGTCGAAATCAAATCCATGAAGGAAGTCCCGGGAAAGACGACTGAAGACAATCCGGGGGAAGTGGTCAATGCTCGAGAGCAGGTCGTACCCGCGAAATACAATTCAGAATCCACGCTGGAATTCACAGTAACAGAAGCAGGATCAGATAGTGCTGATTTTGCATTAGAGGGAGATCCTCCAAAGCCCAAATCATGACGCGTGTGCTGTAGGTCGAGCATACTCATTGCTCCCCAATATAAGCCAACAAGAAATTCCGCTTCTACCCTGTATTGACAAGAATGGATTGTCTATACTCTGACCATGAAGATTCGACCGGCGTTCATGTCTTCCCAAAGCATGAACGTCGCGGGTCAGCGCAATTTCGTGCTGATGAAAACGGATTCCTTTCTAAATCATTTCTTCTACGTCTAACAGAGTAACTATAGGCATCACATGAGCGATAAAGTCCGCTGGGGCATTCTGAGCACAGCCAAGATTGGAACACTGCAGGTGATTCCTGCGATGCAAAAAGGGCGATTCTGCGAAGTCACTGCGATGGCATCGCGCAATCAGGAGCGGGCACACCAGGTCGCTACGGAACTAGGGATTCCCCATGCCTATGGTTCTTATGAAGAATTACTGGCAGATCCCAATATCGATGCCATTTATAACCCCTTGCCCAACCACATGCACGTACCCTGGTCGATCAAAGCCATCGAAGCAGGCAAACATGTACTCTGTGAAAAACCAATCGGATTATCTGCAGTGGAAGGACAACAATTACTTGATTGTGCTGCCGCACATCCGGAACTGAAAGTGATGGAGGCCTTCATGTACCGCCATCATCCCCAATGGCAACGGGCTAAAAATCTGGTGCAGGAAGGAAAAATTGGAACGCTGCGTACCATCCAATCCTTTTTCTCTTACTTTAACGACGACCCTCAAAACATCCGCAATCAAAGCGACATCGGTGGCGGCGGCTTAATGGATATTGGCTGTTATCCAATCTCACTATCGCGGTTTATTTTCGATGGTGAGCCCCAACGCGTTTCCGGCATTGCCGAATACGACAGTAAGCTTGGCACAGATCAACTGGCTTCGGCCACCCTCGACTTTGAAAACGGAACTTCCACATTCACCTGTTCGACGCAACTCAACCCGTATCAGCGTGTCCAGATCCATGGAACCACGGGCCGTATCGAAATCGAAATCCCGTTCAACGCGCCCATCGATTGTCCCTGTAAAATCTGGCTGCAGACAGGAGATGAAATCGAAGAGATCGAACTGGAGCTTTGTAACCAGTACACAATTCAGGGAGACCTGATGTCGCAGGCAATCCTTAACGACAGCCCTGTCCCCACGCCGCTGAGCGATGCCATTAGAAACATGCGAGTGATTGAGGCGATCTTCGAAAGTCATCGCAGTGGCAACTGGATCGCGCCTTAATTCAATCTGGCTCTTGCGCACTTCGAAGGTCTGTATTCTGTAACTTGAGATGCGCGCAAAGCGAACCAGTGGGGAGAATCCTCTTTTTGAGTTCCACTTCTGGTCCGTCTAGTTATCGCGCTGAGAGAAAGCGAGATTAACGGGGTGCCAGCACCATAATCATATTCCGACCGCTGGCCATCGTAGGTGCCTGCTCTACTTTGGCGATTTCAGAAAGTTCTTCCTGAATGCCTCCCAGAATCGTTCGGCCCAGTTCATGGTGCGCATTTTCACGACCACGGAACATGATATTGAATTTGACCTTGTCTTTCTGTTCCAGAAATTTACGGGCACTTTTCAGCTTGAACTCAATGTCATGCTTCCCGATTTTCGGACGCATCCGAATTTCTTTCAGTTGGACCTGATGCTGCTTGGTGTTTTTGCTGGTCTTTTTTTTACGCTCGTACTTCAGCTTGCCATAGTCCATAATCCGACAGACCGGGGGTTTCGCATCTGAGGCGACTTCAACCAGATCGAGGTTTGCCTCCATAGCCAACTTTAAAGCTTCAGCGGTAGGAATCACTCCTAGTTGCTCCCCGTCTTGATCAATGACCCGTACCGGACTAATCCGAATCTGGTCATTAAGTCTCTGCGTTGTTTCGATTGCTTGTTTCTCCTTGTAAAGAAAAAAGAAATAGGTTTCGTATCTTGCGTGAAAACAACCAGTCAGCAAGACACACTCGTATTATTACCGTCTCTATGAAAAAAAGAACATCTCAAAACGAGATGTCTGTGCCATACGCCTGAATCCAGAAGATTCATCTAGCTAAACTATACTGGTACTTCTTAACTTATATCAATCCTGAAAGCGGGGCAAGTAACATCGATACACTATTTTTAGTGAAAATTTGAGGTTTGACGAAGATTTCTGGACGGCCGTTGGCGGTTCAGTCGCGGATGTGGTGGGAATAAAAGCTCCCTGAGCCCATTCCTACTCAGCTTCTTTTAAGGGAAAACGTTGTACTTGATTCGAAAAATCCCTCAAATTTCGCCGTTTTGTTTCGGGTATCGGCACTGGCTCCCAGCGAGGTCCCGCGTTTCGATACCCCTGAAACGGGTCCTGCCCTTGTGAGCCGCTTCGGACCGGAAACTCCAAGGTCTGCCTCTGTCGTGCAGTCCGTAAACTTGGAGTGCCGGCTCGTTCCATAACAGGCTGGAAATTTTGCTCTGCCTGCTCAATGACAGGGGGAGGCGTGATTGGATTCGATACATTTGCACCACCAAAGGCGTGCTGTAAAGCCTGATCCGGCCCCGGAGGGAGCGTCTGTTGTGATTCAAATTGCTGTTCGGGTTCGTTTCTGTTCTGCATCCCTTCCAGATTTTGGATCGGATTCTGTGGCTCAAGTGGCTCACTGAAATCGATCGATTGAATTTTTTCTTCAAAGGATTGCACAGCGGCTTCACTGTTCACGCCTGGCACCGGAGGGACAAAATTTTCAGGCATCGGCTCGGGCGCTGGTTGTGGCTGTTCCGCGGGAACATCACCGGGAACGAGCAATTGAGGAAAGACTCCCTGTTCCAGGTTGCCGGTATAGGACGGCGCCTGAGCCATTGTTCGGACACGACCTCGTAAACGTTCCCGCTCGGCAGCATCGGCATACGCTTTTTCAGGCCAACGTCCTTCTTCCAGGTAAATGCTGTTGTATGCAAGCAAAGATCCTTTTTCAAACTGGATATTCTTGACTGCCAGAGAGTATTCGACCAGAGACCGATAATAACTGCCGTCCGCTTCGGCCTGACGGCGTTGCGATTCCAGCAACAGATCCAGTGTCGCGTTATCTGATTCGTAAGCCGCCTGCACTGCCGCTACTTCCTGTCTGGCGGCATGACGACGATTATAGGTTGTTTGCAAAACGGAATATGCACGATCAACATCGGCAATGGCATTACTTAAGCTTTGTACGATAGTTCGTTCCTGTTCATGCAGAATGGCGCGATCGCGGGCCAATTGTAATTCTGCATGACGCATCGCCGCGTGAGCCTGACGTTTTCCCAGCGGGACGGAAAGTTCCAGCCCCAATTGCCATTCCTGAAAATCACCATCGAAGAGGTTATTGAGGGCTCCGTCAAATCGTCCGGGATCGTTACCATCAACCAGATAATTCCGGCCAAAGCCACGCCAGCGATAACGGCCAATCAAATCCAGTTCGGGCATCAGGAAGTTTTTGTTCGCCTGAAGTTCCAGTTCTCGTTTTTTGATTTGCCAGCGCTGGCGACGAATTTCCGGACGACGATCCAGCGCTTCGACCAGGGTTTCTTCCCAGTCAAATTCAACCCGTGCCAGTGAAGGTTCGTCGGCGGGACGAATTAAGCGACCATCATTGATGGGAATTCCGAGTAGCATACGCAAGCGACGTTCGGCAACATATACGCCATGATTGCTTTGAAAGGTACCGCCCTGACTGCCATTGTTGGTGTGTGTTCCGTTTAACAATCGACCACTTAAGGCGTTTTCGACTTCAGCCTGATAGCGGAAATATTGCTCGCGGGCTTGCGCTTCTTTTTCGGCTTCTCCGCCGCGCCGCCCGTTTTCATATAATGCACGAATTCTTCGCCAGGTCTCTAACGCAGAATCACGGGCCATAATTTTGGCATCCAGATCACGGTATCCGTAGTACAGATCCCAATAAGCATTCTCAACATCACTTACCAGATCACGAACTGAGATTTCAAATTCTCCCAGACTGATATCAGTATTAATCCGGGCTATGATGACCCCATTGATCACCCCGGGTGTGTTACTCGGTCCTGCCAGTTGGTTAAAATCAATTCCGCCCCCGCGTAACAACGGATGTCGAAATTCCATTTCGATGTTGTTCTGGTAGGCATGGGGAAACTGGTTACCCGGTGAATTGTTCGCATCGTAATCGATGTAATCTCGTAATGTAAATTCGGTTCCCGTCATGGCACGTTTCGTTAATTGCGCTTGAATAACCATCGCGTCCTGTCTTAACAGACGGGTTCCCCCACCGAAGAAGACGTTGTTTAACGCCTTGTCGTTTTTCTCAAAAAACGTGCTTGCGGAAAGTGTCGTATCATAGGCACTCAAAGCACCTTCGACGCCATAGCGGGGATCAGCTTCCGTAATCGCAGGATCATATTTCGTATGCAGGGCAGCCGGTGTGTTTAAGGAAACACCACCCACATCCCCCAAGACTTTGGAATGTTGTAATGCCAAATTCATGGCCTCTTCGAGCGTCAGGTCCCAGTAATCGGGTGTTGCTGAACTGGAAAGCATGGCGGGAGCCTGAGTACCAATCGTATCCCCTTCATCGACTTCTGCGACATTCGGATATTCGATTTCGGTCAGTTTCTGCTGGTAGACTTCTTCACTTTCCACGAATTCATCTTGGAATCTATTCTGATCCAGAAAATGGCTGCACCCTGGGCCCATCATGACTACTGCCGCTAACAGAAGCTTCATTCGGGCTATGAAACAGTTCATTGATTAACCTTGGTCAGAATGGACCATTGACACAAAAAGAGAGATACTCTCTCAACTCATCGGCATTCGAACACCTTCGCCCAAAGCGAATTTTCGACACATCTGGAATATTCCGCACAATCGGACAACCGGCAACAACAACCAAGACACCCCATTTTCCGCAAGCGACCTAAGCATCCATTTCAATTCCTGAAGTCGCAATTTCTAACAGGAACCGATCAGAGAAACTGCGCAATGATTTAAAGATGTACACTATTTACTTTAGGAAGCTTGGCCGCTTTTCCAGAGTCCGTCTGCATACATTTCCCGCTCCTGTGATAGGATGCAACAGAACTGGATCAATACCGGAAAGTAGCCTCGGTTGATGCAGGAAACGTCTTTTTGAAACCCTCATACACTTGAATCACATGACGACTGATGAATCCTCTTCCATAGAGAATCTCTGGCAGGAAATCGAAGAGCTGGTTCTGGGACTGGCTCAGCTCTCCCGGACCGAGATCGCGAGTCAAACATTTTACACGGAGCTCGTTTCGCGTGCCGTGCGTGGCATGTCTGCGCTGGGAGGAATTCTCTGGGTTCCCGGCTCCAGTGGAAACTGGGAAGTCCTGCACTCAGTCGGCGTGAATCCGGAAACGAATCCCAAGTCACCTCTTACTCCGCAGGAAAATGAACAACACCGCCAACTGCTTAAGGAAGCTCTGCAGGAAAATCGGCCGACAACGATTTTAGCCCATTCTGAATTATCTGAACAACACCAGGGGATCAATCCTCTGGATGAAAATCTCATCATGTGCCCGGTCGCCATCGAACACCATCCAGAACCGCGCACGGGCATTCTGGAAATCGTACACCAGCCACCTCAATCTTTTGCTGCCCAGGATGGCTATCTTCGTTTCATCAGCGCTTTATGTGAGATCTCTCAGGATTACTGTCAGCACAAACAATTACAGAAACTACAGGAACTCGAAGCCCTATGGGAAAAATTCGAGCGATTTTCGGAACACGTTCATTTACATTTAGACTCACAGCAAACTGCATATATTATTGCCAATGAAGGTAGAATCTTAATTAACTGTGATCGGCTCTCCGTCCTGCAGCGAACCGGCTCTACATACCGTTTGATCGCTGCCAGCGGCGTCGACTCTATCGAACGCCGTTCCGAGTCCGTCCAACGTCTGGAATCTCTGGTCGGCTGTATTCAATTGCTAAATCGCCCTTATTGGATCATGGAGGCGGAAGAGAAATATCCGCCTCAGATTACCGAACCGTTGCACGCCTATCTCGATCTGGCCTCTTCGCGTTCGCTGATGATCTTCCCACTGCAGCACATTACAGCAGAAAACTCGGGCGAAACTCCCGAAGCCCGGAAACAAACTCAACCCGATGCGCAGCAACTCACCATTGGTGCGATTGTGATTGAACAGTTCCACGAAGTCACACCCGGCAATACCATGCTTGATCGGGCGCTAGTAGTCTCGCGGCACGGAGGAACCGCCCTGTACAATGCGCTTCAGTTCGAGAGCTATCCCTTTTTCCCGGTTCTGAAGCACTGGTCGCATTCGCCGCTCCGCAAAAAAAAGATGACGTGGCGCAATCTGATTGTTACAGGACTGGTACTGGCCCTGATCAGTCTGATTTTAATTATTACGCCCGCCGATTTTACCATCGAAGGCACCGGCGCACTGCAGCCGGTTGAACAGCAAAACATTTTTGCGTCGGCGGATGGCATTGTCGACCAGATTCTCGTCCACCAAGGGGAACAGGTTGAAAGCGGCTCAACCTTGATTGTCTTGCGAGATTCTGATCTGGAACTGGAATTCAGTCGTATCCGGGGAGAGATTCAGACGGCTCAAAAACGCCTGGCGGTCTTACAGGCAGCACGACTCGAGTTGAATCCGACCGATGCGAACGCCTTACAACAGGCCAATCGCCTGACCGCTGAACAGGAAGAACTGAATGAACGTCTGAAAAGTCTGCATAATCAACGGGCCCTTCTCAAACAGCAACAGGATGCGTTGACTCTCAAAAGCCCGCTTCCCGGTGAAGTCCTGACTTGGGATTTACAGGAGAAATTACTGGCCCGCCCCGTACAACGCGGCCAGCGATTGTTAACTGTTGCCGATCTGAAAGGTCCCTGGGTCCTCAAAATGCAGGTTCCTGATTCCGAAATTGGTCACATCCTCGAAGCACAACGGCAGAGCAAAAGCCCACTCAACGTTTCGTTTCTCCTCTTAACCGATCCGGATCAGACCTACCAGGGCACTATCGAAACGATCGCAGCAACTGCTGAACCAGACAAAGATGGGATTCCCACGGTACAAATCACTGTGAAGCTGGATCGCGAATCGATCAAAGGGCTACGTCCCGGTGCCTCGGTACTTCCCCAGATTGATTGCGGCAAACGTGCACTGGGCTATGTCTGGCTCAGACGTCTGTTTGAAACAGTGCAACGCGAAGTCTTTTCCTTATGATTCACGTCGAGTCTATTTGACTGGATTTTCGTACCAGAACACACCCAGGCCTTTTTTCCGGTCCCGTTCTTCACAGGAAAGCACATCAAGATCACCGTCGGCATCGAGGTCCAGCAGCTCAATCCGATCAAATTTAATTCCCCGTGGCCCGCTGATCTCATGCGTCTGCCAGTCCCTCTTTGACCCGTTTTTCGAATAGCTCATCCAGAACATGCCTGATTTAGGTGGGTTCGCATTTCCGCAACTGAAAACCACATCAGGCTGTCCGTCCCCATTCATGTCTCCGACAGCCACTCCTTTGCCGTGCCCTGTATTGGCTGGAAATGGAACCACCTGCCTCTCCCACTTCAGCCCACTCGTATCCAGGCGACGGAACCAGAGCAATTCATCCGGGATACGGGTTGCCACCAGAATATCACTTAAGCCATCCTGATCAAGATCGGCCACACGGGCAAACATCACTTCCCGATCCTGGCCACCCACCCAGTGATTCTTCCAGGCAGATGTTGTTGAAGTCGCGAGGTCTCCCGGGTTTTCCAGCCAGCGACAGCCTCGCAACGTTCCTTTGCGGTCGGTCGTTAACAGATCCTGATCACCATCGCCGTCCATATCAATGGCAAACAGAGACATGATCCAGCCTGCGGGTGAAAGAGGCTTCCATTGATATTTTGAAAGTTCACGCGGATTCTCTCCGGGTTGAAACCAGCCGATCTGCGCTCCTTTCCCTTTCCCGGCGGCGACCAACTCCATCCCTGGTTGTTGATCCAACTGGGCGGGTATTGCAAACATCCACATCATTTTGCGTTGAGAGCTCGGCAGGACTTCCTGACGCCATTGATTTTGAAACGGCTTGTTTGCAGGTGGCCAATGGACAAACACTGACTGACTTTTTCCTTCGCAACAACTGATGACTTCCAGCCGACCATCACGGTCGAGATCAATCCAGGCAGCATCTTCCACCTGAGGAGTCGCACCAACAGTCATCGCCGGCCAGAGTTGTTTGACATGGTCCGGACCCGGATTGTGATAGATGCGTGTCTGGCTTCCTTCTTCCCAACCGGTGGCGATGTCTTGCAAACCATCTCCGTCGATATCAGCCAGTTTCACCCCGTCGGCGCCTCGGGAAGACTGATCTATGATATGAATTGCCCAAGGCGTGCCCCGTTCTGATTCCTCTGCTACCCCATTCGCCATGAGCAAGATCCACAACAACAGGCATAACCCTCCCGCGTGATTTCTGTCAGATCGCATTTTGAAAACCTCATGCAAAAGTTCGTCTATCTATTTTTGCTGATCTAGTATCCAATGCTGGTGGCGTTTTCGCAATGTTGCTTCGTATCACAAGTAATTATGAAAGTCATCGTCGGCCTCGGTAACCGTAGGATTCCTTAGTAAATTAAGGGTTTTTATCGTTTTTCCAATTCAAATTTCACTTCTGATTTCGTAACAGCCAGATAACCGGATCATTCAGAATAATCGATAAAGTTTCTCGTCAACGATAGCCGATCATCCTTAGGTACAGGCGATTGTACAACTGATGGTGATCAGCATGATGCCAGTCATCATTGGAACTATTGTGACAAAGGACTGTCACATTCCAACGGGGGAGGAAACTACGAATGCGCGCAGCATTTGTCTGCATAGTCATGATCCAGCCATTAATAGTGAGCTCAGGCTGCCAGTGCTTTAAGGCCAGCAATCTCTATTATAATCTGATCGATGATGTCAGCGACACGCAAATCTATGCAGACCGCTTCTATCGTCCCACCTGGGACCTGACGCGCATTGGCAAACCAGACTGGTGCCAATCACGATTTAACCGCTGGTGGTGTAAATGTTGCAGTGACTGCCGTCCACACTACATCAGCGCTGCACCAATTACCGACTACAGCAGTCAGCATGAGACTCACAGTGATGATCATGATGACCTGATCCCTCTTCCCGAACCATCGACTTTTGTGCCACCTGATCCGTTTCCGAATGAAGCGAAAACAGAGCCTACTCTGGAGGAAGGGCCAACACTTGCTCCTTCCGCCTCAGATCCCTCGCGTTAGTAGCCAATAACGGTCAGAACAGGTACATCACCAAGACAACAAAGTTGACAGCGGAAAGAAACAGGTCTTCACATGATTAAAATGGATAAGACACAATTGATTCAGCGGCTGACGATCCTGGTAATTACTGTCACAAGCACCATTTCAGTTCCTGTTTTAACAGCATCAGCACAACAACCACGAATCAAAGAGCGCGATGGCCAGAGCCCGGCCCTGACGAAGTCGGCTGCCGATCGGTATCTTCTCAAAGACACTGATCGGCAGCTGACAGAATTCCAACAGGAACAAAAACCTGTTGACAAGCAAATCAGAGTTCCCGACGAAGAAGATCTGATTTCAATGCTGTCGAAAGGATCTTCCACACGTGCGTCAAGGAAAGCCTGCCTGGCACAACTGCCTTTAAACCAGCTGACTCCCGCCAACCGCACAAATGCCGAATACGTTCTGAAAGATCTGAGCATGTTTCGGACGCTACCCAAGATTCATTTTGACGTGAACCACAGTGCCTACGCGTTTTTCATCGCTCATCCCGATGTCGTAGTGAGCATCTGGAGAGAGATGAAACTTTCGGAATTCCAGATGTGGCAGACCGGACCTTTCTCCTACGAAGTTGATGCAGGCGACGGAACTCTGGGCACATTGGAAGTCATTCATCAGACACCCAAAGAAACGATCGTACTCTGCTCGGGCGTTTATAAAAGCCCGCTGATTGCAAAGCCGATTTCAGCCAAAGCGCTGCTGCATCTACAGACGGAATACTTTACTGGTAATGACAAAAAGATAGACTCGGTGTCGCACCAGGTCACGATGTACGTTTCATTTCCTTCTCAGACTGTTGAGATGGCGGCCAAGATTCTGGCTCCTGTCAGCAATGTGATTCTGGATCGCAATTTCAAAGAAGTTTCGATTTTCATGCATATGATGTCGTTAGCCATGGAACGCCAGCCAGGCTGGGTAGAACGTATCGCAGGCCGACTGGAAGGGGTGCTCCCCATCCGTCGTCCGCAACTGCTCAAAGTCGCCGCCCGTGTTTACATTGATGGGAAAGCACGCCAAAACAAAATAGCTCCACCTCGCCTGCAACCACCGAAACCCATTGACGTGATCACACAAACCAGCGACGAAGCACCACGAAAACTCCCCCCCAATATTCGTGTACAGCCAGTAAGCCGTGCTCAAAGTCCGATGTAATTGAATGGGCTCGACTGCCTGATTAACGTCGCGGAGCGCGCTTCTTCTTACGAGGTCGCAGTACAAAACCAACCACAGCGAAGACGATAATCAGGGGAACCGCAATTTTGGGACGATAGGCAACACCAAAGATCGCCAGAATCAACCCCACAAAAAACCAGGGAGAAACATTGGCCCAAGCCGCTTCCCTGTTTTTCCCCGGTAGCGCCAGCCAGAATGCAAACATCAGCAACCCAACTCGCATGAACGCCCCTGTAGCCGCCACTTTCTGAGCGAACTGCTCGATGGTCACGAACTGATGCAGGTAACCCGCTGTGAGCAGGCAGGCAAGTGAGATCACGCCGACCATGGTGCGGTTAATGGGTATTTTTTCGCCTGACATGATTTCAATCAATCACTTTCGTCCGGGTCGCGTTCGCTGATTCAGAAAGGCACCGAGTGCCAGATGATAAGGATCGGTCGTACGGAACTTGAGATAATCCACCTTGACTGAACCGCACTGCCGGGACAACGTGTCGCAAAATTCCTGATACTGCTCAAGATAGCGTGCCCTGAGTTGGTGGGGATCAACGAGTTGATGATGACCACTCCGTTCCAGACTGCGAAACTGGGTCGGCTTGCTGAATGGGAACTCTTCCTCTTCCGGCGTCACGACTTGAAACAGAAGTACTTCGTGGCGGTCATGTCGTAACTGTTTTAACGTGGTTGTTAACGCTTCCGGTTCATCAAAACAATCGGAGATCAACACCACCAGGCTACGACGTTTGATCAAAGGCAGCACTTCATTCAAGACCGTGGAGATCGCCGTCTCATGCCGCGGCTTCGAGTTCTCCAGGATCTCCAGCATCTGACCAAAGTTCTTCGGATTCGCTGATGGTTCAATAAAATCACGCCGTGCGTTGTCAAACGTAATCAGACCGACCGCGTCACGCTGACTCAGCAATAGATATCCCAGTGCCGCCGCTAACTGACGTGCATAATCAAACTTACTGAGCGTCTTACCCGCGTAGGCCATGCTGCCGGAACAGTCGAGTAACAGATAGCAGCGTAAGTTCGTCTCTTCTTCGAATTCTTTAACGTAATACTTTCCAGTTTTGCCGTAAGCCCGCCAGTCGATGTGTCGAATTTCATCGCCGGGGTAATACTGCCGATGCTCCACAAATTCGACACTCGCTCCTTTATAAGGACTTTTGTGCTGCCCCATCATAAAGCCTTCGACAATCAGGCGCGTGACCACTTCCAGTTTGCCAAAGCGGGCCAGCGCAGTCGGGTCAGACAGTGGTGCATCCGATGAGGGCATAAAGTGAAGTTTCGTTAAAAATTCAACGGCGATAAAACAGAAAGCGCAGAGAGCCGACTCTCTACGCTTTCTGTTCATTCAGATTTAGACTCGCTAAAGCTAGTCCAGCTCTTTAATAAACACGTTACGAAAATAAAGTGTATTTCCGTGGTTCTGTAATTCAATCTGGCCCGTTTCATAAATCGGCTTATCGCGTTCCCAATAGTTTTCCAGAGTCGTATCATCGACTACCAGCTTCCCATTCAACCAGACGCTGACTTTCTCACCCACCATTTTGATCCGGAACGTATTCCATTCCCCCACAGGGTTATCTGCTGTCAGCAGAGGCTTATCGGGATTCTTTTTATTATTGTACAACCCGCCGGAACCAACGCCGTTGGCTGCCTTCACTGCGGGGTCCCAAATCTGAACCTGGGGTGATCCTCGCAGATAAATGCCACTATCTCCATCTTTCTTGATTTTCCAGTCTACCAACAAATCAAAGTTTTTGTAGTCCTTAGCGGTACACAGACTTTTCCCTTTGCCATCAAAGACAATCACACCATCCACAATATTCCAGTGATCGCGCATCTCCTGATCTGCTTTTTTTTGTGCTTTCGCCAGTTCTTCCGGGCTCATTTTGGCGCGAGTCTTGGGGTTGCCTACCAGACCTTTCCAGCCAGTTAAATCCTTACCGTTGAACAAAGCCGTATACCCTTCGGGAGGCTGATTCAACTTACATTCTTCTGCTTCAGCGAAATTCAAGGCGGAAACAGCCATCAGCACAGCACACATTGTTGCGACACGTTTCAAGGTGGTCATAGTCATTGCTTTCATTCTGTTGTCAGTATACTTAGGCTCCCCACCAGCCGACTTTTCGACTCAGGCAGGAAGAGCGAACTCATCAAGAATTACTTAATTATCGAAAGGAATCCCCCCTGTCGCAAGCCAGTCCTGACCGAATTCGCACGTTTCGCATAAACTCCCCCGCTTTCCCAATTGCCGATTTGCGATTGGTCCCCCGGGAGATTAGAATCGATACGAAGCCTTACAGTAAATCATGCATCCGATTCCCGCCTTTTACTTCCATTGAGAAAGCAACACCATGTATCGATGTCTCTACGGAATGCTCTGCCTGCTGTTGTTGTTTGTTTCCGTCGAACCGGCCTCTGCTGCTGCGAAACAGAAAAATGTTCTGGTGATTGTCGTCGACGACCAGGGCTTTCAAGCCGGCTGCTACGGCAATAAAGTAATCAAAACCCCCGGTATCGATATGCTGGCTGAATCAGGAACCCGCTTCACGCGCGCCCATTGCACGACCGCCAGTTGCTCTGCCAGCCGCTCGGTGATCATGACGGGACTGTATAACCATGCCACCGGCCATTACGGTCACGCTCATGGTTACAACCATTTTAGTACCTACGCTACGGTCAAATCGCTGCCAATCATTCTGGAAGAAGCCGGCTATCGAACCTGTTCAATTGGAAAATATCATCTGGCTCCTGAGTACGTCTATCAGTTTCAGGAATATCGTAATAAAGGAGTTCAGGGAAACCGAAATTCAATCCGGATGGCGGCCAATGCCAAAGAGTGGATCACCGAAGACGACGATCGGCCGTTCTTCCTCTACTACTGTAGTAGCGATCCCCATCGCGGAGGTGGTCCCGACGGCTATTCCAATTTCAATGCCGACCCCGATCACTATCCCGGCGTGACTCCGATCACCTACAAGCCGGAACAGATCCAGGTTCCGCCGTGGCTTCCCAATCACCAAGAAGTCCAGGAAGAACTGGCCGAATACTATCAGGCTATCTCCCGACTCGATCAGGGGGTTGTCTCACTGATCAACACATTAAAAGAAACCGGCCACTGGGAAGATACGCTGGTCATGTTCCTCAGTGATAATGGCCCCCCGTTCCCGGGCGCCAAGACAAACCTTTATCAGCCGGGGATGAACCTGCCGTTAATCGTCCGCGATCCGAGCCAGAAAAAACAAGGCATCACCACCGACGCTCTGGTTACCTGGGCCGACCTGACGCCCACGATTCTAGACTACTGTGATGTAACACCGAAACCAGTGCCTCCCCTGCGAACCGTCGAAAATAACGGCAAACGCGTGGAAGGCAGAGGAAAACCGGTTCCCTACAAATTCCACGGCCGCTCTTTTTTAGGTGCTCTCGACAAAGAACAGGCCCCCGAATTTGACGAAAGTTACGCATCCCATACGTTCCATGAAATCACCATGTATTATCCAATGCGGGTCATCCTGAGTGGCAACTATAAGTATATCTTCAACATTGCCCATAAACTCCCCTACCCCTTCGCATCCGATTTATATCGGTCCCCCACCTGGCAGGGTGTTTTAAAACGGGGTGATAAAATGTTCGGCCAACGAACGGTTTACTCGTATCTGCATCGGCCCAAACACGAACTGTATGATTTGTCAGTCGATCCCTACGAATCGAAGAATCTGGCATTTGAGCCGAAACACCAGGAAACTCTGACAAAAATGCAGGATAAACTGAAAGCCTGGCAGAAAAAGACCAAGGATCCCTGGTTCCTGAAGTGGGAATATGAATGATTAGCCCCAGATTAACGCTTGATCCAGCGTTATTGGGATCGAATTCAGGGAATTTAGAGAAAGTTACTCGACGAATGCGGGGGACGTGTCTATAATCGCGAGATACAGTAACAGCATTTGCTCACTGTATTTAGGGCTTTAGACACTTAAGCAACGCCTGTACAAGACGTTACTTCAAGCTTAAACTGCTCTTTAATCGTCCTCTCGCAGGACCCATAGCGCGGGGTGGAGCAGCCCGGTAGCTCGCGAGGCTCATAACCTCGAGGTCGCAGGTTCGAATCCTGTCCCCGCCACTTATTTAACCCCGGAATCGCGATATTCGCCATTCCGGGGTTTTCTTATGCGCCGGCTGATGGAATCAATACATTTTCTGTTTCCAGACGCTTTTGCGGAATCGCCCCCACCTTGATCGATGGTCACAATTGAATTGACACCATTTCTCGTCTGCTTATACTCAATTTGACAATGATTCCCATCTTCCTGGAAGATCACTGCATAGCAATTTCGATCTATGAATAGACCACATCCCAATAGACAGGTGCATTCTTAGATGATTTCTCTGAAAAAAAGTAACTGGTTAAGCGCGCAACTCGTTCGTTTGTTCGAGTATCAGCAAAATCAGGAAACCAGCAAGAATCGATTGGGGGCTTTTACCGTGACTGTCTTCTCTCGCTTCACTGCAGCCCTGTTGATGGCAACCACGATTCAAGCTGCTCCTGCTGCACCGCCAGATCATGGTTCGACTAACATTGAGAGAGCGAACTCAATCAACATTCATGTGAGTCGCAATGAAGAATTGCGACGAGCCCTCAATTCTGCAAAACCAGGAACCACAGTCCTCGTCGCACCAGGTAAATATCAAGGTGGTTTGAGTCTGAACAATCTAAAGGGTACCGCGAAGCAGCCCATTCTTATTGCGGCAGCCGACCCTCGCCAGCCTCCGATTTTCGAAGGCGGGAATACCTGTCTGCATCTCATTCAACCAGCGCATGTTGAACTGCGGCACCTGATACTCCAAGGTGCCCGCGCAAACGGCCTTAACATCGACGATGGTGGCTCAAAAGAGACGCCCGCCCATCATGTTGTGCTACGCAATCTGACTGTTCAAGACATCGGCTCTGACCGCAACCATGACGGCATCAAGCTCTCAGGGTTGAATGATTTTCAAATTCAAAACTGCACCGTCAAACGCTGGGGACAAAAAGGGTCGGGCATTGACATGGTCGGCTGTCAACGTGGCACGATCTCCGGCTGCACGTTTCGCGATGGTGATAATATCTACGGCAACGGCGTACAAATGAAAGGGGGAAGTCGAAACATCACCGTCAGTCATTGTCGCTTTGAGAATGCTGGCAGCCGCGCCATTAATATTGGCGGTAGTACGGGACTTCCGTTTTTTCGACCTCAGCCTGCTGGATTTGAAGCCAAAGATATTACCGTCGAGGATTGCACTTTTATCGGGTCCATGGCCGCTATTGCCTTTGTCGGCGTTGATGGAGCTCACGTACATCACAATACCATTTATCGTCCTGCCAAATGGGTATTGCGAATCCTTCAGGAAAACAAAAACAACTCATTCGTCCCTTCGCGCAAAGGACGATTTACAAATAACCTTGTCGTACTGCGTTCCGACGAAGTCCGTGAAGTGATTAACATCGGCCCTCAGACCGCTCCTGAAACCTTTCAGTTCGCAGACAACTGGTGGTATCTCCTCGATCGGCCCGAGCGCACACAACAACTGGTGCGGCTCCCCACACGCGAAACCGGCGGCAGCTATGGTCAGGACCCCCGATTCAAAGCTGCGAATTCAGGCGATCTCTCGCTGCAACCCGACAGTCCGGTCAAGAACGTCGGGCCGCGACAGCAAGATCGTCAGTAATACAGTCTGATCCGAACTTAGTTCTCGTTTTCCGACTTCAATGAAAACATGACCACAGCGCCGGAGATTTCCGGATCTTCAAATAAACTCAAGTCATAAGTTGATGCAAGATGCTGCTCCGCCAGTTTGAGAGCAGCGGGCTGATGTTCTTTATCGGGATGGTTTTCCAGAACGACTTTGAGACCACGAAAAGGAATCGGCGAAGCCAGCTTCATCTTCGCAGCCGGGTCATCGTATTCGTATGTTTTCCAGCTACCATCAACTTGAACGCTTCGCGGATTCAGTTTCTTCAGAGTCAATTTTTGTTGGGAAACTGATAAGTGCCAACCTATGTAAACATTGGAATTATCCTCCGCCTCATCCTCGCTCAACTTGATTTTGGCCTTCTTAAACTCCATCCAGGAGGCACATCCTGGAATTTCGAAGAAGGTTTCAAATGTGGGACCATCATCGGGGCATCCGTCTTCATCAAGATCTAGATCTAGATCTTCCCGATCAAAACTTGTCACCCCCAATCCCCAGTACCATTCATCCAAACCAATATTATAACAGTGTGTCAGTCCCGATTTTTTCTGATCGACTTCGAACGGATACTTGCTGTACCAGATCGTACCTTCAAAATCCTTAGGTGACTTAGCCGATCGATCTTCCTCAACAGTTATTTCAGCGCGGCCGGCCAAACATTCATAGAGCTGCTCCAACTCCTCTTCCGGCACAAATTCCATCCGTTTCGGTTTTTTTTTCTTAAGCACCGCAAAGCGTTCAACCGGAACATCCAGCGTTTCTTCCTCTGTGGTAACAGTCAATACATTCTCGTTCCAGGCCAGCACCGTAACTCGCGTCTTTAAAGGAATAAGAATCTCCCAGTAATTCATCGCCGGACACACCTTATCAACGACAACCAGCACTTGCCGGGCATCTCCCCCCTCTTCTGGTTGACGGTCTCGATAAGATGTTTTTCCATAGCTATCACGTCTTTCAACATCATGAGTGAATGCCAGATAACTTCGACCGTCGCTAATTACCCGACGGTCATTTTCTGCAAGGAACGTATTCAGCCGCTCTGCGTTTCCTTCTTCAAGCTCTGAAAATAGTTTGACAATATCTAATAAAGAAACCCAGGGATCCAGCATAAGATTCGTTCTCTAGAATGAGCGCATGAAATGGGGATGTTATCGACGTGCCTATTGAACCACGCTACTAAGAAGCGACTTGAAATACAACAAAAATAATGATCGTATTCCCTGCTGCTGCTTCATTGAAAATTGAAACCATGCTGCAGTCCAGATCGCGTGAACAACACGCATCAATGCCCGTCAGATTTCTCTGAAAAGGGGCATAAACTACACTTGACTGCGACTCGCCGCCCCCGATACTTGCGGACTTAGCGTCGCGCGCGAGACAGCCCCTCGATAAGCACTGCCTGTCCCGATCCTCTACTGATTCCTGCACTATAAAACCCCCTTCTTTTTACTGGTAACGACACAAACATTCTTAAGCAGTGCTCAAACTCCCTCCAGTTTTCGTTACGCATTCGATCGACTTCAGAAACTCTCCCTGAAACTTCATAGCGGATCACAAGACGTTCATTTGGCATCACACGGCGGTGCTCAGCTTGAACCAGACCTGGCATTCTCGCTGCGCATTTTTTTTCGAAACCGTTACGCCACCACGTACTGAATGACCACAGACGCACTCAGTTCACAACTACACCTGCGAACGAGAACGCGTGCAAGCCGGTTCGTGGAATCAGCCCGGCGCTCTCAGAGGAATGTTCCCCTGACGCGAACATCCGACAGGTGACGTGAATTGAATCGTTCTGAACGATGACCGCAGAAAAGACCCATTAGCCGCAGGGCGTTAGCCCCGGTTGGACCTTCTTAGGTATGCACCGTTCGAATTAAGAAACACTACCTGGCCCCGGTTGGACGCTCTTTGGTAAGGACCGTTCAAATTAAGAAACGCAACCTGGCCCTGGCGACTGGTCCGCAGTTATTTCCAGGTGTTTTCTTTAACTGGTTTGCCGTTGGTGGTCAGAATTTGAAAGTGGTGAAACCCGGATTTCATTCCTGAATAGCGCCAGACCACTTTCTTTTCCGGAGTGACTTCGAACAACTTCACCTGATCTCCCTTGGCGCGATAGCTGGCGATCACGGTATTGCCGTTTGGTAATCGCTGCGCACCGCAGGCGTCCTGGAACAGAGGTTCTCCCAGATCTTCGTTGGTGACACTCCAGACAATCTTGCCAGCAGCATCTGTCTCGATGATGCGGTTTCCGTTCGTGCAGGCGATCAGCGTGTTGCCGTTTTTTAATCGAATGGCGGTGAAAGGCCAGTCCCGTTTCTCGCGCCCCCGTTCATCAGTTGCGATCACCCGCACCACCTCGCCGGTATCCGGCTTGTATTCTTTTACAGCAAAGTCGAGCAGATGCGGGGCAATATAATTGCCATTGGGCAGCAGACGCAGCATGCGGGTTTGCATATGCGAGTTTTGTTTCTGGCACTGCAGGGGAGTCGTTTTCACAATCTCACCTTTACGATTGATGACGATAGCGCGCGGTTCCGGCCCCAGTTCGGCAACCAGAAATGAGCCGTCCGGTAAGGGTTGCACGGTGCTGATTTCTTTCTGACGACCCTTATACTGAAACAGAATCTGTTTCGTTGTCCGATCGACTTCGACGACGCCACCGTTGGGAAACTCTTTGGTACCATACAAAGCCAGGAGCACATTGCCGTTTGGCAGGACCCAGCCGTCACTGGCCGGCATGTCGAATTTCCATTCCACGTTCCCATCCTCGCCTACGATGACTGCCCGATTGGCTTTCCCCACACCCAGAAACGAATGCTTGATCGAAGTATCATCGGCTGCATGAACCGGAAAAGTCAAAGTGCAACAGCAAGCGACCAGTAATATCGCCGACAACAAGAAAGATGATTTAGAAAAACACATTCGGAAAACAACATGAGCGGCGGTCGAGGTTTGCATAGGATTCAGATTCCTGTTGATCAAGGGACAGTGAGAGTCATTATCCCCATTCTAACCAAACCCCAGCCGATCGGCGACATCCGCGACTGATCCAGATCAGGAAATCCTGTCAGAGCCGAACTCGTTCTAGAATGCGAAGAGGCTGGTGTCCTCTGTCAGATCGGTGAAGAAGGAATCGGTCTCATCATCGGCCCAGTCGGATAGCTTCCGAACGCCAGGCACCAGCGTTTCCTGCATCACACCTTCGGCTTCGTGTTCGTATCCCAGCAGATGACCGAGTTCGTGCAGAATAACGGTCCAGAGATCAACACCATCAGCGGCTTCGCTGTCAGGTAAGGCGATCAGAGTCAGTTCGCTGGCATAAGCAAACTCACTGTGATCGGCGGGAGTGGCATCCACGAACCAGCCGCGACCGGCGGCGTTGATGTCAATATAAATAGTACCGGGAACGGCGCGGCCCAGAGTCTCGCCAGCCAGGTCAACGACTTCGATATCCACCTGCGCCAACGTTTCTGTCTGGCTGGGTGTTAGCTTAGGGCTAAACTGCTCAACCACTGACCCCAGTACGGCTTCTGCGGCAGACTGTGTCACGGGTTGAGCGTTTGTCTGTACTTCACTTTGACTGTCGACGTTGAGCAACTGGCTCCACGCCTCTGGATAATTTTGAGGGTAGCTGATGGGTGTCTGGTTTGATTTTCGCTTACCGTAATTATGGATCAGTGAAATCAGATCACGAAAATTGACGCGGTCATCCTGGTTGTAATCTGCGAACCAGGCATAAGTCGAATTTGACTCACTGGGAATGATAGAATACTGGTTAATAAACAGAATCAGATCACGAATATTGATCGCATCATTGTCATCCAGATCAAACGGGTTTGCCCAGACCTGTGTTGCGGGGGCCGGGCCATGAAGTTCTTCACTGGCAAGATCGTCTATAAACAATATGTCTGGGTGATTCACTACAAAACCAGGGCTTTGCGGGTTCAGGCTTTGACCTTCCAGATCCAGATCAACGCCATCTTCGACCGTTGATTCAAACTTAATTCGGGCAAACAGGACATGCTGATCACCACCCACATCTGTCAGGCTGGTCTCCGCCGACAGGTTCTCAATCGTGCCCGTCTGGTCGTTGATAATTCCCGTTTGATTGATCGTAAACGCGGCACCATACTCAATATCGGTCGCGGACGTAATCGCAGTGTTGTAGGTTAGATCGAGTGCGGCTGATAGAATCCCCAATTCACTCGTGGAGGGAGTACTGATCCAGATTTCCAGCCAATAACCACTCCACTCATCAAGCCAGCCCAGGTTTGAGGGGAGGGACGTTGATTCTCCATTTTCTGACGTGGTCGATTTGGTATCGACAATTCGAAGATCGATCTGAGTACTGAGAACCTGGACTTCGTAAGCACCAATATCAACGGCCCCTCCTACAATACGATCATAGCCAATTCCTCGTTGATCAAACTCAATCTCGGCACTAGCGACTGCCTCATTATCTCCAGCGTCAATCGCAGCGCTGCCAAGCAGGAGCGCGTGCGTTTTGGTATGGCCGCCGTTATCTCGTAAGACAGGGTCGAGCAGACCGTCGATCTCATCCTGAACAATGCTGTTCTGGAAAGTCATCCATCCATTGTTCTGGTCAGGGGACTGATGAGACGAGTTGCCTGCAACGATACTGTTTGTAATTGTGAATGGATTAGAATGGCTCGAGATCCCCCCACCATATTTAGCTGAATTGCCTGTAAGCGTACTATTATAAATATTAACTACAGACGGACGTTCCCAGCGCGTGTAGATGGCCCCCCCTGTTTGGGTCGCATAATTGCCGGAAAGCGTGCTGTTGATGATATTCACAGTCCCCGAATACGTGAAGAAACCGCCTCCAGCTGACGCGCAGACGTTCTCGGCAATCGTGCAGTTGATGATGGTAACATCGCCACCCCCTTCCTGTTCAAAGAAACCGCCATTGGCGATGCCCCCGCCATACAGCCGCGCGGAATTACCAGTAAAACTACTCTCTTTCACCATTAATGTGGCCCACTCATTTCCAATTCCTCCCCCCGTTCGGTCAGAAATGTTCTCCGTGAAATCACATCGTTCAATCACGGCCTGTCCACTGTTAAAAAAGATCCCGGCACCATCGTAGACGGTTACATTTTGCGTAAACGTACAATCGGTCACAAACGCCAGTTGGTCCAGAGTTTTTGACGGTGAGTCAAAGTGTATTCCCCCTCCTGTACCTCCCGTGTTACCAATGAAAGTGCTGTTGGTGACATTCATGGTCCACACAGGCTGTGGTTCATTTTGCGTGGCATTAACTTCAAAAGCGATCCCAGCCCCATTCTTCCCTGAGTTTTCCAGGAACTGACTCTGGTGAACGGTTAGATTTCCATCGGATTGAAACAGCCCGCCTCCTGATCGGGACGTCGCGGAATTATGATTGAACTCACTGCCAGTCACAGTCAATGAACCACCGCTGCTGTAAATGCCACCACCGGAAAAGGCAAAGTTGTCCGTAAACGTACTATTCAGGACCGTGAGTGTGCCATCGTTATTTGAAATGGCACCACCGTTGTTTAATGTTTCACTCACAAACTGCACGACCCTGACATCATTTCCAGATAGAACACTGTCAGAAACGGTCAGGTTTTCGAAATTCAGAATCGCACCACCGTTATTGGAAAACCCGTTAATCAGGGAGAGTCCACTCAAGCCGACGATCAGATCTGTTTCCGCGTTCGAGTCGTCAATGCGAAAGATTCGCGTGCTGTTGTTTCCGCTGATGGTCAGTAACTCGGCACCGAGTCCCGTGATGGTCATACTGCTGGAAATCAGAATCTCACTGCTCAGCACAATGGTCTGATTGGCCAGACTGGAACTGAAGACAATCTGGTCGTCTTCCGGGGTGCTGTTTGCAATTTCGATCGCTTCCCGCAAGGTTAACTGTCCGGCGGCATAATTTCCATCAACGACGTCGGAAAAGGAATCGACCTGCAATACACCGGAGTAGGATTCATAGGCACCGATGTCGACCGTTCCATTGAGTATGCGATGATGAATGCCCCCACGCTGATCTTTCGTAAGACCGGCAGACTGGGCTACTGAATTACTGCCGGCGTCAATGGCCGCACTTCCGGTCACTAAGGCGTGCGTTAGCGTCGGTCCCCCATTGTCGCGCAATACGGGATCAATGAGTCCCACGAGACTGGACTGCATAATGTTATTGGATCCGGAATAACTGCCGGCAAACTGTCCTCCCCGATTCCCGGAAACAATACTGTTCCTCAGTTCGAATGTACCGGTCCCGCCCTGTTGTCGGAAAATGCCTCCGCCTGTGAACGTGGTCGCTTCATTATTGATGATCGTGCTATTAATGACGGACACGACTGTATTCACAAATTCATAAATCGCACCGCCATGGAATCCAGCCCGATTATCTGAGAACGTGCTGTTCAGAACCGTAACGCTGATGGCCCCGTTGTTGAAAAGCGCACCACCAGAGATTGTGGCGACGTTCTGGTTTAAGGTGGAGCTGACCAACACCAGTGATGAGCCGTAGCCCTGCATTCCAATCGCGCCGCCACTGTTCCCCTGGTTGCCTGTGAAAGTCGATTCCTGGATTGTGACGTCGGCCAAACCGATATGAACGGCCCCTCCCAGTCCGCTGGCCCTGTTCTCTAGAAAGGTCGTTGTTGAGACCGCCAGGGTTCCATCGAGACTATGAATGGCACCGCCGCTCGTCTGGGATACATTTTCGGTGAACTCGCTCGCATTGATCTGCGTGGTTCCGCCCGTAACATAGAATGCGCCGCCGGTTCCAGCGATGGCTTGATTTTCCGTGAAATCACAATCCTCAACAATCAACAAACCATTCCCCTTGGAAATGGCGCCGCCGGTATTTGCGACATTGGTAGAAAACGTCGAATGTGAAATCCTCGCCTCAACCGACGAAGAAATATAAATCGCGCCCCCTGCTCCAATCGCTTCGTTATCAGTAAATTCTGAAGCGTCAACAGTCAGCATACCACTCGAGTGACTGATGGCGCCCCCCGAGCCATCATCCTCTGACGTACCTGTTGTGTTCCCGATCAGCTTTGAATTCACGACCGAAAGATCACCACTAAAATTAAAGATTCCGCCACCAGCTTGAGTAGCCGAATTCCCGCTGAAGACCGAATCCGAAATCGAAAGCGTCTCCCGGCTGTAAATGGCCCCTCCCGTCGCGGCAGTACCATTCGTGAAGGTCAAGCCACTGATATCCACACTGATTTTCGTACTCAGGCTGCCATAATTGATCCGAAAGATCCGACTGTCGCCATTCCCGTCCAGCGTGAGTTGATCGGCGCCCAGTCCGACAATCGTCAGGTTATCGGAAATCAGGATTTCATCGGTGAGGACAATGGTTTGGCCGGACAACAGGGAGGCATCAAATTCAATACGTTCATGAAAGGGCGATTCGTTGGTGAGTTGAATCGCTTCGCGTAGCGACAAGTTGCCGTAGGAATAATCGCCGTCGACTTCATCCGCAACGGTATTCACCACGAGTAAATGATCGTTGAATTCATAGGCGCCGAAGTCGACGATTCCATCATAAATTCGTGCATAGCCCGTTCCCCGTTGGTCATACAGCAGACCGGCTGCCGCCACAGCCTGATTATTACCCGCATTGATCGCGGCACTGCCGTCCAGCAGGAAATGAGTTTTGGTTTTGCCTCCCCGATTATTCTTTAACTCAGGATCGATCAGGCCGTCGATAGTCTCTGTGATAAGGTTTGGAACATTCCCGATAACACCTTTAATCTGGGAATTATTGTCTGCCAGGTTACCGGCGATAATGTTGTTTATAACTGTGGCACCAGAAGTGACAATATAAATGCCCCCGCCATCGCCGCTCTGGCTATCGCTGCCCGTTGCCTCATTGAGCACAATGGTGTTGTTGACGACCGACAGACTTGAAGCGTGTATCGAATACAATCCACCACCATAGGTGGCAGTTTGATTCTGGGAGATGGTCGTATTGTAGATCTTTGCAGAACCGGCAGTAGTACTGTAAACCGCACCGCCTGCGACTCCCGAACTATTTTCAACGAAGGTACTTTCTGCGATCGTCACTCGAGCATAATTATTTGAATCTCCTCGAATAGACAGCCCCCCTCCACTCAGGCCGGCTGAATTTTGGCTGAAGGTGCTGCGTTCCACAGTGATCTTCGTTCTATAAATACCAACCCCACCACCGTAAGACTGGGCGGAGTTATCAGAGAAGTCGGACCCCTGAACGATTATCTCACCACTCATTGCGTAGATGCCGCCGCCGGTGCTTTCACTGTCGCCGCTTGCTTCGTTCTCAGTGAACTCACTGTCGATAACACTCAACAAGGAACTCAGATTATAAATCCCCCCGCCTGACTGCGCGCTATTTTGCAGAAATGTACTTTCAGAAACCACCAGGGTACCACTAGAGTCATGATAAATCGCTCCACCATTTTCGACTGCCGTGTTCTGTTCGAACCGACTGTTCGTTACACTGATCGCTCCGTACCGGACGGAAATCCCCCCACCCCCCGATGCAGGTGCGTCTTCAGTCATCGCCTGATTCTGGTAAAACGTCGAATCCGAAACGATCACGCTGCCGCGAAATACACTGATGCCGCCTCCACCACCACCAATATTTTCTGTGAACGTGCAGTTGCTCACTTCCAGGGAGGTCGTTCCTGTTTCGTAAGTGTAAAATATGCCACCACCGGAAGTGAAGGTTTCATTTTTATGGAACGTACTGTCTCTGACAGTCAACGTGGAATCGACGCTATAGATCCCTGCACCTGAAGAGGAAGAATAGAGAGTCTGATTCTCAGCGAATGTAGAACCTGTGATGAAAAGGCGCCCCTGCTCTGAATAGACGCCGGCCCCTCGCCACCCACTTTGATTGCCAGAGATCGTACAATTTTCAAGAGTCAGATCCTCATGACTGAATACGGCACCGCCGATGCTGTTAAAAGCATTGGTGAGTGTCATGCCGGAGAGGCTGACCGTCAGCATCGTTTCAAAACTGCCGTCATCGATGTTAAAAATCCGACTGTCGCCATTGCCGTCAAGCGTCAGCAGATCGGCCCCCAGACCGGTCAGCATCAGGTCGTCTGTGATCTGCATCTCGGTTGAGACCACAATCGTCTGCGCTGCCAGTGCGGCGTCGAACGAAATCGTATCTGCGCCGGCATTGGCGTTGGCCTGTTCGATCGCGTCGCGGAGACTGCCTGCGCCGGAGTCGTTGGTATTCACGACTGTAAATGCGGTCAAAAGCGTGCGGTCTTCCAGTCTTTCGACGGCATTGTGGGAAATCAGAGCCCGGGCGGAAGGAAGTTGATGCCGTTGCTGACGGTTGCGTCGGGCGTGGGCGCTGCGAGAAAAACGGGAGTAGAGTTGACGTTTCAGTGAAGAAAGCCACAGTGATGGAAACATATGGGAACAATCCAAGTGGAAATCAGGCAGGTTATGGATGGATATCAGTCATTTAGAGCTTTGTATACTATCAGAGGCTCGACCAAACACAACGACTGATTCCCCACCAAACAGGTAATACAAAGGGGCGTTTTGCTCAGAGATCAGGCAAAACCATACAGGCCGTATATTCAATCCTTAAAAGAGAACCAGTCCCGAATCTTCGCCGATAGTGCTGAAGAAGGAATCGGTCTCATCATCGGCCCAGTCGGATAGCTTCCGAACACCGGGGGCCAGAGTGTCCTGCATCACACCGTCAGCTTCGTGTTCGTATCCCAGCAGATGACCAAGTTCGTGCAGGATGACGGTCCAGAGATCAATCTTCCCGACAGCGTCGCTAAAGGGGAAAGTGGTCAATGAAAGGAAACCCGAAAGATAAAATTCACTATTATCACCCGGGGTATCATCAACAAACCAGCCATACCCGGCGGCATTCACGTCGACATAGATCGTGCCACGAACGGTATTACTTAAAACACCATCTACCAGATCAATAACCTCTATATTGACCTGTGCCAGTTTATTATTTTCCTCGGACGTCAGCTGCGGTTCGAGATACTCAACTACGCCATCCAGCACAGATTCTGCATCTGTCTGATCGACAGAGTTGGCATTCTGCTGTGGTAACAATGCAGGTTCAACCGTTAAGTGTTTCTTCCAGGCAGTGGGAAAATTTCGAGGATAGCTGATCGATGTCTGGTTTGACTTTTGCTTTCCGTAATTATTGATCAACGAAATCAGATCACGAGAATTGATACGGTCATCCTGATTGTAATCTGTGAACCAGGCATAGGGCGAATTTGATTCACTGGGAATGGTAGAATATTGGTTGATAAACAGAATCAGATCACGAATATTGATCGCATCATTGTCATCCAGATCAAACGGGTTTGCCCAGACCTGTGTTGCGGGAGCCGAACCATGAACTTCTTCGCTGTCTGTATTGTCTGCAAAAACGATTCCCAAGTTGTTAATCACAAACTCGGGGCTTTGCGGGATCAGGATTTCTCCTTCCAGATCCAGATCAATGCCGTCTTCAGAGGTTGATTCAAATCGAATGCGGGCAAACAGCACATGTTGATCATCTCCCACATCGGTCAGATTCGTTTCTGCTGAGAGACTGGCAATCAAACCGGATGTATCATCGATGGCTCCCGTCTGATTGAGGGTAAAGGCAGCACCATATTCAATGGCAACCGCGGTGGTGATCGCCGTATTGTAGCTTAAATCGAGTGCGACCGACAGCACACCCAGATCGGCGGCCGAGGGAGCACTGACCCAGATTTCCAGCCAGTAGCCGCTCCATTCATCCACCCAATCCAGGCTCTCCGGTAGAGCGGCGACTTCGCCATTCCCGGCAGTGCTGGTCGGGGAATCCACCAGGGTCATTTCGATCTGCGCGAAGGGGCGTTGTACTTCGAAGGCACCGATGTCGATGGCCTCTCCCCGATAACGCTCATACCCGGCACCCCGCGAATCATGCGTGGTTTCTCTGCGATTGAGAATGGATGAGTTCACATTTTCCAGGGCTTCATCATCGCCTGCATCAATGCCGGCACTGCCCGGCAGCAACGCATGCGTTTTCGTCAGGCCCCCGTTGTCTCTCAACACCGGATCCAGCAAGCCTTCAATGCTGTCCTGGACAATGCTGTTGTTTCGGGAAAACGAAAGAGAAACCTGTGAAATGGAGGGAGCAGAATTTCCAGCTATGATGGAATTGGTGATCGTGCCAGGGATACTCCCCAGTGCATAAATACCGCCTCCGGTCCTGGCAGCCGCATTTCCGGTCAATGTGGAATTGACAATCTCAAAACTCGAAGCCGAATTGCCAAACGCAATCCCGCCGCCGATCTCTAGTGATGTATTTGCTGAGAGCGTACTGTTAATCAGAATCAGTGTCTGTTCAACATAAAGGGCGCCTCCGTAACGATTGGTTGAATTCTTTTCGAAGAGACTGTTTTGAACCGTTAAATTACGGGAATAATCGCTAATCCCGCCTCCCCGGTTCCCTGCCGTATTCTTGAAAAAGGTGGAACCTGAAACAAGAACATTTTCTCCACCCGAAAAAAGCGCCCCTCCATAGCTTGAGTTAGCACTGTTTTCTGAAAAGAGACAATTTTCAATGTAGGCAGTGTAATAGGAACTATAAACAGAGAGTGCCGACGAATAATACACGGCCCCTCCGCTGGAGGTTGCCGTATTTCCCTGAAAGGTAGAGTCAGTAATGTTCAATTCCGTTAAGACTGGAGGGAACGTCGAGGAGATCTGATGATAGATCGCCCCGCCTGCGCTCGAACTGTTCTCTGTAAAGACCGATTCGCTGACGGTTAACACTCCCTGCGTGATGTAAATCCCCCCGCCCAGGGTATCACTGCTGTTTTCCGTAAACGTACTGGAAGAAACAGTCAGGTCGCCGTCTTGAACCAGGATTGCTCCACCCGAATAGGACGTTTGATTTTCTGTGAAATCACACCCGGTGATCGACAGCAAACCCTCGGTACTGTAAATGGCACCCCCAGACCAGTCCGCACTGTTGCGGATAAACGTACTGTTCGTCACCGTCAGGTCGCCGGCACTGTAGATAGCCCCGCCATAGCTGCCGCCGTGAATCGAACCACTGAAAACACTGGCCTGATTGTCGGCAAACACGACATCGGAAATGGACAACGTTTCCAGACTGTGAATGGCGCCGCCACTGGTGTAGTTCGCGAAACCATTGGTCAGTGTGAACCCGCTCAACTCCACACTGATGGAAGTCTCTTCATCGCCGTCATCAATGCGAAAGAGTCGGCGGGTTCCATCGCCGCTGAGAGTCAGATGCTCGGCTCCGTGTCCGATGATGGTGACATCATCGGTAATCACCAGCTCATTAAACAGCATCAACGTCTGATCAAACAGGCTGGCATCAAACGTAATGGTATCAGTGGTCGCTGACTCATTCGACAACTTGATTGCTTCCCGCAAAGACAAATTGCCGACGCTATAGTCGCCGTCATCGGTATCCGTGGCTGAGTCGACAAGTAAGTGCAAGGACTCAGATTCGAAAGCACCGATGTCAACGGTTTCGTCAACAAAACGGGAGAAGCCAGCGCCACGCTGGTCTGTTATGAGCTCAAGATATTCTGCTGCCCCATTATTACCTGCATTAATTGCGGCACTATTGAAAAGAAGTGCGTGTGTTTTTGTGGATCCGCCATTGTCACGAAGAACGGGGTCGAGCAAGCCGTCAGTACTATCCTGAATAATACAGTTATTCCACTGGGAACTTCCATCTGTTTGGGCACCAGAATAGGCTGCTACATTCCCAGCAATAATCGAGTTGGTCCCTCCAGTAGAGTAATAGGTTGATGGGTTATTTTCATAAAACCCCCCTCCTCTCTCACCTGCTGAGTTTAATACAACAGTAGAAGCAGATAGTGTAAAATATCCCGATGCGTATACCCCCCCTCCCAATTTGTCCGTTGTGTTTTTTGATACTGTGCTGTTCGTGATAAGAAGATGTTGAAGAGAATAGGTCCCTCCTCCGGCTTCTATCGCATAATTATTGTCAATCAGACAACGATCAACAAATATATTCTTTGTCGCAGTGAATATACCTCCGCCATCGATCTCCGATGAATTTCCTGACACGACTGTATCAAGAATTGTAACACCTATATTTCCAGAGGTGAGACACATCCCGCCTCCTCGTTCAACAGCGGTATTAGCCCGAAAATCACACCCTGCGACCGTCAATTCCCTCTCGTTACCGTCGAGTTCATAAATGGCTTCAGACCACGTGGCCTGATAAAACCCACCTCCACCGTAAGATGCTGAATTCTCTATAAAGTCACAGTTACTCACTTTCGAAGCCGTATCTGTATTTCGATAAGAGTTTGAAAGCTGTTGACTCAGTCCCCCACCACGCACCGATTTATTGGAAATAAATTTCGAATCTGAAATATCCATCCAGCCATTGAGTACAGAGACTCCTCCCCCGCTTGAGGAACTTTCATTTTGAATAAAAGTCGAGGAGGATAGTTGTAACCCTGAGTAACCATCAAGCACTTCTTGTGTTGCAGAATTAGTGCAGATGCCTCCTCCACTGGAGCCCGCGATGTTCTTGTAAAAATAGGAGTCGGAAACAATGAAGTGGTAATCTGGCATAAAGTCAACATAAGCAATGGAGTGGTAAATTGCACCTCCACTATACTCTGTTTCATTATTCGAAAATGAACTGTTGCGAACCGTCAAATACCTTTTTGCAAAAATTGCTCCACCGTTTTTCCGTGCAGATAGATTCGTAAACTGACAGTCAGTGACGGTCAAATTTTTCATGCTGTAAATAGCCCGACCTTTTCCCACACCATCAAAGCTGATCCCGCTAATATCAACTGAGTAAATATTTTCACTGTCGTAATCTTCAATGAAGATCAGGCTGAAATTATCGTCTGAGCCACCATCAACCTGAAACGTCATCTGATCGGCGCCCAGCCCAACGATCGATAACTCATCCAGAATCTTCAGCTGCTCTGAAAATAGAAAAGTCTCCCCCGCGAGCGCAGCGTCAAACGAAATCGTATCTGCGCCGGCATTGGCGTTGGCCTGTTCGATCGCGTCGCGGAGACTGCCTGCGCCGGAATCGTTGGTATTTACCACCGTGAATGCGGTCAGCAGTGTGCGGTCTTCCAGCGTTTCGGCGGCATTACGGGCGACGAGTGTCTGGGCGGAGGGGAGCTGGTGCCGGTTCCGTCGGGCGCGGGTGCTGCGAGAAAAACGCGAACGAAGTTGGTGCTTCAGGGAAGGAAGCCACAGCGATGCAAACATACGAGAATCATCCGGTTGGGTATCTGGCAGGTCAGGAATGGATAGTGGTCGTTTAGAACTTTGTATACTAACAGAGTCTGGACCAAAGACAACGAGTGATTCCCCATCAAACATTTAAACAACGGGGACTTTATGTACAGACTTCGAGCAATTTCATTAGGAACCTCTTTCCTTAGAATGGGAGTAGTTCTGATTCCCCACTAAGCGTGCTGAAGAAGGAATCAGTCTCATCGGCCCAATCGGGCAGACGACGAACGCCGGGCACCAGCGTTTCCTGCATGACACCGTCGGTTTCGTGTTCGTATCCCAGCAAATGACCGAGTTCGTGCAGGATGACCGTGAAGAGATCAACCTGGCCGGCGGCACTACTGTCGGGTAAGGCGATCAGCGTCAATTCGCTGTCATAAGTAAACTCACTGTGATCGGCGGGACTGGCATCGACAAACCAGCCGCGACCGGCGGCGTTAACATCGATATAAATTGTGCCGGGAACAGCGCGGCCCAGAGTTTCGCCTGCCAAATCAACGACTTCAATATCCACCTGCGCCAACGTTTCATTTTGGCTGGGTGTTAATTGCGGACTGACTTGTTCGACGACCGACTCAAGCACGGTTTCCGCGGCAGACTGTGTCACGGGGTGAGCGTTTGCCTGTACTTCACTCTGACTGTCGACGATCAAATGATCGAACCAGAGTTCAATAAAATTCTCTGGAAAATAATTTTGAGATCGATCTGCTTTATCTTTACCAAAATTTCTGACAAACAGTATAAGATCTCTCAAGTCGACACGATCATTTCGATTCAGATCCGTGATCCATTTATGGGGCGAATTAGATTTGCTGGAAACTGAATGATATGTGCTGATCAAAATCTTGAGATCAGCAACATTGATTGCGTCATCATCGTTGAAATCGTAAGGATTTGCCCAGATCTGGGTTGCTGGAGCCAGACCATAAATCACATCACTGGCGGTATGATCTGCCAACAATATTTGTGGCTGAGAAATTTCCAGGCTCAGACTTTGTGCATTCAGACTTTGCCCCTCCAGATCCAGGTCGACGGCGTCATCGGTAGTGGACTCAAATTTAATCCGGGCAAACAGGACGCGTTGATCATCGCCAACATTCGTCAGGCTGGTCTCAGCTGAGAGGTTTTCAATCGTTCCCGTTTGATCATTGATCGTGCCTGTCTGATTCTCGGTAAAAGCGGCACCATATTCGATGCTGGTGGCGGTTGTGATCTCTGTGTTGTAGGTCAAATCGAGGTTGGCTGACATAATGCCTAGATCGGTTGTATCAGCCGTGCTGATCCAGATTTCGACCCAGTAATTGCCCCACTCGTCAATCCAGGTGATGTTCTCAGGTAGAGAGGCACTCTCGCCGTTTCCGGACGTCGGCGTTTTCGACTTGACGACTCGCAAATCAATTTGCGCCAGGGGCGCCTGCACCTCAAAGGCTCCGATATCAACAGTACCATCCACAATGCGTGACGAGCCATCACCACGTTGATCGTTCATTAAACCCGCGGCCTCGGCGGCAGCGTTATCACCGCCGTTAATCGCAGCACTTCCCGCCAGCAAGGCGTGAGTTTTCGTCGGCCCCCCGTTATCTCGCAGGACCGGGGCCAGGACCCCCTCAATACTGTCCTGGATGATGTTGATGCCACTCGAATAGACGCCGCTGATCTGTGCATTGCCTGCTGCCGAATTACCGGCGACGATACTGTTCGCCAGTTCGAAGGTCTCGGCACTACTGAAAATTCCGCCCGCTGATATCGCAGCGTGATTTCCCGTAATGGTACTATTCACAATGGTCAATTCATTTGGAGTCTCACGGTAGTAAATAAAATCGGCTGTGGAAACGCTGTAGAACTCAATCTCCGTCGGACCACCCAGTCCGGCTGTCTGGTAAACGCCGCCGCCAAAACCATTGGTGGTATTCCCTGAGATGGTGCTATTGTAGATCGTAAGATCACCCGTGCTGTGGATTCCCCCTCCGGTGGAACCGGCAAAATTTCCTGAAAGCGTACTTTCCCTGAGATTCAGACTGCCATCCAGAAGATAAACCCCACCACCATTGACGACAGCCAGATTTTCAGCAAGCGTACTACCGGTGATCGAAATGGCTGCGTGCTCACTATAGACCCCCGCCCCCCACTGGCTGGTGGTGTTCTTCGAGATCTCGGAGTCTTCGATCGTCAGAGTTCCCTCATAGATATAAATCGCTCCACCTGCTGACGAAGCGGAATTTTCGAAAAACGTGCTGTCTGAAATCGAAACTTTTGGTCCTCTGATATAAAACTGGCTTGCGGAGAAGGCGCCCCCGGACTGCGCTGTATTTCTCTCAAATGAGGAACCTGTGATGGTTGTCCGATGATCGCCGGCCTTGATCGCTCCCCCACTCAAAGCGGCACTATTCAGGAGAAAAGTGGTGTTGATCACATTCAATTCATATTCGCTGTAGATTCCGCCTCCACTTCGTGTGGAGTGATTATGTGTAATCAAACAGTCTCTCACCGTCAGTATTTTATCAGTATAGATGGCCCCACCAGACATATCGACTCCATTAGTGAGAGTCAGACCGTCAATCACAACCTGGCGCATCGGTCCCGTCCAGAACCCATGGATGTTGAAAATGCGACCATTCTGATTTCCATCCAGGGTCAGCAGATTCGCCCCCAGGCCGGTGATTAAAACGCTGTCTCTGATCTCCAGCTCACCACTGAGCACAATCGTCTGACCAGCCAGGCTGGCATCAAAAGTGATCTGATCGATATCAGAAGGATTTTCATTCGACAGCCGGATTGCTTCCCGCAGCGATAGTTGGCCGCTGGAATAATCGCCGTCATCGATGTCCGAATTCGTGTCTACAACAAACGTCATGGAATGCAGTTCGAACGCACCGATATCCACGGTCCCATCAATGATCCGCTCAAAACCGGCTCCGCGCTGGTCGGTCATCAGATCGGCGTTCTCCACGATCTCATTACTACCCGCGTTGATGGCGATACTTCCGGGCAATAATGCGTGTGTTTTGGTCGGGCCGCCGTTGTCTCTCAGAACCGGATCGATCAAGTCCTCGATACTGTCCTGAATGATATTGGTCTGCGCCGTGAACTCGCCGGCGATCTGGGAACCCGCAGTTGCTGCATTGCCGGCCACAATGCTGTTCTTGACGGTTGTCGTTGAACGGGACCCCGGCTCTGGTGTCGATATTCCGCCTCCTGATGCTCCTGCCGTGTTTCCGACAAGCGAACTGTTAACCACATCGAGTGAACTATTCAACAGCCAGAGTGGTACCGAATCGGCTGGAACATCGCTGTCATTGTCATTAATCGGTAGCGTGGTGTCTATAACACCATTCAGACTCACTACAAATATCAAATCGAGTATCTGAGGTGGGTTAGCCGGAAGAAGTTGCAGGCCCGGATCAACGATAGGGAACTGTGAAGGATCAATCGGAGAGAGATTCACTTCAGTACCGTCAGGTGAAAACTCTGCACCGTTGCGATGATAGATCCCACCACCGGCGAGTGCGGCCTGGTTTCCAGACAGAGTCGAATTAAACAGGGACAAGTGGCCGAGGGTAGCAATGGCGCCACCTGAACCAGTTGCTATATTCTCAGAAAGTGTGCTTTCCTCGATAAAAACAGAACCGCCCAGGTTATTGATACCTGCGCCATCGATGGCTTGATTCTGTGAAAAGTCACTCCCGGAAATACTCAGCTGCGTCCGCCCGTTATAGATACCGCCCCCTGACTGGGTCGCCTCGTTATGATAGAACGTCGAATTGAGAACGTTCAGTGTCTGAAAACCGATATCAGCCATCCAGGGACTGTTATAAATACCCCCCCCGTTCCCAGCGGTATTTCTGTTGAAAATACTATTCTCAATCAGGGGTGAGGGATTGGAAAGAATTTCCCCCATGTCATCGACAATAGAGCCTCGATTCCCCTGGACCAGATAAATGCCCCCCCCCATTTGACCGGCAGAATTTGAACCAAAATAGGTTTCGTTGACTCTGATATAGGCAAGAGAACTGGCAACGGCTCCCCCAGTCGACGCCGCATGATTCTGGAGAAAATAACCGTCAATCAGTTTGAAGTTGCCGGTGTTGTAAACCCCGCCTCCCGAGTTTGCAGAGTTTCTATTCAGAGTGCTGTCCTCCATCACGAGATTACCATAATTATACAACGCCCCGCCGGAATGGGTGACAGTGTTCTCTGCGAATGTGCTGTCGACGATCTGAATCGACCCCGATCGGTTAAGAATGGCTCCCCCCAACTCGGCTGTATTTGCTTTGAAAAAACAGTCGTTGAGAATGACCTGAGGATCAAAACTATTTTCGAATTCGTAAGGCGAACCGGTGCCGACAATTTGATTCGGATCAGCGATCGAAAATGCAACAGGGTTTCCTTCAGGGATCCGTTCCACAGAATACAACGCCCCGCCTAGAGTCGCGGAATTCTCGATAAACTCACAATTGGTGATCTCGGTAGGATTAAGATAAACGACCGACTGTCGCATACTGGCATCAGGTCCGTCCGGGATTGTTATCCCACCCCAGTTCCAGACCTTCCGGTAGTTATGATAAATTCCGCCCCCGTTTTCTCCTGCAACATTACCAGTAAATGTCGAATCAGCAACCTGCAGCTCTCCATAGGGATGATAAATGGCCCCACCACTTCCCTGTGCACTGTTCTCGGTAAAACTGGAGCCACTCACGGTCAATGAAGACGCATAGATGGCACCCCCATCACCGGTCGCCTGATTTTCTACAAACGAACTGCCGGTGACCGTAACCGAACTCCTACTGTAAATAGCCCCTCCCGCGCTGGCTGTGTTGCGCAGGAAGACCGAATTTTCAATCGACATGGTTGCCCCGGCCCCCGACTGGGAAGAAATAGCGCCCCCCAGTCTGGCCTGATTGTCCTGAAACACCAGATCCGAAACGCTCAGATGTTCATAATTAAAAATCGCACCACCGGTATTGTATCGTTTATAGGAGATGTTCCCCCCTAAACCGATTGACGGCGTGGTATTTTCCAAATTCGGCAGAACGTTCGCATCTCCATTGGCCAGCGTCAGACCACTAATCGAGACATACAGGTTCGCGCTATGCGTTCCATCATAGACATCGAAAATGCGCCCCGTATGATTCGCGTCAATCGTCAGTTGATCCGAGCCCAGGCCGATGATCGTCAGGTCATCCGTGATCCGCAACTGATTCATTAATTGAATCGTCTGGTCAGCCAGCGACGCATCAAACGAGATCGTATCCGCCCCGGCACTCGCATTGGCCTGCTCGATAGCGTCTCTTAGACTGCCTTCGCCGGAATCGTCGGTATTCACCACCGTGAAGACGGTCAGCAGCGTGCGGTCTTCCAGAGATTCGGCGGCGTTTCGGGAGACCAGAGCTCGGGAAAAAGGTGCCTGATGGCGTCGCGCGCGATGTTTCCTGCGGGAGGAACGGACGCGGAGCTGATTCTTCAACGAAGAAAGCCACTGGGATGAGAACATGTTGTATGGCCCTGAATTAATTTGAACTGTTTCATCCAGACACAGATCATGCGCCCCTGCAACAAAACATCACCTAAAGCTTTATTTAACATACACTTAAACCATGACCACAGTCTCAGCGATCACCGCCATTCGTATACATTCCGCCGTTCAGTTCTGTCCCGAAACACAGATTCTGTGCGTTTGGATAGACATTCTATAACCCAGCAGACGCGGCGAATCACTCAATCTAACAAATTTCACTAAACAAATTTCTACAAATTCCAAAATAAAATTCGAAATTCAATCAGCCGCAAAACGCTGGCAGCCGTTCCCCTTCTTTTCAGAATCCGGCTGATGTGTATAATCCGCTACGAGTTGAAATTGACCTGAACTGAATGGAGTAAATATGTTTGAGTGGTTGGCCAGCCCTGAGGCCTGGATTGCGTTAGCAACATTGACGTCATTAGAAATTGTGCTGGGTATCGACAACATCATCTTCATTTCCATTCTCGTCGGTCGACTGCCGGAAACACAACGAGACCTGGCCCGGTCACTGGGACTCAGTCTGGCCATGATCGCGCGGCTCATTCTGCTGTTTTCGATCTCATGGGTGATGGGGCTCACTGAACCCTGGTTTTCCCTGATGGGATACGATTTATCCGGACGCGACCTGATCCTGATTGGCGGCGGTCTGTTTCTGCTGGCCAAAGCCACTCATGAAATTCATAACAGTCTGGAAGGAGTCGCGCACGAAGAATCGGGGATGTCCGCGGCACAAGCTACCTTCGGATCGGTGCTGGTCCAGATCGGTGTGCTGGATATTGTTTTCTCATTGGACTCGGTAATCACCGCCGTCGGTCTTTCGGACCATGTCTCGATCATGGCGATTGCGATCGTGCTCTCGGTCGCCGTGATGCTGTTCGCTGCGAAACCGATCGGCAATTTTGTCGATGAACATCCCACGATCAAAATTCTGGCCCTCTCGTTTCTAATCATGGTGGGCGTGACGCTGATGGTGGAGGGTTTTGGAATTCACGTTCCCAAAGGCTACATCTACTTCGCGATGGCATTTTCTGTCGCCGTGGAAATGATCAATCTGCGCATGCGGAAAAATCATGTCGAAGCAGTTCGCCTGCGTAAACAAATAGAAGAAGGTGAAACCAGTTAGCTGATCTCACCTTCTTCAAGTCATAGTTAATTGATCGGACCGATCTTTTGAGAATTGATCAGGGCGCCTGAACTGTCGGTTCGTTGTCGTTCCATTTGACTTTGGGAATCGGCTGTGTCACTTTGCCGGTCGCCGCCCATTCGGTGCCGCGTTGCAGGGTAATCTGAAAACCGGTCCCCTGCAGGGCCGTCGTATCGTGCCCCAGCGTTGTATGGAACACGCGGCCTTTCCCATAATCGATGGTCATCATGATCGGTTCGTGTTCGCCGGTGCCGCGTTCATCGGGCTCGGAATACGCGGTTGCGAGAACGGTCACATTTTCAGCAGGTCCCCGGAGCTTTCCGTAAACTTCATCTGCCGGATGCATCCACTCGACAGGCAGCCCTTTCACAATCGGATGTTCGGGCTGACGAACCTTGACGACGACGGGAATTCGCGTACCATGCGTGCCCCCTCGACCGGCGGATGTATCTTTGATCCATTTATCATCGCGTAGTCTCAACATGGGCCCCGATTTCTCATCGCGACCGCCCCAACCGCCGACGGCGATCATTTTGTTATATGCTGGCCAATCGGAAAACGAATTGTCGGCGGCATGCACGACCACGAAACTGCCGCCGGATGCGACGTAATGATCGAACGCCTGCTTTACTTCTTCGGGCCAGCTTTCACCATTATAGTTGCTGACGATTACATCGTACTGTTTAAAGTCGGGGCGCCAGGCTTTCCATTGTGCAGGTGCGTCCCGTTTGATGCGGGCAACCGTTTCTTCCCAGCGTCTCAATTGCTGATCCTGATATTTCGCATCCTCTTTGGAAAGCTTGCCCGTGATCATACGCGGTTTTCGTGGAATTCCTTCCGGCGTGGTAGAAACTTCAACTTTAAAGCGACCGGAATTCTCCAGAATCTTTTTGAGCAGCGGTGTTGTCTGCTGCCATTTATGATTGTTCTGCCCGTCTATGAGCAGCACCGACAGTTTTTCATCAGACGCATCCGCAGCGCGGCACAAAAGCGGACTGCAGCAAATCGCCAGCAATATCAACACGAAAGGACGGTATGAGCACTTCAATGGATTTCTCCTTTATCTCAATGGATTGACACTATCATCAAATGGAATCAGTTCGCAGCGGTGGGGAATCAGACACTAAAATAACACTCTCACGCCTTGAAGTCACGCAATATCTGCCCGCAGCGATTGAGGCACTGGGTAGCCGCCCCGGTTAACGTCTTAGGTAGCCATCGTTCAAATTAAGAAACACTATCTGGCAATATCACAAAAAAGTTTACAGAGAAATCATACTATCCGAGGCTAAGATGAAACAAGAAGTAACCTAGAATTCAACAATACGATGAAAAATCAACCGCGCGCATAAAAAAGCAGGAGCCCCATGCGGGAAACTCCTGCTTTAAATGCTGATTCAGCGGGAAAGACTTAGAGTGTCTTTTCACCTTTCTTCCAGTTACAGGGAACGTTTTCGCCTGTCTGGAGAGCGTCGAGGACACGCAAAACTTCTTCGACGTTACGTCCGACGCTCAGCGGGTGAATGGCCATCCACTGGCAGACGCCTTCGGGATCGATCAGGAAGATACCACGCAGTGAGATGCCGAGTTCTTCTTTCAATACGCCGTAATCGCTGGACAGCTTGTGAGTGCCGTCGGCCAGCATGGGATATTTCAGGTCAGCCAGTTGAGGATCAGCATCACACCAGCCTTTGTGAGAGTACTTGCTGTCGGTGCTGGCTGTCAGAACCTGGCAGTTACGGGATTCAAAATCGCCGAGGGCATCGTTGAATGCTACTAATTCAGTGGGGCAAACGAACGTGAAGTCCAGAGGATAGAAGAACAGGCAGACCCACTTGCCTTTGAAGTCGGCCAGTTTGTAATCCTTGAATGAATCACTGGTACGGTCATATCCCTGCAAAGCAAAATCGGGAGCGGGCTGCATTACGTTAACTGTCATTAGTCTTTACTTACCTTCAAAATATGAGTGAAAATTGATTTCGTGATAACGACGCGGGCTGATTCCTCAGGAATTCAACCCGCATCATGAGCGTCTGTTTTAGAGACCAGCTTTGATGATCGCCAGTGAACCGGGAGATTTTTCAGGATCTTTCCCCTGAGTTCCAAAAGCGGTCAAATACAGATTGCCTTCTTTGTCAAATGCAATCGCAGCTGGCTTATCGAGTGAAACGATTTTTTCGGCAGTCACTTTGTCGCCATCGATTTTCAGTTCGAACAGCCCCCCCTTGGTGGTATCCACCCAGGAGAAATCAGTTGCGTACAGTTTTTTGGTTTTGGGACTGTAAGCCAGGCCGGCGATATCGCTCAGACCGGTTTTCAGGCTCTTTTTGAGCTTGCCTGTTTTGGGATCGTAGAATGTCAACAGTGCATCGTTGGCGACATTCATTTCACCCATCTGACCGATGACCAGCTCTTTTCCATCGGGAGAAAACGTGATGGCTACCGGAGCATCCACGTTGGTAGCTTCTTTAGTAGCGATGGTCAGTTCCAGCGGGCCGGCCTTGCCGTCTTTAATCACCGATTTGGCAACCCAGCCTTTGGTGTCATCGCCGTTACAGGTAATGAAGATGTCTCCGCCACCGACGGCGACTCCATAGAAGTTGCCTTCACCCTTGGCGGTTTTGTCGCCGGCTTTGATGGGGCCCAGAGTCTGAACGGCGGTGTCTTCTTTGACCCATTTCGCAACGGGCTTGTCGCCGACTTTGTAAATGCGGACCAGTTCTTCACCATCGGGACGGCTGCCATCGCCGACGACCAGCTGATCTTTACTCATGAAAGCGACACCCAGAGGACCAACGTTGTATTTAGGTCCTTTGCCGTAAACGTCTGTCGGATAGCCGGCGATTTCCAGATCAACGGTTTTGCCTTTGGCATCGTAGCGATACACGCCGTAACGGCTGGCAACAAACACATGGCCGGTGCCTTCCTGAATGGCGAGACCACTGGGATTTTCCAGGTTGGTCACCAGAGTTTTCACAGTCACAGCCGGTTTTTTAGGCTCTTCCTTTTTTGGTTCTTCTTTTTTAGGAGCAGGCTTGGCAGCTTCTTTCTTAGGTTCTTCCTTCTTGGGAGCCTCTTTTTTAGGGGCTTCTTTTTTGGGCTCCTCTTTCTTGGCGGCTTCTTTTTTCTCGTCGCCTTTTTTATCGCCTTTCTCATCAGCGATCAGAGCAGTACTTCCCAAGGTCAAGCAGAGTGCCGTCAGGCAGCATACGCTTGCTTTAAAAATCAGGTTTAAATTCCACTGCATGGTGTTCATCTTCCTTTGAAAAGGGGATTTTCAATTGGTTTGTTCGTTTCGTACGATGTGCTTTTCGAAGCAACCAGCGATACGTTATTCAGGTAACTTGGGTGCTTTATGCTCAGGATAATCCGAACTGCCCAGTCCTTCTTTCATAAAAGTGACCAGATCATCCACTTCCTGAGGCGTCAAACTCAGCTTGTAAATTTCTTCGTCGAGAAACTCGTTGGGAATACCTCCCTTATTATAGTGATCTACCACTTCTTTCAAAGTCTGCATGCTACCATCGTGCATATAAGGTCCGGATCGGGCGATATCCCGCAATGAAGGGGTTTTGAAACTTCCCTGATCACCGCCCAGCTTACTGATGGCTTTGCGGCCCACATCAGGCTCTTTTGCATCCATACCCACGCCAATATTGTGAAAGGCATTGTCGGTGAAATTCGGCCCCGAATGACAGGCACTGCAAACGGCTTTGCCGAAAAACAGCTTCATACCCCGCTGTGCCGCTTCTGAAAGCGCTTTTTTGTCTCCAGCTTTGAATCGGTCATAAGGCGCATCGCCACACAAAACGGTCCGTTCATAGGTGGCAATCGCTTTGGCGATATTCTCTTCGGTCGCGTCCGAACCGAATACTTTCTGGAACTGTTTTTTATAACCGGGAATCGCGTTGATTCGATCGACGGCTTCCTTGAGCGTCAGATTCATCTCGATCGGGTTCGCAATCGGTCCTAACGCCTGTTCTTCCAGTGATCCGGCACGGCCGTCCCAGAAATGAAACTTGTTATAGGCGGCGTTAATCACCGTTGGTGAGTTGCGGCCCCCTTTTTGTCCCTTGAAGCCGGTCGCAAACTGGTCTGCGTTGCTGTACCCCTTATCGGGTGCATGACAGCTGGCACAGGAAATTGTATTATCACGGGAGAGACGTTTGTCGAAGAACAGCTGTTTCCCAAGTGCAATTTTTTCGGCAGTGGGAGGATTATCTTCAGGAAATTCAATGGGCGGCAAACCAGCTGGAACCTTAATCACCGGCTCCTCTGCCTGAACTGTGAAAGCCCCCGCACTGATGACGAATGTGAAAACAACCCCTGCTGACAGAGCAATTCCCCACATGTGATGTGTTGCCCGCGCCATCATTTCTCCTCACTAAAATTACACCGATTGCGATCCACGTCTGGCAGAGACGCTGTGGAAGTGAATGTTAATACACATTCCTGCAAATTGTGTACTTCCACACAACAGGCCTGAAACTGAAAATCTGCCTTAACTGCTTATTTTTAGTTGCTGGGCTCAGGACTGCAAGTCACTATGGCGGCGGATTTGGATTGAAAGCGAGATTTTCACACGATTTATGACAAAGAAGGCAAACCGTATCTACTTACAGCCGAGGTATTTAGCGATGTCGATTCCAGCTCAAAGCCAGCGGAATGGAGGCAAACGGGGTTAGAAACTGCGTACAGAGTGAGACGAAAAAAAGAATCGCACTGAGATCCACGACATGATTAGGCCGCGTCGGTGGAGAGCAGAGAAAATAGCACGCCAGCGAGACGCCAATCACCCATAACACAAAAGCAATCAGGCAGGTTGAAACCTGAATTAGTTTTTTTCGGCAGGCAGTAACATAGGCGAGCGCCGTACCACCCAATAACAGGAGCGACCCTGACAGAAATGCAAAAATTAAAAAGGACATGAATGGGGAAATATCACGTGATCCGAGGTGATGGATAGAATAATGCTCCAGGAAAGCGCCAAACGCGATGAACAACCCAAAGAGACCCAGGCCTCCGCCGATCAAGCCATAAATAAACCAGGTGCGGCCGGTCCAGAAAATGGAAATCAGATTCGCGTTGATGATCCAGAAACAGACCAAGTAATAAACTGCATACCTCAGAATGATACCTGAAAGGACTGCTAAATCTGCATTGAATATCGCGGCACCATCCAAAAGCAGAAGCGTTACGAACGAAAAGAACAGGCCCAACTGGATCATCAGGAAAATAGAAACCATCGCTCTAAATAGATTCAAAAACAGAGGCTGATAGAAATCGCAATCGGACAGCGGTGCCGTCGCGAGGAACCGCTTCATTTCGGTTCTACCAGGCGCGCAGATTCCCTCCCCGATCTGGATTCCGGAAAGAACAGCAGCAATCACACTAAACGCTAATGTGATGGCCAGAAAACCATCCAGGTATTGATGGAGAGTCGACCCAAAGGCCTGCCTCATCGCCAGATTGACCACCAGAACCGTGATCCCGAATAAGGTTCCATACACAATGACCGCACGTTGACAGGAATCGCGCCAGTGCAGTCGTGCCAATGACGATCTGACTGATGCGGGGACAGCGTTGCTTTCGGAAACGGCACCACTCATCAGCGAATCCCACCAGCGGTGCATCGCTTGCCAGTGCGTGCTGGGGACGGCAATTCCCGAGCGAACGTTCGCAAATTCCCGGGTTCCCCAATACCAGGCCGCTATGCTGACAATGAACAGCGTGAAAAATTCTTCGAGCGTCACATGTTTCCAGGAAACCGCATCTGCTCGGAATCCATTCGGAAAATAACGGGAAATGAACCACCAGAATAGTCCCACGATGGAAACGGTCCAGCAGAATGCTCGCGTAAAACTGACGGCATACACTCCCCAGTAAATCGCATGACTGACCAGAATCAGCGTCACCAGAAACAGCAACGGCCCGAGCAGAGGCCAATACTCGGAGAGCCAGTGTTGATCAAAAAAGAGGACCCGGTAAGCGCCATTCGTGACTAACTGTAACAGCACGACCAGACTTACAGTCACCAGCATCATCCACGTGGCGATTGCGGTCGAACGAACCGGCAGCCCCATACAGATTTTTTGTGATCCCTGAATCGCATAGAATCCAACGGCGAGAAAAAAGATCCACGAGCAAACCAGATAGAAAATGTGTAAGCTTAGTAACTCCTGGCTGCCGGCACTCACACCCGACTGCGGAGATTCGAAGACGATCCGATACAGCAAAGGTCCCAGGACCAGCGTCCCCACCGCCAGCAGGGCGCCCACCCAGGCACGTTTCAGAAACAGTCGTGTCGTTGTATAGAAGGCCGAATTCATCCTGCAATCCTCGTTTTCATTTTTCTAGCGATGCCGGTTCCAACTCAGAGCCAGCGGAATCGTCGCGAACGGGGCCAAAACGAAGGCACTGATCGCGGAATAGATCCAGAACATTCCCCACCGAGGCTCCAGACCCGATCGCGCCGCCTCGTTCAATAGCGTTACTGAAAAGATAGCACCCAGGCTGCACCAGATCAGCAGCGCCAGCACCGCCTTCTTCCAGGAGATGAACGCCTTGCGCCAGGCTATGAGATACGCTGTAAATGTGCATCCGACAATCAGTGAATAGACTGCCAGCAACATCATGCTCACGATGGCTGCTGCCACCCAGGAACCGCGAAAGAATGCGCCCAGCAGATTGAAGGTGACCACATATAAAATGAAACCACCAAAACCAACGCCGACAACGGTGTTGATAAACCAGGTGCGACCTGTCCAGAACACCGAAACTGCATTTGAAGCAAGCACCCAGAAGCCGATCCCAATCAACAGAAAACGTAATAAATACTGGGAACCCCCAAACAATCCCTCCCACATGAAATTCAAAACCTCTGGCCCCCACAGGAGTGTGGTGATCCCCAGACTGAGAAACAGCGCGCTAAAAATCATCGCGAGAGTCAAAACAGAAGATGTCACCATATTCCGAAACAGCAACGTATTCAGATCCTGATCGGGGAGGGGTGCGATTGCCAGAAAAGTCCTCATTTCGGTGCGTCCCTTATTGCACATTCCATCCCCTAACAAAAAGGCGACAAGAATCGACGCGACGAAACTGGCCAACATTGTGATGGCCCAATATCCTTCGGCGATTTCGCGAACACTGGTTTGATCCGAATTCAACTGAAATCCAATGCCGAGAGTGATTACCAGTACAATGCCTCCAAACAGGAGCCCTCCAAGTATGACAGCGCGGCGGCAGGAATCACGCCAATGTAGTTTGGTCAGAGCCGATCGCCGTGAGAATGGTTCGGGCTGCTTTTCTGGAATCGCGCCGCTCAGTAACCCGTTCCACCAGACTTCCACCCGTTCCCAGGCCGGACTGGGAACTGCAGTGCCGGCGCGGACTTGGGCAAAGGCCCGGGTCCCCTGATACCAGGCCGCAATGCTCACGAATTGCATCAACACAAATTCTCCCAGCGTGACGCGGCTCCAGGGCACTTCCTCTGCGTGAAAGCCATTCGGGTAATAACGGGAGAGAAACCAGAATAACATACCAAGAACCAGTGCTGCTCCCAGAAACAAGCGCGTAAAACTGGGCGCGTGCAAACTCCAGTAGAAACAGTGACCGACCAGAATCAAAGTCACAATGAAGAGCAACGGCCCCAATAACGGCCAGTAATCTGCCAGCCAGTGTTCGTCAAAGAACAACATCCGATAGACGCCGTTCGTCAACAGTTGCAGAACCACCACCAGTCCGACCATCGAGAACATCAGCCAGCTGGCAATCGCTCGCGAAGAGACCGGCAGAGCCCGGCAGATTTTTTCAGAGCCAGAGAGCGCATGCAAAGAAACGCCGAGAAACGCGATCCAGGAAAGCCCGAGGTAAGCAAAGTGATAACCGGTCAGGTCATGCTCCATATATTCCAGGTTCAAACCCTGCAGCCTCGTGATCACCAAAAACAACAACGGCGCCATCACCAGCGTCCCCACCGCCAGCAGCGCACCAATCCAGGCACGTTTGCAAAAATCTTTCGTCGTCACATACAAGGCGGTTGTCATCACAACACCTCACTTCTTTCTGTTATAAAACAACGTTCGTTTGGTTCAAATTTTTCATGACTCGGCTCAGCGATGCCGGTTCCACGACACCGCCAGGGGAATTGTCGCAAACGGTATCACAAGCAGCAGGAACAACGAGGAACAGAACACTCTGAGAACCTGGGGGTGTGAATTCCAGACATTCCAGAACAACAGTGTGGTCACCACAATGAACAGAACAGATCCCACAACCGTTCTAAAACGGATCAAGTTCTTGCGGAGTGCCATCACAAAAGCAGCCACGCTGCCACTGATGATAAGCAGCGTTAAAAGTGAGAGAATCATTTGCCCGACCTGCGGTTGCCAATCGCGAGGGGCCACAAATATATAAAGAGGCGTGCCGACAAAGGAGAGAACCGTGATGCACGCAACGACCGAAATCATGAACCAGTTCCGACCGGTCCACAAAAGAGAGACCAGGTTTGCTGCAATACACCAAAAGACGGCGAGCGCAACTAGTACTTTGAATCCCACGCTCTGAAGAACTGGTAGCCCCTCATTCCATCGGATGACATCATACTTGAAGATGAACTCAGCAACCAGATAACCCAATGCCAGACTGAGTAACAGGAAGGCGAACAGTAATCCGATCGACTTCGTCAAATTCCGCAGTAACGCAGAAGCTAAAACCTGATCAGAGAAAGGTGCGTTCGCCAGAGCGGGTATCAGTTCTCTTTTTTCCTTATTCACTAGACTTTCACCCAGAAAGAACCCGAGCAGGGTTGCACTGATGCCCGAGAACAGAAACAATGCAAATGATGAGGTTTCATGAAACAATTTCAAATCAGGGCCACTTTGCGTCAGACTGACAAGAATAGTGACACTCAGCAAAATGACGAGCGCGATTCCCACCATCCTGACTGCCCCGGAACAGGATTGACGCCAGTGCAGTTGCTCGAGAGAGGCTGTTTTTGACAGACAAACAGGCACATCCACAGTCTGTGTGCCATTGATGGAACCATTGACCCAGAGCGAGATCTGCTCCCACGGCCGACTCGGTTTTGCATCCCCACAACGGACACGTTTAAAGGAAGCGACTCCCAGCCACCAGGCCCCCAGACTTACAGCCAGCATCGTCGCATATTCTGACAGTGTGACCCTGCACCAGGGAACGATCGGTTTCTGGATTCCATTGGGAAAAAAACGGGATGCAAACCACCAACCCAGTCCGATGACCACCGCGGCCGAAAACAGTAATTTTGAGAAACTCTGTGACTGAAAATTCCAATAGAGACTATGCCCGACAATGACCAGGGTAGTTACAAATAAGGTAGGGCCCAGCACAGGCCAATACTCACTCAGCCAGTTCTGATCAAAAAAGAGAACCCGGTACAGCCCATTCGTTAACAGGCTTAAAAACACGACAAACCCTGCCGAGATCAGCATCAGCCAACTGGCCATGGACGCCGAAGATAGCGGGAGTGCAAAAATAAACTTCCGACAGTCCCGGAACGCATGGATGCAGATCCCAATAAACAACAACCATGAAAAACTGACAAAGGAAAAGAAATAATCGAAAGGATTACCCTCTCCTTCGTAAAACAGGTTCCCATGGAAGTTCAAGCCGTCACGAGCAGAGAGGGGCATCATTATCAGAAAACCGACCGCCAGCAACGCTTGCCACCAGACGCGTCTTCCAAACACTTTTGTCACTACAAAGAAAGAATTTTCCATGGGACTTATTCCTCAAAAGACGATCGTGCGGCCGACTTCATGCGGGCAACAAATATTTCTTCCAGTGTCGGGGCGGCCTGTTCCAGAATTTCTGCCTTCAGTTCCTGCAAGGCGACTTCCAGTTCCTGCTTCTGACCGTTACAGATGATTTTCCATTCCCGTCCCGAGCCGGACCAGGTCAGTGCCCCCTCCAGTTCAGGGAAGAACGGCTGCGGTTCCTGAAAACTGACCGTCAATTGATAATGTGAGACCAATACTTCATCCAGCGGGCTCGTCAGCAGTATTTTTCCTTGATCGAGGATCGCAACCCGGTCGGAGACGCGCTGCACTTCGTCTAACAGATGTGAAGAAAACAAGACCGTGCGGCCTTCATCGACCACAGTGCGAATGATGGCATCCAAAATGTCTTTGCGGACCACCGGATCCAGGCCGGAAGAAGGTTCATCCAGCACCAGCAGCGGTGGCCGATGTGCCAGTGCCAACAACAGTCCAGCCCGTGCCAGCTGCCCCCGCGACAAGGTAGGCACTTTTTGATTGAGGGAGAGTTCGAACATCATCCGCAGTTCTTCGGCGTAGACGGGATCCCACTTGGGATAAAAGGCACGCGTGAATTCAAACAGTTCGCGAATCGTCATCCACGTCGGCAGATCTCGTGTTTCGGAAAGATGACCAATTCGCCCCAACACGCCCGGTGGATCGGCGACCGGATCCAGGCCAAACACCCGCACTGTTCCCTGCTGGGGCTTGAGGAAACCGAGCACGTGCTTGAGTAGCGTTGTTTTGCCGGCGCCGTTTTCACCGACTAAACCAAACACGGCTCCCTCCGGAACAGAGAGACTGACGTTATCCAATGCCTGTTTTTTCCCGAAGCGACGACTTAAATCACTGATCTCAATCACATGCTCGCTCATTTTTCGACCTCTTTATATAAATCAAACTTCTGGCTTCGCTGACGTAGTAACTTCAACAGGGTTTCTTCATCCACGCCTAACTGACGCGATTCGGTCAGCAGTGCATCCATTCGCTCATTCAGAATGCGGCGCTTCTCTTTATTCGACAGGGGGGAGACGCCATTCGAGATGAAAACGCCGGCGCCGCGTTTCGAGATCACTACTCCTTCCGCTTCCAGCTCACGGTACGCACGAGCCACCGTATTGGGCGTGATCGTCAATTGCTGCGCGAGACCGCGCACCGAGGGGAGTTGTTCATGCGGCTCCAGCCGCCCGGACGCCACCAAGAACTTGACCTGGTTCGCTACCTGCAGGTAATAAGGCGTGCCATCCGCTTCTGATAATTGAATTTGCATCATATGTCCTCACAACAAACTGTATCAACACAGTAATACAATTAAATTTTACTGTCAATCATTTTTTTGAAAATCCGACAAGGACCTGCCTGCCAGACATCTCTGCTGTTGCAACGACGCCCGCGAGTCTTCAGAATGAAAGAAACGCTAACTCTTCCCACAATCATTGCTTATAGAAAGTCATATCTCATGCAACGGCCCGGCAGATGTTTCTCATTGTTGCTGCTCGCTTTACTCGTAACAGTCTGCCCTGCCCTCTGTTTCGATGCCGCCGCGGCTGATAAACCAAACGTGCTGTTCATCGCCGCCGATGACCTGCGGTGTGACCTCGCCTGTTACGGACATCCGCTGGTGAAGACACCGCACCTGGATCAACTGGCAGTGCAAGGCGTGCTCTTCAAGCAGGCGTACTGTCAACAGGCGTTGTGCAATCCGTCGCGGGCTTCACTGATGACGGGCCGCCGCCCGGACAGTCTTAAGATCTGGGATCTGCCCACACACTTTCGCGAAGTGGAACCAGACATCGTCACACTGCCTCAACTGTTCAAGCAGCAGGGCTACTTCACTCAGAACATTGGCAAAATTTTCCATAACTGGCGTCAGAACATCCAGGGAGACCCGACATCGTGGAGCGTGCCCGCGGTGATGCATTACGCCACACATGGCAGCGACAAACCGGTTTTGAACAATAATCGTGAACTACCTGTGAATTTCTCGAAGATGTCGAGAACCGAGTGCCGTGACGTTCCCGACTCTGCTTACTTCGACGGACGGATTGCCGATCTGGCGGTTCAAGCACTCAAAGAAGTCAAACAGAAACAGGAGCCGTTCTTCCTGGCGGTCGGCTTCTGGAAACCACATCTGCCTTTTAACCCACCGAAAAAGTATTGGGATCTGTATGACGATAGTCCGATTACTGTCGCTGCAAATCCAGAACCCCCGAAAAATGTGCCGGCTGTCGCTTTGCATAACGGCCAGGAACTGCTGCGCAGCGCGAAGGGGAAACTGACGAAAGAGGAAATCATCGAGCTCCGCACCGGCTATCTGGCGGGCATCAGTTATCTCGATGCGCAGATTGGCAAAGTACTCGCGGAACTGGATCGTCAGGGGTTACGAGACAATACAATTATCGTCTTCTGGTCCGATCACGGATTTCACCTGGGCGAGCATGGCCTGTGGTGCAAGACATCGAATTTTGAAAACGACGCGCACGTCCCTTTGATGATTTCAACACCGAACATGAAACAGGCGGGAAAGACATCCGCAGCGCTGGTCGAATTGATCGACATGTATCCGACGCTGGTAGATCTCTGCGCGTTACCTTCCCCTGCCAAGCTGGAAGGCAAGAGTCTGGTCCCCATTTTGAACGATCCCACCAAAACGGTGAAACCAGCGGCTTACACGCAGCACCCGCGACCCGCCTATTACAAAAAGAGCCCCGAATTTATGGGCGTCTCCGTCCGCACGCCCCGCTATCGCTATACGGAATGGCGTGACTTTAAAACGGGCAACGTCGTAGCAAAAGAACTCTACGATCACATCATCGATCCCGAAGAGAACACGAACATCGCCGACCAGCCCACCGACAAAAAAGCCTTTCAGGCTGCAGTCAAACTGCTGGAAGCAAAATTCCCGCGACCGATGAAAGCACAGGATTAAACTGGCTCCATGCAGGAATCGATAGGGGTAGGAAGGACCGGTTGCTTCCGGTCCCCCCTCCCTCCGAACCGGACGTGCGGTTCTCCCGCATCCGGCTCTCCGGTTGGTAGTTTTACCTCTGCGAGGATTGACTGGCCAGAACATGGGATTGTTTCAAGGAGAACAGTCCCTGTTCGGCAAAATAAGCATTGGGCCAGCGTAAATGATCGTGTCCTCGTCCGCGACCTTTGCCTTTACGACGTTTCCGAAGTATACTTCGCAGACGCATGCGAACCCACTGATCCAGGATGGTATACGTGGAAGGCTGGCAGTGTTGAAAATAATTGAACCAGCCACGTAGCGTCGGGTTGAGCTGTGCAATGATGCATTGAAGGCTATGCCCGTTCGTCCGCCTCGTCTTCTGCCGAATGGAGTCTTTGAATTTCTGGAGACTTTTCTTTCGAGGGAAGCGATAACGCCCCTGGAAAGTGTAACCCAGAAAATCGAAGCTCCCCTCGGCCATGTCGACGATGTGAGTCTTGTCCGGATGCAGCGTCAGGCCGGCTTCCGCCGTCCACTGCCGCACCATCTCCAAAGCTCGCTCGGCGTCTTCCCGAGTTCGACACAAAATCACGAAGTCGTCTGCGTAACGGACCATCTCAATTCCGGCTCCCGCCATCAAATGGTCGAGGGGATCGAGATAGATGTTGCTGAGCAACGGGCTGATCACCGCTCCCTGGGGGCTCCCACGATCGGGAGTCCATTCGGCAAGGTCATCTAGAATCTGTTGACGCAGAAACATCTCGATCAGCGTCAGCACCTGGCCGTCGCTGATTTTCTCCCGGACCCGATTCATCAACTTATCGTGGGGAATTGTGTCGAAATAGCTCTTCAAATCTGCATCCACCACATATGTGTAACCGCTTTCGAGCAGCGTATCGACACGCTGTAGCGCATCCTTACAGCCGCGCCCGGGACGGAAACCATAGCTTTGCTCGGCGAAATCCCGTTCGAAGATTGGTTCCAGCACTTGGCGTAATGCGGTCTGCACCACCCGATCCCGAGCTGTGGGAATCCCCAGAGGACGCAGTTCCCTGCTCCCCGGCTTGGGAATCCACTGTCGCCGGATTGCCTGCGGTTGGTAGTTTCCTTCCCGCAGTTGTTGCGACAGCTTTCTCAGGTTCGGGATCAATCGCTCGGCGAAGCGTTCGCAGCTGACGTGATCCACACCAGCTGCACCGCCGTTGGCGGCTACTCTACGAAACGCCTGATACAAATTTCGATCACGATCGACTTTATCGATCAGACTGAACCATTGGCCTCCTTTCACCCCCGTTTCGAGGGCCGTCAACATGCGGTCTGTCCAGACACATGGTTCTACCCAGTCCCAGCGGGACGAAGCTTCTCCGACTTGTTTAGCCGCAAACGGCACTCGCGTCGGTTTTTGTTCCCTGTTTCGGTTCATTCCACATCTACCTTCCTGCATCCCTTTGCTCCACGGGCGTTACCCCGCTTCTTCGCTAATATGGATGCTCTGACTCCTACCCAACTGGCTCTTCGTACCGGTCGGCTCCAGAGAATCCGGAATCCGGCACATGAACGCCATCCTTAAGATCGGGCAGGTCTCCCTGCTTCATCACATCAAACCTTCAGACCATTCCGTCTCCAACCACCCCTCGTTGCCCCCGGGACCGACCTGGTTTTGAACCACGGGGCTGACCGTCGCGGAACCGCTGGCAGCGGTCCCGCACCCACTCGGCAGAGTTTCGCACGACGTCACTTGGGCTTCGCCATTCCCTAGCTGGCTCACCACAACGAAAAGCCGAATCGAGTTCGTTATCCTACGGACTAGTCGTTCACATCCGGTTGCTCTCCACCTCCTCTCACGAGAACGCAGTTACCTTCTGTTACGAAGTTCAGGTCAAACTTCGGCAAGGACTTTCACTTCGCTGATTCAATGCGCTTGCAGGCGCACTAGGGGTCGACCCATGTGTCGACCCGCGCGGTACGCGTTGATCACAACGTCTGCGTTCGCACGGTCTGATAGGTTCCATTCGAACGATTTAGAAATATTTGATCATATGACAGGCGGGGAGACACATGGGTCTCCCCCTACAATCTTTGTGGCCCCTTACTTGGGATACACTCCCACCCGTTTGGCCCATGCCTGCCATTGGGCTGACAAGTCCGAAACCATCTCCGGCTTCTCTTTCGCAAGGTTGTTCAATTCCGTGCGGTCCTGTTTCACATCATAGAGTTCCCACTTCTGGGGCTGGAATCCTTTTGCTGGCGAAACGCCCCGTCCGACCAGTTTCCAGTCGCCGTCGCGCACGAAGGCGTTGCTCTCATGCTCGATGAAGAGGGGCGCCGCACGATTCAGACGTTTGCCCTGCATTGCCGGTCGCAGAGAAACGCCGTCCAGTGCGTGGATTTCATTACCGGCATAGGTTTTGGGATATTTCGCACCCGCCACATCCACGAGTGTCGGCATGATGTCGATCAGCTGTGCTGGCTCCGTGTACCATTCTTTGCGCGGCTGAATTTGCGCCGGCCAGTGCATCAGGAACGGCGTCGAGGTTCCCCCTTCATGAGCATAATGCTTAAACAAACGGAACGGCGTGTTCGACGCATTGGCCCAGGCTTTGCCGTAACTGTTGCTGTGTTCTTGATCGCGATTTTTCGGATTCATAAAACGGCCGCGTCCCAGCGCAGGACCTTCGGCACACGCACCATTGTCCGACAAAAACAGGATCAGTGTGTTGTCATACTGCTGGTTCGCTTTCAGCCAGTCGACCAGTTTGCCGATATTCTGATCCATGCGATCCACCATCGCCGCATAGACCGACATCTTCAGATCCATCTCGTTCTGTTTCTGCTTATCCAGCGAGTCCCACGCGGGAGCCGCTTCATTGCGTGGCGACAGTTTGGTGTCCGCCGGCAGCAGACCGAGTTTCTTCTGTTTTGCCAGTCGCTGTTTGCGTAACTCGTCCCAACCGATCCGATATTTGCCGCGATATTTTTTAATCTCCTCTTCATGTGCCTGCAGCGGCCAATGCGGCGCGGTATAGGCGAGGTACAGGAAAAACGGTTTCTCCTGTTGTGTTGAGTTCTGCTGATGTTCTTTCAGAAAATGAATCGCGTAATCGGTAAAGGCATCGGTCGTATAAAAACGACGGTCGGTTGTGCTGGGGGGCGTTTTAATATGCTCATTTCCCAGCGTCATCCCCCGTGGCTCCTCCGGATAAAAGAAACGGGTTGCCCCCGAAATACAGCCGAAGTATTTTTCAAAACCACGCTGCAAAGGCCAGCGATCTTTCGCGTTAAACCCGAGGTGCCACTTCCCCGTCATATAGGTCGCATAACCGGCGGACTGCAGCACTTCGGCAATCGTCACACACTGTCGATTCAGATAACCCTGATAGGAAGGGGGCTTCGTCTCGCCGCGCGTGTTACCGGGCGGATTGGTCATCCAGCCGATTCCCGTCTGATGCGGATGCAGGCCTGTCATCAAGGTCGCCCGGGTGGGACAGCAGCGAGCCGTATTATAGAACTGGGAAAACCGCACACCCCCTGCCGCCAATGCGTCAAGATTGGGCGTTTCAATCTCTCCACCATAACAGCCCAGATCGGAAAAGCCCATGTCGTCGACCATGATCAGAATGATATTCGGCCGCATTTCCTCCACCGCGTTGACGCGGGTTGTCACGAGAAAAAATAAAACAAAGGTAACACTGAAGAGCACTTTCAGATTCAACATGGTGTTCTTTCTATCGAAGTCAGTTCTTTTGCAGAATCGAATTGATTAATAATCATTTCCCTGATTGCTGTTGTCACAGGATTTAATCCAGCTCTCAAGGTCGTTTCGGTATTGTTTCACCAGCGCGGGGTAATCCTGTGAAACATCGGTCGTCTCACCCGGATCAGCGAGTAAATCAAACAACTGATATTGTGCCTTCGCCCTTTTTCCCGTGCGTAACAGCTTATAGCGGTGCGTCATCCAGGCCGCTTTGTTTTGAAATTGAAATCCAATGGGCTCTGTCCGTTCCTTGAGATTCTGTTGAACCACGGGGAGTAAATTGATTCCATCCAGGGGACGCTTTTCTGGAACAGGCAACACGGCGGCAGCCAGAATCGTCGGCAGATAATCACTGGTGACCATGGGGAAACTGGTTTCGGTGCCGGGGGTAATTTTGCCCGGCCACTCCACCAGCGCCGGCACACGGATACCCCCTTCGGTCAAATCCCGTTTGCGTCCTCGAAACGGTCCCGCCGATCCGGGCGCACTCGCATTGCCTTCCGGGCCGTTGTCGGAACAGAACCAGAGCATCGTATTTTCAGCGGCATTGAACTCTTTCAGCTGAGCCCGTAAGCGTCCGATCTGCTCGTCCATGGCCGTGATACAACCATAGTAGTTCGCGTGGTACAAATCGTGTTTCGCATACATCGCCCGATAGCGGGGACCGGCGACCACCGGCAGATGGGGCGTGTGAAACCAGATGACACAGAAAAACGGCTTCTGCGCTTTCGCACTCTGCTTGACAAAGGGAATCACACGGTCCATGATCACGCGCGAATCATCGCCGCTCAGATTGTCCTTCACGATCTCGCCCTTATCGTTCCAATAGTGGGTGCCATACGCCTGACTCGGACTGTCGTCGGTCAACGCCGCCCAACCTTTACTTGGTGCTTTCCCTTTTGGTTTTCGCATCGGGTCCCAAGTGGGAACTTTCGCTTCGGTCGAGAAACAGACTTCGAATCCGTTTTCCCAGGGGGGCGAAAAGTGATCGATATTTTTGGGGCCGCCCCGATTCGAATCGCGGATTGTTTTGGTCAACGTACCCAAATGCCATTTGCCAAAGTGCCCCGTCCGATATCCGGCGGCTTTCAATGATTCCGCCAGCGTCTGTTCCTGCGGCTTCATGTGTCCGGTGTTGGCGTGCACGATCCCATACCGAAACGGATTGCGGCCCGTCAGACAGCTCCCGCGCGTCGGGCTGCACACCGGCGCGCTGGCGTAGAACCGACTGAGAATCATCCCCGCCCGCGCCATCGCATCCAGGTGCGGCGTCTTAATGATCTTGTTTCCGTTAAAGCCGGTGTCACCCCAGCCCAGATCGTCGCACATGATCAAAATCACGTTCGGTTGCTCAGCCGCATGAACATCAAGTCCGAACAGAATCACGATGAGACAGATTGCTGCAGTCGCTAATTTGGTAAACATCTAACGCGCCCCCACCATGAGCGGAATGGCGCTCAGTTGGTTTTGAGTCTCAATCAAACTTACGACCACAGCGAACGGAAATACTTCGCATCGACGGCCGTCTGTGCCAGGCATTCCTGCGTTGAAAGTTCTTTCCAGCTATGTCGGCCCTTGTACTCGCTATGCAGTGAGAAGATTCCTTCGTAACCCAATTCACGCAGGGCAGCCACATATTTCGGGATTGGGGAAATGCCATCCGCAACCGGCACGGTTTTCACTTCCCATTTCTGATGTCCCTGTTTATCGCGACCTTCACCCCGTTCCCAGGCAAAGTTCTTGACCGCACATAACGAAATCCAGGGCGCGAGTAAATCCAGTCCCTGTCGCCAACCATCGCCGCTCCCTTCTTTGACCATGTGCAGCATGTCGACATACGCGCCGACTTCCTGTGGCGAATAATCCTGGATCAACTGATATAACTGAGTTCCATGCGAAGGAAGAAACGCGTTTGAGTGCACGTGCACGCAAGGCAAAATTTCATACTTCTGACACAGCTTCGCGACCTTGCCGATTTTTTTCGTCGTCTCTTTCAACTGTTGGGCCAGGGTGCCGAACGGCTTGTAACGATAGTAGCCGATCTTCACACGATCAATGCCCTGCTCCTGCGCCGTCGCCAGAATGCGTTCGGCGTTTTTATCGGGCTCGTCGATCATCGTGGTCAGGAACAGAATTTTCACGTCCGCTTCTTTGGCCGCCTTGCAGGCTTCCGGTAGTTCCTTTTCGGCGTTCTCAGGCAGAATGTGGCCTTTGGGGCGGACTGTCAGATCGAGGCCGTCCAGTCCGATCGATTTGAACGCCCGGCACACATCGGGAATCGGCATGTCCTGAAAACTTTTGGTGAACGCGCCCAGCTGGTAGCCGCTGGCCGGTTTCTGTTTACTTTCGCCCGCCTGTAATCCGGTTAAACCGCCGGCGAGTGCTGTACCCGCTAATACATTCAGTGAGGCCTGTTTCAGAAAATCACGGCGTGGGAGCCGATTATGAGGGGTGAGAGCATTCCGCATCGTAAAAACCTTCTCTATGATTCAAAGTCGGGTAGAAATCAGTGGTTGTCGTTTTATAGTAGTATGATCACCAGCCGACCCTTTTTCTACCGGATTTAACCGTTTTACTGAAATCGAAAGCGATACCCTGTTCGTATGTCTGAGCCGCTCACACTCGTTGCCACCTCTGCCTTTGGCCTGGAAGCGGTGGTTTCGCGCGAATTGAAACAACTGGGATACGAGGATCAGACCGTCGAAAACGGTCGCGTTACCTTTCAAGGTGATCTCGAAGCGATCTGCCGCTGCAATCTCTGGCTTCGTAGTGCCGACCGTGTAATGATCTGTCTCGGTGAATTCACGGCTCTCGACTTCGATGACCTGTTCGACGAAACCCGCGATCTCGAATGGGAACGCTGGATGCCCCCTTCGGCCCGGTTCCCTGTGCGTGCGTCCGCCGTTCGTTCCAAGATTAACAGCGCCAAAAACTCACAGAAGATGGTCAAAAAGGCAATCGCCGAACGCTTGAAAGATCATTACATCAAAGACTGGTTCCCTGAAGACGGCCCCCTGTATTCGGTCAACGCGGCCATTCTGAAAGACAAAGCGTCGATCTGCGTCGACACTACCGGCTCCAGTCTGCACAAACGCGGCTATCGTAAACTGACCGCCGGTGCGCAATTGAAAGAGACACTGGCAGCCGGCCTGATCCAACTCAGCTACTGGAACCGGGAGCGGGCGTTTGTCGATCCCTGTTGCGGTTCGGGAACGATCCCCATTGAAGCCGCCTTGATCGGTACGAATACGGCGCCGGGCATCAATCGCGAATTTGCCTGCGAAGGCTGGCAGCAGTTTCCTGCGGAACTATGGAAAGAGGCTCGCGACGAAGCCCGCGACCTGGAACGCAATGATCTTGCATTTCGTTTGCAAGGCTACGACATTGATCCCGCGATGATTCGTATGGCCCGCTATCACGCACAACAGGCGGGCATGGAGGACTTCATTCATTTTCAGGATCAGCCTCTCTCCGAATTCAGCACGCCCCGCAAATATGGCTGCATCATTACCAACCCTCCCTATGGCGAACGCCTGGGAGAGAAAGAAGACGCCGAAGTCATCTACCGCGAAATGAAACGCGTGTTTAAGCCCCTGGATACCTGGTCGATTTATGTATTGACCTCGCATCCCGGCTTCGAACGCATTTACGGACAAAAGGCCCGCCGCCGCAAGCTGTATAACGGCGGCATCGAATGCACCTACTATCAATTCCCGGGTCCCCCCCCGCCACGGAAGAAGTCGCCCTGGGACAAAGCCAAAGCTGCGGAAGAAGATGAGACGGGCGAAGAAACGCCAGACGCTGAAGCGACGGTTCCCCAACCCGCTGATGCAGAACCGGCACAAGCGGAGTCGGCAACCATGGAGCCGGCTGACGTCGAACCAAACGTCGAACAGTCTGCAGACGAAAAAGAATCGTCTTGAACAACCCGCGGTCAGGCGGTCCACATATTACGCAGATTTTTGCGAATGTCTTCCGCCGTCGTCTCGATTTGTGCTTCCTGTGGCGTATCCAGGTCCTCGGCATTGAACGCCGGTCGTCGCTGAAACAGGGACAACGTTTTTGACGAAACAAACCGCGTCAGTTGCGCGTAACTATGAGCCTGGTTCCAGCGTCGATTCTGGAAATACTGACGATGTGGAAAACAGACATAGAGCCAGTTTTTCGCCCGCGTGAGCGCGACATAAAATAATCGGCGTTCTTCGTCGATTTCCTCTTCACTCTCCAGCGACATCTCGGAAGGAATACTGCCGTCGGCCGCCTGCAGCACATAAACGGCGTCCCACTCCAGTCCTTTTGAGGAATGGATCGTGCTTAACACCAGAAAATCATCGTCGGCCTTATCACTGCCGGTCGCGACATCCTGTGTCGAGCTGGGCGGGTCGAGGGTGATCTCTTCCAGAAAACTCATCCGGCTGCTGAACCGGCTGGCGACCTGTTCCAGTTGTTCCAAATCGCGCTGGCGAGCCGATGCGTTGTCATATTGCTGATCCAGGATGGGGGCATAAAAGGTGCGTACCTGATGCACCTCAGCAGAAATGCCCTTTTTCTCTGATTGCGGCGAGGCGAGATTATTCATCAGTCGCACAAACAGCGGCCAATGTTCGACGGTCGCCGCCGGCGGTTTGAATTCGCTCCAGACATCAAACCGGAACTGCGATTCGGCCAGCACGTTGAGCAATTGTTGTGCTTTTTTCTGACCGATGCCCGGCAGTAATGTTAACACACGCAAGCCGGAAACCGCATCACGTGGATTTTCCGCCAGACGTAAATAAGCCATGAGATCTTTGACGTGGGCCGTTTCGATAAACTTCAAGCCGCCATACTTGTGATAGGCGATGTTACGACGGGCCAGTTCGACTTCCAGCGGCAGACTGTGATTCGACGCCCGAAACAGCACTGCCTGCTTCTGCAGAGGAATGCCGGCTTCCCGATGTTCGAGTACCTGCTGTACCACGAAGTCGGCCTGCTCGTTGTTGTCGCTGCAGTCCACGATGAACGGTGCTTCGCCGGTCAGTTTCGACGACCAGAGATTTTTCTCGTACCGTTCATGGGCTTCGTCGATGATCTGGTTCGTCGCCTGCAGGATCGGTTGTGTGCTGCGATAGTTCTCTTCCAGCGTGACGATCGTTGTGCCCGGATACGCCTGGGGGAAGTCCAGAATGTTGCGCACGGTCGCCGCCCGGAACGAATAAATCGACTGGGCATCATCGCCCACGACCGTCAGGCCTTCCCCTTCGGGAGAGAGGTTTTTCAGAATGCCCGACTGCAGCACGTTCGTATCCTGATACTCGTCCACCAGAACTGCTTCAAACTGACCGCGGAGCAGCTTGCCGCCGGCGGGATCTGCGGCGAGGGCATGCCAGAAGATCAACAGGTCGTCGTAATCGAGGATGTTCTGTTTCTCTTTGCGATCGACGAACGCCTGGAACAGTTTTTTGAGATCGTCGACATGCTCCAGACACCAGGGATAATGCTGTTCCAGAATCGGCTCCAGCTTGGAACACGTATTCACACAGCGGCTGTAGATTTCCAGCAGGGTCCCTTTACGGGGAAATTTCTTGCCGTTGTTTCCCAGCTCCAGTTCGCTGCGGATCGAACTCATTAAATCTTCGCTGTCACTGCGATCGATGATGGTGAAATCATCGGGCAGGCCAATCGCCTGACCGTAGCGTCTGAGCAGACGGGCCGCCGTTGAGTGAAACGTGCCCCCCCAGATACTTCGCGAGCGGGCCTCCGCGACCGAACGTTCGCGGCCCGCGCCCAAAGCGCGAAGCAGGTTATCGACGCGGCGGATCATTTCGTTCGCAGCCCGCCGGGAGAAGGTGAGCAAAAGAATCCGGCTGGGATCAATGCCTTGCGAAATCAGGTAGGCGACGCGATGCGAAAGTGTGGTCGTTTTCCCTGTACCGGCACCAGCGATAATCAACAGTGGACCGGTATCGTGACAGGCAGCCGCCCGCTGCTCCGGGTTGAGCTGTTGAAACAGTTCTTCAAGTTCTTGTGGGATTTCTGACATCCGTGCCTCGCCGCGGTCCTGAGAAAATGCTGAATGGCCTGTTCTCTATTTTCGCGGCAGAGGCTTTTATCGCAAGGGGCGGATCTGAAAAATGTGGCGGAACAACTGTTTTTCCTCAAGGTTAGACCGTGATTTACAGCTCTCGCAGCCTCACATTGCGATAATGCACCTGATTCACCAGATTTCCGTGAATCTGTAGTGCGATGATCCCCTTGAGTGGAATGCTGGGATCTTCTTCGGTGAAGTCGACCGTTTGCACTCCATTGATCCAGAGTTGAATCCGTGGGCCTTCACAGCGAATGCGGTAGGTATTCCAGTCATCCATGCGAACCGGGAAATCCCGTTTTTCTTTTTCAGGGCCGGCTAGAATTTTCTTACGGCGTGATTCATCGTACAGGCAGCCCCAGTAACCGGTACCGAGGTCCGCCTGGTAACCGCTGACTTCGTGGTGATCGGGAATTTCCGCTGTGCGAATCTGAACGCCCGCGTTGGTTTTATCACCGAGTAACTTGAATTCGAGCTTCAATTCGAAATCGTCGTATTCCTTATTCGAACGCAGAAACTCATTCCGTTCGACTTTTTCAGTCAAACTGCCGGCAACGATCTCGCCGTTTTCAATGCGGAAGATTTCTTCATTGCCGTGCCAGCCGTCAAACGATTTACCGTCATACAGAGATTGAAAGCCAAGCTCTTGTTCATGCTGTTTCGCCTGTGCTTTCACACGATCCAACTGTTGTGCAGCTCGCTGTTTCAAATTGTTATTCGAAGTTGTAGCAACCACCTGCTGCAGTGCGTGTAACAACAGGTCATCTTCAATGGGCGTGCCGCGTTCTGCCCAGGAGACAATGGTGGCAGCAGCGGGCACGTTGAGCTGTTTGTCGCCGAGTAGTTCAATTGTATAACTCACCGCTTGTGGCGTCGGATAGCGACGCAGCACTTCGAACACGAGTTTCTTTTCATCGTTCCGCTCGGCATTCGCCAGTGTATTGCGGCAGACTTCGAGCCGTTTTTCGGGTGTCATGTTGAGCTGGCGCGCCACGCGGATGTATCCACGCAACGCACGGATTTTGTATTTACGGTTCTCCAGATTTTTCGCCAGATCCAAGAGCGGCGGCGCGACGTCAATCGTGACCCATTTGCCGAGCAGGTCCGTGGCCGTATTCTGCAGTGCGTCCTCATTGGAACGGGCCGCTTTCACGACGGTCTTGAGCGCCGTCTCACCGCCGATGGCTGCCAGCTGTTTCAGCAACTGTTGCTGTTGTTCGATTGAAGCCCCTTTCATGGCAACGGCCAGCGTATTTGCAGTCTCTTCTAAAGGCAAACGTGCACAGGCGGCTTTGAGAGCGGCACCGGTGTTTGCGTCACCGGGATTCTTCAACGCGAGTCCGATCAGTTTCGAAAGATCGGCAGACGATGTCGTGCCACCGAGTGCGGCAATGGCCGCCTGTTTGACTTCGGGATTGGAGTGACCCACCAATTGCAGCACGGATGGCGTGAGCGAACTGATGCGGCATTCGCCCGCCAGTTGCAGACCCGCGAGTTGCTCAGGCAGTGCTTCATTTTCGACCAGTTTACGTGTGTTGGTTTCGATGAATGTTTTGACCTGGGATGCAGGCTGGCTGGAACTGAATTTCACAATCACCGATTCAGCCGCACCCCCGATTTCGGGATTGTTCTGTTTCAAGAGACCAAACAGATCGCCGAGCACCTGGAGCTGGGCACTTTCATCGAGAGACACTTCAAGTTCACCCAGTGAATTGATCGCCTGTAATTGCAACGCACCTGAGCCTTTGGTGGCGGCTTCCCGCACCAGTGGTAGTGCTGCAGGATCGTGTTCAAGGCTCAACGCGGCGATGACGAGCGCTTTTCGTTCATCGGACAGACTGGGATAAGCGTTGATCAATGTGGAAGTCGAAACTTTTCCCAGATCGCGTGCCGCCTGCAGAGCAGAACGAAATTGCTTTAGATCATTTGCCTTGAGTTCTTCAGTTAACAGGTCGAGGCCCGCTTTGCCCTGGAGCACAATCGCCCGTTGTGTCGCTGCCAACTTGATATTTTCGGGCAGGTCTGACTTTCTGACTGCTTCTGCTAATTCGATTGCCGACTGCTTGTCTTTTCCTGCAAGAGATCGCGCACACATCAGGCAGGCAAAACCGACTTCGTTTTGTACTTTCGCATCTCCTTTGCCGAGCGCTGCCTGTAATGTGGTTGCGGCTGGTTTTGTGCCAATGGCGCCCAGTGCATGGGCGGCGGCGATCGCGACTTTGGCGTTTTTATCCGAGAGCAATTTTGCGAGTTCTGCCGTCGCGTTTTCATCTTTGCGTTTCCCAATCGAATTGATCGCGCCGACAAGCTGATCTCCTTTAACGGATTTGAGTGATTCTTCCAGTGCCTTGTCTGCCGCAGGGCTGGGAATGTTTTCCAGAGCCGAGCGAGCATAGGTCGCCAACTTTTCATCGCCCAGATATTTTGCGATCGCGGGAACCGATTTGGCATCACCAATCGCTGCCAGACGACGACAGGCCATCGCTTTGTCGTACGTACCTGCATCGGAATTCAGAACTTTGACCAAACGGGCGGCTTCTTCTGATTTCTCCGCGGCGGAAACCAGATTGGCTGAGTGAAACAGGCTGGCGGAAATCAAACAGAGCAGACAGAATCTGAACGAGAACATGAGTGGAAATCCCTCAAGTGATTAATATTGAATGAAAGTGGAAATCGTGTGACGAACAGCGGCGGAAACTAAACGGTCCACGGTTCCCGCATCGCGCGGCTCCGCATGCGATTCGCTTCGTCATCGTTCACAAATTCTTCCGTCACTGGATCGAACTGGACTTTGCGTCCCAGCTTCCAGGCAATCGCGGCAGCGTGACAGGCGATGTGCGAACGGGCCATCACGTCTTCATTGGCGGCCGGCTGCGAGCGGGTTTTCACACAGTTAAAGAAATCACGCACATGGAATTTGGGAGACGTTCCCGGAATCGAACTGGGCGACGGTAAAGACGCTCTAAGTTGATCCGAAGAAACAGCAGTCTGCCCGGAATCACCGGTCTCGACCCAGCCTGCTTCCCCTTCGAAGCGCACGGGACAAGTTCCGAGCCCCATCCAGCCATTGCGCCGCATGACGAGTTTCACGCCATTCTCATACATGCACTCAATGACGTTATCGTTGGGAACATCCTTGGGTTCATAGGTCACGGGCATGGTGTTGTCAGCGTCGAGTGCCCACTGGCAGATATCGAGCGTGTGCGCGCCCCAGTCGAGCAGTTTGGCACCGGAATCAAAATCGTAATGCCCGCGCCAGGCGCCGTCGACGTACGCGTGGTTATAAGGCCGCCACGGTGCGGGGCCAAGCCACATGTTCCAGTCGACAACTTCAGGATCGGGCTCAGGTTCGGCGGGTAGCCAGTCATGACGATCAATCAGTTGGTAGATCGAAGCGTGTACGGTATGAATTTTTCCGAGCTGTCCCGTTTGTGCCAGATTGGCGGCGTGTGCGAAGTTGGAGACATTCCGGCGTTGTGTACCTGCCTGGAAAACACGGCCCGTACGTTGAATGGTCTGTTGCAGTTTGCGGGCGAGTTCAATGGAAATCGCACACGGCTTTTCGGAGTAGACGTCTTTGCCCGCTTCGGCCGCCAGCATGGATGCCGTTGCGTGCCAGCGGTCGCCGGTGGCAATCAAAACGGCGTCAATATCATCGCGGGCCAGCAGTTCGCGAAAATCGCGATAAGTCTCGCATTTCTGATCGCCGTTCTGTTTGTCGGCCATTTCCTTAACGGTTTTGCGTTGATCGGCGCGAACATCGGCGATGGCGACAAAGCGAACGTCGGGTTGTTCGAGCATATGACTCAAGACATAACCGCCGCGTCGGCGAATGCCGATCCCGCCCAGGATGATGCGTTCGCTGGGAGCCACGGTGCCGTTCAGTCCGAGTGCAGTACCGGGAATGATCGTCGGAACCGAGAACACCGTACTTGCGGCAGCAGCCGTTTTAATAAAGTCACGACGATTGAGCGCACTGTTTTTCGTCATCAATTTCTCCTCGTAAGCCATTTTGAAATGAGCCGAGTTTGTGTATGTCATTATGAAAGATAATCGCGGGTTGATCAAACAAACAATCGATTTGTTTCATTGATTGTAATGTTCCCAATCATGTGCGTCTTGGAAATTCGAGGCGATTTTGTGTATATTTGGCGCATTCCTGTTTTAGAAATATCGCCATGAATGCCTCACTCCAGCGTCAGTATTTTAAAAAAGTCCCCGGAATCGAGCAAACCTGCCGTCTGTTCGCCCATTTACCTGATGTGTATCTGGTGGTAAAAGATGCCGAGGGACGTTTCATCAAACATAACCGTGCTCTATTGAACTGGCTCAAAGTGGATGACGAGCAAGAACTCATCGGCAGGACCGATTTTGACATTCATCCCCGCGATCAGGCCGAAGCGTATCAGCGGGAAGACCGCCGGGTAATGGAGACGCGCGAGCCGCTGGTCGATCTGGTACACCCGGTGACGGGGGGCGAAGGCGCGACGACTTGGTTTCAGGTGATTAAGGAACCGCTGTTCGACAAACGCGGTCAGGTCGCGGGAGTGGTCGGTATGATGCGCGATTACCGCCGGGCGGGACTGGCAATTGCCCCCTATCTCGAAATGCAACGCGTGTTCGACTATATCAACGACCATTTTCAGCGTGAGATTGTTGTGAAGGAACTCGCATCGCTGGTCGGCCTGTCCACCAGTCAGTTTCAACGTCGGTTTCGAAAACTGTTCCATACGAGCCCCGCCAGTTATATCAACCATGTGCGGATTCAAGCCGCCTGCCGTTTGTTGACCAGCACCACCGACACGATTTCCCAGATTGCCAATCGGACCGGATTTTATGATCACAGCCATTTTTCGAAAGTGTTTAAAGCTCAGACGGGCATCAGTCCCACCGTCTATCGGCGGCAATATCAGTAGACTCTGATCTGTTGCCCTGAACCCGTTTTGCCAGAAACGGGTCTGTCTGTTATCATTCGCCCGTGAATTTTCTCCCCGCTCCTTTTTGAGAAAGCAGACACACAATGGGACAACAGTTATCCGAACTGTCCGACAAACTGATTGAGTTCATCGGTGAGCAAAAATTGTTTTTCGTCGGCACCGCGACGGCGGAGAGCCGGATCAATGTTTCGCCGAAGGGCATGGATGCATTTCGAGTACTGAATCCGAATCGTGTGATCTGGCTCAATGTTACCGGCAGTGGCAATGAGACGTCGGCCCATGTTCAGGAGGACGGAAGAATGACAGTCATGTTCTGTGCCTTCACCGGCAAGCCGCTGATCTTAAGGCTCTTTGGTCAGGCATGCGTGATTCATCCCTACAATGAAGAATGGGATGAACTGTTCGCGCACTTCCCTTCCATCCCTGGTGCCCGGCAGGTGTTTGACTTGAACGTGGATCTGGTCCAGACATCGTGCGGCATGGGTGTTCCCTACTATGATTACGTCGAAGAACGCGAACACCTCACCACCTGGGCCGCCAAGCAAGGTCCCGAAGGACTGCACCAGTACTGGCACGACAAAAACCAGACCAGCCTGGATGGGATTCCAACACATATCCTGGAAAAAAACCGCTGAGATAACTCACTTAACCAATGATTAATAAAACAAATTCCTGGGTGGGCCCGAATGCAATTCGGGCCGAGCGCAGCGAGCAGGAAATTGACAGAGAAATCGAACGAAGAAATATCAAGACAGGACCAGAAACCAGTCTCAATCCAAATTGAAATAGAGAGTGAAAGAAATGCACACGCCTGATAACACGCGCACTGTCGGACCAGCCGACAGTGGCACCCGGTGAGCTGACCAAGATCCGGGGCGTGTGTAGCGAAGAGGAAGTTGTAGAGAACACGAATTACTTATTCTCTCGCGAAGGTTCACTACTCAATACATATTAATTATGAAAATGAATCGAAATTCTTACTCACTTAGTTTCTTACAAAAAGACTGGGATGGCGCCGGGTTCGATTTTGAATTCGCTGGTGTATTTAATTCCCGAATGGTGGGTGAATCAAGAGTCTGTCAGCAAATACATTCTTGATGCTAGAAGCGAAGTTACAAATCTCTCGCTTAAGTTCCTGACAGCGGAATCCCCAATTTACTGGCAGATCATCTCTCCAAATGACATCGAAAAGTTTCTGAATGATCAATTTAAATGGGATTTCACTAACTGGCTTGTTCTCACAATTGAAACAATTCACGGTTTCTCAGGGTATGTGGAACTGCTTCATACAGATCTATTCACCATTGGAGGCCCTGCTGAAAACTACTACTCGGGTCACTTCGAAACTGACTTGCAGATGATTCGAGAAATTATGAATCTGGTGCAGCATGCGGTAAGCAGATTTGGAAGTGGACATGGCTGTTTTGGACCGGGCTCGCAACCACTCCAAGATGCCAAACTGCTTCGAACAAACAATGAAAAACCCAACCTGACCAAGACTACAGGTTTTGAGAATTTGACTCAAGACATTTTTGATCAACTTCAAGAGCTAAGAGTTATCGGAAGTTAAATTCGGAAAACCCCTGAATTCAAATCCGATCGAATGAGTCCCATTAATGCGATCGTCGAGCCCGTCATTTTCCTGTTACCTGCGGCAATCCCGAATTGCATTCGGGACCACCCTCGAACCTTCTCTTGAAATGGAACGTTCCAGCCGTAGTTCAAAAAATATCCAGTTGCATTCCCGTCCATTTGGCCTTTTTCGGTAAGAGCCGTTTTGCTTCTTTCAACACGAATTTCGGGTCCATGAAGGGTTCGTAGCTGATGTCCTGCCAGAGGACCTTTCCGTCGGCATCAATGATAAACGTGCCATGCAGAGGTTGTTTTTCAAAGTCGTCGTACGCGTGGAAGGCTTTGAAGGTGTCCAGTTTGTCGTTCGAAAACAGCGGGATCGGCAGGTCTCCTTTGTCGTAGTTCTTGATCGATGTTTTCAGGCCGTCAATGTTGTCCGTGCTGATCGCCATTAATGGAATGCCCGTTTTTTCAAATTCCTGAACCATCGGAGCGAACGCCTGGAGCTGTTCGGCACAGTGTAGACAGCTGAAACCCAGATAAAAAATCAACACGTGCGGCTTACCCTTAAATTCTTCCGAGCTGCGAAGTTTGCCGGTCGCATCTTTCAACTGCCAGGTCGGTGCGGGCGATGGTTTCCAGCGGAAGGGCCCCAGTGTTTTGAGGTCGGGACGGTCTCCCACATCGCTGGCGGCGACGTCTTCAATTCGCCAGTCTGCTTCGAAACCCAGTTCTTTCGCGATCGGTGCCAATCGAACAAACAGCGGCACATCCAGGTCGATGGTGGCAGAGAGTTTGCGCAGTGTTTCGAATTCCTTTTTCGCCGCTTCTTTTTTATCAGACTGCCAGAGCAGTTCTACCAGTGTGGCTTGCGGCTGGACTTCGTTTTTGTGAGAACCGATCAGCTTTCGCAGGGCTTTTTCTGCTTTCTCTTCTTCGCCCGATTTCCAGAGTACCGAGAGCAGATACACCTCATCCGCACCGCCGGCTTTTTTCAACAGTTCATGGCCCGTTTTGAAGTCGCCGGCAGCGATGGCCTGATGCCCTTTTAACGCGTTGATCGGGCGTTCCAGTTTGTTGATTTTTGCGACGAACGGCTTGCCCGCCTTTTCTATGGCCGCTTTGATGGCTTTCGTCACTTTGGAAGATTTTGAAGCTCCTGGTTTTAGAGCGGCAACCGGAGTATCTCCTTTGAGCTTCAATACCGCAGCCTGTTCCGCTCGTTTCTTTTCGGACTGTAAGTTTCCGAGCCGCTTCTGCAGCTTTGCCAATTGAGCGTCGCCTTCTTTGATGTTTCCTTTTCCATAATAGGCGGCCCCCAGATAACGCAGGCGATTGACCTGTTCGGCTTCAACGTCGGTCGGTTCTAAGTAAGGGGTTTGGCTGAGGGCAATCAGTTCGTCCCACAGCTCATAAGTGCGAAGAACCTGTAACAGTCGCATGCGACCATACTTCGCACTGCCTCGTTTTTTGAGCGTGTTGTATTTGGGATGCTGAGGGAGCGAAATCATATTCTTCGCCAGCGCGACGGCGTCGTGCACGCGGCCGATGAAAATCAGGTTGCGAATCAGCCATTCGTTATTGTGGGCGTAATTATGGATCTGGTCAGGCATGACTGAGTCGCGCATCATGTGAGCGTGATCGACGCGAGCCGAGGCTTCCTGTTGCCAAACGGCATCCTGATAACGTTTCAGACGCGAATAGATGTGCCCGGGCATGTGCCACATGTGGGCGATGCCAGGGGCGGACTGACCACACTTCGCTGCGGATGTGAGTGCCATTTCCGGTTTACGGTGATCCCAGAGATGAATACGATAGTGATGCGCGGGATGCATGGGGTTCTTTGCAAAGATATCCTGCAGCAGTGCTTCGGCGGCAATATAGCTCGTACTCGAAGAACGCGAACTGTAAAGATGGACTGCCAGAAACGCTTTCGCTTCCAAGTCATCGGGGTAATCCAAAATCAGGTTTTCCATGGCTTTGGTGTAAGCATCGTTGCGTTCTTTGGACTTTTTCTTGTCGGCTTTGATATACGCTTCAAGGGCTTTGATATACTGCTTTTCGCGGGGGCTGGCTTTGTCGATGCGCTTGTTCGCTTCTTCGATGAAGCCTTTGGCCCGTTTGCTGTTTTTCAGATTGCACATTGCGGCACCCCAGAAGGCCATGGCGCAATCCGGGTCTAAATTTGCCGCGTGCCGGAAAGAGCGTTCGGCTTCCAGATACCAGAAGCCATGCAGCTGACCTAATCCCTGATCGAGGAATTTCTGTGCTTCCGAATTTTTGACAGTCACATCAAAGTGAACGTCTCCCGTATTGCCCATTAAATAGGCGGCACGACGCGGGCCTTCGTTGAAAACTTCGCCATGATACGAGTGGCCAGCCAGAACATCCTCGGCCTCTTTGTTCTCTTTCTTAACATCGCTGGTTTCTGCTTTGTCTGCACTCCAGGCAATGGTGTTGGACAGGAACAGCAATGCGGTTGCTGACATGAGCCAGAAACATGTATTACGAAACGAAGCAGGCGGGAAGAGTTTTATCATTGAACTACTCTTATAAATCAGAGGAATCAAAGTTAATTTCAGGAAAGAATCACACGTGTTGACTTTGATTCTACCGAAGCTGCTTTCCGAATGTCGATAGCCGAGGACGATTTCGCGGGGCAATTGAGGGAAAGATGTCGCTTGCTGGCAATACCTGTTTTCTTCGTTCCAGAATGGTTTCTTGAGTCGGTCTTTGACACAAAGCCTTTGTCTTTTATAATCATTTCGACTCTTACCACAGATGAAACCCTGATCGCGTCGATTGTGCTATCTTTCGGTATGATTACAAGTTAGCCAACAAAGAGTGATTCGATTATCGACGAGAACCTCGTTCCCATGACCGGAAACCCTGACTCATCTCCCGAATCAAGATCCAACCAGCTAAAATCAGCACCACGTGTTTACGTCGATGCTGAGGACGAGTTACTCGACAACAGCACTGCGGTTCGGTTCCTTGGCGTGGTCTCCCTCATCCTTGGGTGTTGGATCGGCTATGATAACGTTTACACACCTTTGACGCAGGCGCTTGCAAATCAACAATCAGTCTCCATTCACTCCGGGACTGTCGGAATTTCGTTTATCGCTATCATATGTGGTGTTATCATGCTCATTGCGGGCCGACACACTCGTAAAATATTGTTGGACCGTTGGCGCAACGCCACACCTTTGAATGTGCTAATCACTTTTACAATCGTAGCGGCCTCTATCGCTTTAGATCAGTATTTTAAGCAGCTCCTGTCAGGTCTCGGCTATGTCTTCACGCGTTTGCCGTAGGCAATACCGGAGTGGGCTTCTTTTGATTTCTGATACCAAAGCTACTTGCCCAATGTCGATCGCTCGAGCTGATTTCATACGGCAATTGCGGGAAAGATGTCGATTGATTGATATGGTCAATCGACTGCAGAAATTTGTTTGCCTCTCGAATTTGTACCGTGTAACATACGCAAACCATGGTCCGTGTCTGTTTTACTGCCAATCTGAAACGTCATCTCGATTGCTCCGAAGCCACCGTTTCGGGAGCAACCGTTCGTGACGCGCTGGATGCGGTATTTGAAACTCAGCAGCAGCTAAAGAGTTACGTGTTGGATGACCAGAGTCGTCTGCGTCAGCACATGGTGATTTTTGTTGACGGAAAAACAATCGTCGACCGCGTGCATCTGAGCGATGCGATCTCACCCGACAGTGAGATTTATGTGATGCAGGCACTCTCCGGCGGCTAATCATTTCTGATTTCTTTGCGACCACAACATCCTGATTGAAAGGTGCCTGTTATGAGTGCTTCGGTTCATCTTGCCACGCGGAAAGGTCTGTTTCGCTTTGATCGCGGTCCCAGTGGCTGGGAGATGAGCCGACATGATTTCGTCGGCGAAAATGTCTCGATGGTCTTGCATGACTCGCGGGACGAAAAAACGTACGCCGCACTGAACCATGGTCATTTTGGTGTGAAGCTGCATCGCAGTACCGACGGAGGTGAGAACTGGGAAGAGTGTCCCGTGCCCGTCTACCCGGAAGGAGCTACTAAAGCGGCGGACCCCTTTTCCCCAGATAGTGAACCGAAACCTGCCAGCCTGAATGAAATCTGGTCGCTCGAAGCGGGCGGCGCGGATCAGCCGGGACGGCTCTGGTGTGGTACGATTCCCGGCGGCCTGTTTCGTTCCGACGATTGTGGCTCCAGCTGGCAGCTGGTGGAAAGTTTGTGGGATCTTCCTGAACGACAAGAATGGTTTGGTGGCGGTAAAGATGATCCGGGCATTCATTCGATTTGCGTGCATCCGGAAAACAGTCAACGCGTGGCGATCGGGATATCCTGTGGCGGCGTGTGGGTGACAGACAATGATGGAGCAAGCTGGACCCTGAAAGCAGACGGCATGCACGCGGAATATATGCCCCCCGATCAGGCCGGTAACCCCAATATTCAAGACGCCCATCGGATGGTTCAGTCACCGTCTGACCCTGATACTTATTGGATACAGCATCATAATGGCGTGTTCCGCACGACCGACGGCGCCAATTCATGGCAGGAAGTAACCGGTATTCAGCCCGCAAAATTTGGTTTCGCGGTCGTCGTTCATCCCAGGCAGCCTGAGACCGCCTGGTTTGTTCCCGGTGTCAAAGATGAGTGCCGCGTGCCTGTGGACGGAGAGTTTGTGGTTGCCCGCACGATCGACGGCGGCGTGACAACAGAAGTACTCACCAAAGGCCTACCCGGGAAACAGAGTTTTGACATCGTGTATCGACACGCGTTAGACATCGATGAAACGGGCGATGTCCTTGCCGTTGGATCCACGACGGGCAATCTCTGGATTTCAGCAAACGGCGGCGATGCATGGCAAGTCATTTCAAATTACCTGCCACCAGTTTATTGTGTGCGGTTTGTGAAATCATAAGCAGGAAAAAAAGAGTGTCACTTCTCACTGTTTGATTGCTGTTGTTTGCGACAACCCCGAATTTCATTCGGGGCTACCCGATAAGACTCATCGTGCTTTGTATCGACTTGCATCAGCACTGACTGGACTAAATAGCAATCCTACAGTGGCACACGAAAGTATTTCTCAGGATAGCTCGACGATTGGTTTTCCCTTGGGGAGAATCGGCATGGGGCGGCCGCTGTGGTCGAGGAAGGCGTGGTTCTGATCAATGCCCAGGAAACGATAGACGGTGGAGAGTAGATCGTTCGGATCCAGTTTGTTGTCTTTGGCGTATGCGCCGTTTGAGGTAGTTGAACCGATAACCTGGCCCATTTTCATGCCGCCGCCCGAAACCAGGACTGACATTGAACCAGGCCAGTGGTCGCGACCAGGCTGCATGACTTTGGAACGGGTTCCTTTTTGCGGGTTGATGCGCGGCGTACGACCAAATTCGCCCGAGACAATCACCATCACTTTTTTATCCAGGCCCCGTTCGTAGATATCTTCAATCAAAGCGGAAACGGCACGATCGAAGATCGGGAGGCGGCCTCGCAGATCGTCATACAGGTGACCATTCACCGCGTGAATATCCCAGTTGCCGGCACAGCCTTTGACCCCCGGGTTCTGCATCTGCATTGTCACGAAACTGCTACCGGCTTCAACCAGTCGACGGGCCAGCAGAGCACGCTGGCCCCATTTGTGACGACCGTATTTATCGCGGGTGGCGTCACTTTCCTGCGAGATGTCGAATGCGTTACGGGCGCGATCACTGGTCAACATTTCCAGAGCACGCGTGTTGAACTTGTCGATGGACTTTAGCGAACCGTTCTGGTCGAGGTCGCGGCGCATCTGGTCGAATGAAGTGAGCAGCGTCACCCGATCATCAAGGCGGTCCTTGAGCTTATCGTCGATGGTGATGTTCGGCACCCGAAAGTTGGGAAGGTTCGGGTCGGAACCGACCACGAATGGTAAAGCCGACTCACCCAGATAGGAACTTCCGCCGCCATGCACGCGCGGTTGATTTCCGATATAATTCGGAAGTCCGTTATTCACATGATCGCGCATTTTAGAAACGATGGGACCGATCGTCGGAAATTGCGAAATCGGCTCGAGTGGTCTTAACGGATCACGGCCTGAAAGAAACCGCCCTGCACCACCGGCATGATTGGCAAAGCCGTGTGAGATGGAACGGATGATGGTGAAGCGGTCTGCCACCTTCGCATGCAAGGGTAAGTGTTCGCAGATATCGATGCCCGGAACGTTGGTATGAATCGGATTGAATTCTCCTCGATATTCCACCGGCGCGTTTGGCTTCATATCGTAGGTTTCCATATGGCTCGGGCCACCCTGCAACCAAATGAGAATCACCGAGGTATCCGGCGTGGTCTTCGCAGGAGAAGCAGAGGCCTCTCGCAGCCGGAGTAAATCGCTTAATCCCAAACCACCCAGCGTGAGAAATCCTGCCTGGAGGAAAGAACGCCTTGATTGAGTTACCTGGATCGAGTTTGCGGGACGACTCATGCTTAACACCTCGACTCGCTGCATTGATTAAGGAAGGATCGATTGTGGTGGGACTCAACTTCGATTGCTACGCTGTGCCTCTTTATTCAATTCGGCAACGCACGACAAACGGATTCATTTAAATAATCACTTATATATCATACCAATCAGAAATCACTCCCGCAAACCTTTCCTGACAGAAAGGTCATTTCGATAAAGACCGTATCATCCTACAACCCTATCCTGTTTATTTGATTAGACTTAGATGCCATCAACGCCCTTTAAACAAGAGCCACGTCACTTTGTGAGTATCTGCCTGGCTGAAACAGCAGCCCAATTGATACAACCGAAACAGGCTCTGTAACCTGTTTTACCAAGACAACTAACGTGAATGTCTCTGCACGAAAATTGGATTCTGAGCAGGAAATGACTCGTTATTGTACTGGAGAGAAGATAGAATTAACCGCAAATCAGTTCTTGAATTTCCAGAACGAACATTGGGCGTACGAGGTGCGTCTACATGTCAGACCGTTTTGGTAAGCGGGAATTGGTGATCAACACTGAAGTCGGATTCCCCCTTGGAATCGCGCTGGTTGATCATTTGAAACGAATTATTTGAGACCTTAGAGATCATCGAAACAGAAGGGTGAAACAGTGGCCACTGCCAACGAAAAAGAGACGCAAACTACGACAATCAATGGCGCTGAGATTCTGGTTCAGGCATTGGTGCGGCAGGGCGTGAAGACGATCTTTGCATATCCCGGCGGCTGTAGCATGCCCCTGCATCAGGCATTGATTAAATATAAAGACGACATTCGAACTCTGCTGCCTCGTCACGAACAGGGTGGCGGTTTTGCTGCCCAGGGAATTGCCCGCACCACAGGTGAAGTCGGAGTCTGCATGGCGACCAGTGGTCCCGGTGCAACCAACCTCGTGACCGCGCTGGCTGATGCGAAGCTGGACAGCATCCCCATGGTGGCAATTACCGGACAGGTACCACAGGCTGTCATCGGCAGCGATGCGTTTCAGGAAACGCCGATGGTTGAAATTTCCCGGGCAATCACCAAACATCATTACATGGTGACCGATGTGAAAGATGTCGCCCGGATTGTGAAGGAAGCCTTTTTCATCGCGAATACCGGCCGTCCCGGCCCGGTTCTAATCGACTTCCCGAAAGACTGCCAGTTGGCCACGCTCGATGAAGAGCCGGATTACGATCCCGAGCCTTATCTGCCCGGTTATCGTCCTGAATTGCGTAAAGCGGCCCCAGAACAGATTCGTCAGATTCTGGCAGCTATCAAACGCTCCAAAAAACCGATGCTCTATGTTGGTGGTGGAGCGATCATTTCCGACGCTTCTGAAGAGCTGGTTAAGTTTGCCCACCGCACAAATATTCCTGTGACCACGACTGTAATGGGACTGGGAGTATTCCCCGGCGATGATCCGTTGTGCCTGGACATGCTGGGGATGCATGGAACAGTCTACGCGAACTATGCCGTCAATGAAGCCGACTTGCTGCTGGCCTTTGGTGTGCGGTTTGATGACCGTGTTACCGGAAAACTGGAAGAGTTCGCCAAGCATGGCAAGATCGTGCACGTTGATATCGATCCTTCCGAATTACAGAAAAACAAAGAAGCCCACATTCCGATCAACGCAGACTTGAAACATGTTCTGCATTCGTTGAACGAAGCCATTACCGATGACGACCTGCCTCAGGTTGACAGCTGGCTGGCTCAGGTCAAAGCGTGGAAAGAAAAGTACCCGCTGAAATATCCGGAACTGGGCGACGTACTCTCGCAGCAGTATGCGATTCACGAGCTCTGGAACCAGACCAAAGACAAAGACCCGTACATCACCGTTGGCGTTGGTCAGCATCAGATGTGGGCGGCACAGTTCTATAAGTTCAACAAACCGCGTCACTGGCTCAGTAGTTCTGGCCTGGGAACGATGGGCTTTGGTCTGCCCGCCGCGATGGGAGTGCAGGCACAGTTCCCGGATTCGCTGGTAGTCGACATTGACGGCGACGGTTCGATGCTGATGAACGTGCAGGAAATGGCCACGCTGCATACGGAAAAACTGCCGGTTAAAATTCTGCTGCTGAATAACCAGCACCTGGGAATGGTGGTTCAGTGGGAAGACCGTTTCATGGATGGGCGTCGCGCTCATACCTATCTCGGCCCCGTGCATCACCCCGAAGCAGAAGGCAAAGGCGATGGTTCGCATGCCGAGGAAACCTATCCGGACTTCGTCTCGATCGCCAAAGGTTTTGGCCTCCAGGCAAAACAGGTTCGTTCAAAAGCAGAGTTCCCGAAAGCACTGGCAGAAATGCTGGCGGCAGACGGCCCTTATCTATTGGACGTCATCTGCACCTACCAGGAACATGTGTTACCAATGATTCCCAGTGGCGGCACCGTGAACGACATCATTATTGAGTGACCTGATGCACGACCGGGACGAAACCGTCTCGGTCGCTGTTTTTTCAACTCGATGATCGGCTGAGATCAGGCTGCTTGTAGTGGATATAGTTCGATCCTTCATCAGGAGTGACAATTATGTTATTTGCTGCGCAGATTCCTCAAGAATCCGGATACCTTGTCGGCTGGGGCTCACTGGCTTTAATTAACGCAGGCCTGGCACAAGGAAAAAACCGGGGTGGATTGAACTGGTTTCTGATTTCCCTCCTGCTGGGGCCAGTTGCCACGTTCATTTTAGTCGCACTTTGCGAAAAGTTGCCTGGCTCTCCTTAAAGTCAAAAAAAATCGCCTCGCAAGGGTGGAGATCAATTCTCACCAGCAGATAAAATGAAAGTCTCTGAACTTACATTCTGCATCTATGCGAGGAAATCATGAGCCAGCAGAGACAAATTGGCGTCACCGTGTTACCAGAGTACCTGCAGTATGAGGGAGTCGAAGCCGTACTCGACAATCTTATGCAGCGTGCAGGAGTTACCGCGGTTGCGACTTCGCCTTATGTGATGCAACTGGCCGACGAGCAGACCGGAGTCCGCGAACCGCCGGCCGATGCCGGCGCCGGCAAAGTTCGCCTGCTGGACCGTCCGCTCTGGCAAAACAAACGCGAACTATGGGTTAAAACCTCCCCCAGCTTTATCCCCGATGAATCGCTGTATGCCGGTTTGCGGTACCAGCCGGCCAAGCCTGACGAACTCACTCGTGACGCGGGGCATGTTGTCGCTGATTTCATCCAGGCGGCACATGACCGCGATTTGGAAGTCTACTTTCAGGTGCAAGCGGCGATTCCGCCCGGATACCGCGTACAATTTGGTGGGCCGATCGAAGATGATATTCCACGTTTGCCCGATGGTTCTCTGCCACGTAAACGTGTGGCGAATAACGGCAGTCTGGCCAGCCCGCATATCATTGATTATCAACATGCTTTCATTCGGGACCTGCTCAAACACTATCCCGATATCGACGGGATTCGCTTTGACTGGCCGGAATACCCGCCTTATTTTCTGGATTCCGCTTTTTTTGATTTCAGCGATCATGCCAAAGCAGCCGCCGACCGGCTGGGATACCTTTTCGACCAGATGCAGTCTGACGCGCAGTCCCTGTATCAAAAACTGAATGGCGGCCTGACCAACTTTGACCTGGAAAACTGGCTTTCGGAAGACAATCAGGCTGCGAATTTTCCTATCTGGCTGAATGACCATTACCCGGGTGCCTCTGCCATGATGTTAATGAAGGCGCAGCTTTCCAAGGAGTTGCTGGCAGGGTTTCGTCAGACGATGAACGAAGTAGGCAAACCCGAAATCGAACTGGCCCCCAGTGCATTTCCGCCTCCCTGGTCAATCATTTCCGGAATGAATTATTCACTCGCAGCAAAGCATTGCAATTCTGTCAGCGTCAAACTGTACGGGATGCACTGGTCGATGATTCTGCGGTCTTATGGCGATCAATTGCTGGCCGCCAATCCCGGGATCTCCGAATCGTTACTGGTCCGTGCGCTGTTCAAGTTTCTCGACATTGCCGATTCCGAACCACCAGCACGACTGGCTGAAATCTATTATCCCGGCCCTGATGAACCACACCTGACCGGGCCGCATGCCCAGGAACGAAAAATCGCTGCGGCGCGCAAGCTGGCTCGGCCGATGCCCATTTATGCACTCGCACATGGATATGGTCCAACGGAGGATTTTCGTACCCGTATGCAGGTGGCGACCGACATCAGCCCCGATGGAGTCTGGGTTAATCGCTATTGTTATCTGAATGATGAAAAACTCGATATCATCGGGCAATGCGCAGTCGGCTGTACAACATAACCGGAAAGTTTTCAGAAAAACCGATCCTTGGCGTTATCTTCATTCAAATCCCCGCGCCAGACATTACTATAGCCGTACACTCATTCTATTCCGTATCGATGATCCAGGAGGGAGCTAATCATGCTACACGGCCAGAAAAAAACACATGACGACGATGTCAATTCCGTCATCACCCCCGCTTATGGCGGTCGCTATATTCGGGAACCGATTCCCAAATACCTGATGCCTCAAGAAGGGCTGCCTCCAAAAGTCGCCTATAACCTGATTCGCGATGAACTGATTTTGGACGGAAATTCGCGACTGAACCTGGCGACCTTCGTCACCACATGGATGGAAGACGAAGCCAAACAGTTAATGTCGGAAACATTCGACAAGAACATGATCGATAAGGATGAGTACCCGCAGACGGCAGAAATTGAATTGCGGTGCACGAACATGCTGGCAGACCTCTGGAACTCACCCGACGAAGAGAATTCGGTCGGCTGTTCGACCATCGGTTCCAGCGAAGCCGCCATGCTGGGTGGTATGGCACTGAAATGGAAATGGAAAGAACGCCGGGAAGCACAAGGGAAACCGACAGACAAACCCAACATGGTGATGGGCATCAATGTGCAGGTCTGCTGGGAAAAATTCTGCCGCTACTGGGAAATTGAACCCCGCTTCGTGCCGATGGAAGGGGATCGGTACTGTCTGACCGCGGAAGAAGCAGTTAAGCTGATCGATGAAAATACGATTGGTGTCGTGGCCATCATGGGCAGTACGTTTGACGGCCGCTATGAAAACGTCAAAGAGGTCAATGATGCACTCGTGGAACTCAACGCGAAAACCGGCTGGGAGGTTCCCATTCATGTCGACGCCGCCAGTGGTGGGTTCGTAGCACCATTTTTACAACCGGAAATCAAATGGGATTTCCGGCTGCCCCTGGTCAAATCAATCAATACTTCAGGACATAAATATGGTCTGGTTTACCCCGGTGTGGGCTGGGTCGTCTGGCGTGATAAAGCAGAGCTGCCTGAAGATCTGGTCTTTCACTGCAACTACCTTGGTGGAGACCTGCCTAACTTCGCATTAAATTTCTCGCGCCCCGGTAATCAGGTGGTAGCGCAGTACTTCAATTTTTTACGGCTCGGCCATGAAGGTTATCGTGAGATTCATCAGACGTCGCAGGATGTTGCCATGTATCTTTCAGCTGGGATTGCGAAGCTAGGGCCGTTCGATCTGATTTCTGACGGTAGTGATATCCCCGTATTTGCCTTCACCACAAACGACAAAGCCAACTTCAGCGTGTTTGATATTTCAGACAAGGTTCGCGAGCGCGGCTGGCTGGTTCCCGCTTACACATTCCCTAAAAACCGGGATGACCTTGCCGTCCTCCGTTGTGTCTGTAAGGAAGGGTTCACGCGAGACATGGCAGACATGCTGCTGGGAGATCTACAGACCGCCATCGATTACTTTGCGGCCCGCCCCGATCACAAACCGCAAACGGGCGGATCGGGGTTTCATCATTAAACTTCCCTGAGAGTTATTTCAGCTCAAAGGTAAATTCATTGTCGCCTGATTGGACGTCCGCTTTGAGCGGGCTGTCTTTCAGGCTACGATACTGCTTGGGAATATTCGGATACTCTTTTTTTGGCGCGGGATTATCAGGAGTCCCTTCTGGAGGATTGACGGTAACCAGATAACTGCCAAGCACCACATCAGAAAGTTCGGCCTGTCCTGATTCATTCAGCATTCCGACGGCGCCTTCGCCTTTGCCAACCTGCATCATGCGAACTTCTGCTTCTGTAACGGGAGTTCCCTCGTGCGTCACGGTAATTGTCACATCTGCACGTTGTTTAGCTTCTTCAGAAGCGCCACCACAACCTGTTAGAATTGAGCTCGAGTAGAGCAGAACAAAAAACAGGTAATGTCTGTCAAACAATTTTTTTATCAACATAGTCAGACTAAACCCAAAATTGATTTATAAGTAGAAAGAGAGCAAGAGTAAAGACCCCGTCTGTTAATTGATCGGGGCCTTTACATCAGCTTCATGATAACGAAATTCGCTTCGAGGAATGATTAAAACTCACCGATGACCTGGCCATCACTCTTGGCACAAAGGTTTGCCAGTGTGCCAAAGTCAACATTCTCAGAGACAAATCGCACGGCACCATCTGTCAGTAGTACATGAGTCCCACCTGTGTGATACGATCCCAGGACGGTGTTGGCACCGTAGGGACGGAATGCTTCATCGCCTGCAGTAGTATCCCAGAAACTGTTGATCGAATACATCACAGTCGTCGTACCTGAACCCCAGTTTGAACCTGATCCCAGTGACGGAACTTTCGAACCAGATCCAATCCCGCTCCAACCACCATAGTAGTTCGAACGGCTGTCCTTCCCATTCACCTGTCCCGACTGTTCTCCCACGATGATCGTATTCGATGTGCCGTCTTTGACATCACGCATTCGAAAACAGTCATTGGGTGCCAGTAGGCCATTATTGCAGTAAGTACCATTCCCGTAACCGGCACCTGTTGCAGAACAGACACCCGTTTGGGCTCCCGGTGCGGGTGTGGCACCGGCGATACCAACATAATCCATCGTCTGTCCCTGATCGTAGTTATTCATCCCATTGTCATTCGAAGAGATGGAGTGTGGACTGGAGGGACAATTATAAACGGGAACACGTAAGGTTTTTAAAACTTCATTCGTACCCGCTCCAGTACCATATCCATAGGAGCCACCACTATTCTGAGAAGCAAAACCTCCCGTCGATGTACTGACGTCAAAATTCATCTGATTATATGCAGGAGCCTGATCCAGATACGGTAAAATCGGTGCGCGCCAGTTGGCCCGATAATAAGGAGATTGCTCGCCAATCGGGAAGCGAGAAAACGTATCGTGATAATTGTGCATCGCCAACCCAATTTGCTTCAGGTGGTTTTTGCATGTGCTTCTGCGAGCTGCCTCACGTGCCTGCTGAACCGCGGGTAATAATAATGCAATTAAAATTGCGATGATGGCAATCACTACTAATAATTCAATCAGAGTGAAGCCACGTTTGCGTAAAGTGTGCCTGCTAAACATGGAATTTCCTTCAAAAATAAAAACGATAAAATCAAGCGAGTCAATTTCTTCAGCGGGAAGAAACTGTTAATGAGGCAGGGATACAGGAGGGAGCAACCAGACTGTTCTCATGTATTTTAATGACTCTCGTCTTTGGACGTTTGAATCAGCTGTAACCCGTTTTTCCTTTCCTGTTAAAGTCATCAGAAACCAAAGTAACCTAAATGACATCATCTCATTCGTCCGCTGAACGAACTCACAGATTCATTTAAAGCGAATCCCATGCCAATTGGTTCAATCCCATTCAGCCTTGATCATTGCCTTCATCAGCACGACGCAATGCAAATCTATTCCTGCGTTCATGCTGTCGAAACCATCCCAGAAATTCCCTAAGCGAAAATAGCTGGTCCATAACGTCTTAATTCAAAAATCGAGACTTGGCTCTGCCTGATTAATTAACCCCCGACCAATCTCATCAGTATTCCACAATTTCAAAAATTTTCAAAAGTGAGTTTTTCTTGTGCTCGTGTGACTCCTAATGTGCCCGGTAAAATGGCAATCTGATCATAATCACACTTTAGTTTCCCACACCAGTATGGATCAATTGTTCTCATAGTTGAAATAGAAGATAATGCAGATTCGCTATAACCGTTAACCAGAAGGAACCACCATGCGCATCACTCCACTTGTTACCAGTCTGTGTTCACTTTTTATGCTCACTCTGCTCGTCTCAAAGGCACGAGCAGAAGTCGGCGTTTCAGCCAAGCCACCCACCGATGCAGAAATCCTGCTGGATGGCAACCGGAAGAAACTCGACGATAAATGGACCTACTGGAAAGGTCCGCGTTTCAGTTCGTCGCTCCCCATCAAGTGGAAAGTAGTCGACGATCCCGTTGATGCCGGCACCGTGATTATGACCGACGACCCGGCGGCTGCAGGCGGGAAATACGGGGCCGCAGACATCGTGACTAAAAAGAAATATCGCGACTTCCGGTTACATGTGGAATTTCTGGTGATGAAGCCTGGCGGAAACAGCGGCGTCTATCTGCAGAACCGCTATGAAATTCAAGTTCTCGACGGCGACAAAACCAAGCACGGCATGGGGGCCGTCATCAACAAAACTGAATCTCCGTACCATGCTTACAACGGCACTGGAAAATGGAACGCCTACGACATTACCTTTCGAGCCGCCCGCTTTAAAGATGGGAAGCTTGTTGAAAAGCCGATGGTCACCGTCTATTTCAACGGCAAAAAAGTTCACAAAAACGTGATCATCGAGAAAGTCTGGGGTGGCCCGAATTCCGGCTTGGATGGCGGCAACGACAACGGGTTCGGCATCACCGATACTCCCGGCGGAATCAAGCTCCAGTGTGAAGGACACGACGTGCGTTACCGGAACGTTTGGATCAAACCGCTCGATCTCAAAACCGCTAATACAGACTTCAAAGAATAGTAGCCACGCTATTTTTTCATCTGGGGAATGTCATGCTGATAGAGCAGCTTGCCCTTCTCGTCATAGAATAGAAACGAAAGCGTCGCCGGCTGCTGTTTATCAGCCGGTGTCACTTTCACTTGCAGAAATCCGCCTGATCGTGGATCCTGATAATAGGGCTGCTTGATCAGTCCTTTGGGGTCGGTCGACTTCGGATCGCCAGGCTTGCGGCCTAAACGGGAATTCGCATCGACCAGCGCGCCGCAGGAAAATTCTTCGAATCCGCTCGGATCGACAGCGTGATACTGCCAGTGCCGATCGCCACAGACGATGAAGAAGTTCTGCTGATCCAGACCGTTCTCTTTGAGCCACTTGAAGAACGCATCACGTTCATAGCGAAAGCCACCGATGTCGCAGTGGTTGTCAGTCTTGCGTAAATCGTCGGGGCCAATCATCGGTGTCGGCGAGACGAGAATCTTGAAGGTCGCGTCACTCTCTTTGAGTGTCTGCTTTAACCAGGCTAATTGTTCCTTACCCCAGATTGATTTTTCCGGGCCATCTTCCATCGCATTCGGACTACGGTACATGCGGTTTTCCGGGAGCCAGATTTGCAGGTCTTTGCTCACACGATGCGTGCGATAGGTTTTAGCATCCTCATCATTCATCGGTGCGACCGGCAGCTGTTCCAGCATCATCCGGCGGCCTTCTTCCGGAGTGGGATGATGATCGCCCGTGTTGTCGCCGTCATCGATGCGGTAATCGTGATCGTCAATTTCCCAATAGGTCGGCACGGCCGCAAACAGATCACGATATCGCGGCTGCACGAACTGCTCGTGCCATTTCCGACGCATCTCAGGAATCGTCTTCGCTCGGGGTTTATCGGGCGTGTCATAATAGACATTATCGCCAGTGCCGATAAAGAAGTTCGGCTTCAACTTCAGAATCGTCTCCAGCGCGGGATATCCCAGATTTTTATCAGGGCCGGCGTAAGGTTGCGGCAGCTTTGTATTATTCTCTTCTAAATGCTGTTTTTTATCGATGCGCTGATCGCCGTGAAACTTCGCATAGTTCATGCCGGTCACGACGACAAAATCAACTGTCTCGGCCAGAGTGGGACCGGGTAACGTTTCAAAATGAGCGGTGGGACCAGCGTGTAATTGTTCCGCGGTGGTTCCAATCTCGGTTTTGCATTCGTATTTCGTTCCTGGTTTTAATCCGGTAAACGCGGCCCGTGCAATAAAGTCATGGTCGGCGGCCGCCTGGATCACTTGTGGACTATCCTTGACGGCCTCGGATTTTTCTACTGAGACCGGTGTCAGTGTGAATTGCACAACGCCCGGCATGCCTTTGACATCACGGTCGACCAGTTTGTCGGTTTCTGTCAGTCGCACTTGCACCAGCGCGCTGTCGGGAGTGACTTCCCCGACCATAATTCCCATTCCGGCTATGGGGAGATCGGAATCCGCTTCTGTTTGAATTGCTGCTTCACCCTGCTCGACCACTGTCGCAGGTGTTTCTGAGTCTGGCTTTTCACAGCCTGACAGGGAAAGGACAGCGACAATCATCAGACAGAACAGACAGTAAAACCTCATGTGAGCACTCCCTCAGAAATCAGCAAATGGAATTGGCCAGTCCGTCTATTCTATGGTTTTCCCATTCCGGACCCAACACAAAACGACATTGAATTGCGGCATTCTTCAGATGCGCTGATTTTTCAGAAACCTGAGTAAATCTACTTGCTGTTCGGGATCAATTCACCCCAAAATGGGAGCAGGCCAGTATTGTGGCCGACTCCTCATTCTGCCATTGATTCCTTTTTACTTAGAAGAAATACCATGAAGCCGTTCAAACTGATTCCTGTGTTCGCACTCTGTCTACTCACATTAACTCAATCTGTATTTGCAGAGCAGCAGGCCAAAGACGCTTGGGAAAAACTGGTACGATCACCTCGATTTCTGAAACGGGCTACGTTTCAGTTTGTAGAAAATAATCCCAAACTGCCGAACGTGTTTCTGTATGGTGACTCCATTTCGATCGCCTATACCGATGCCACCCGCAATGCGCTCAAAGGCAAAGCCAACGTCTATCGCCTGTACTGTAACGGCGGCGATTCCTCTTCATTCATTCAAAAAATGAAAACGATGCACGATACGATGCGCGACGAAAAGGTGAAAGACCACTGGGGCTTTGACTGGGATGTGATCCATTTCAACGTCGGCCTGCACGATCTGAAATATTTGAACGGACGCAAACTGGATCGGAAGAACGGCAAGCAGGTCACGTCTCTGGAAGACTATGAAAAGAACCTGCGTGCGATGATCGCTTACCTCAAAGAACTGGCCCCGCAGGCCAAATTAATCTTTGTAACGACCACTCCCGTACCGGAGGGCGAACCGGGACGGGTTGCCGGCGACGCCGCGAAGTACAATGCAGTCGCGCTGAAAGTGCTCAAAGAGTATCCCGAAATTGGCGTCAACGATCTTTACGGCTTTACCAAACCACATCACAAAGAATGGTGGACCAAGCCGGGTAATGTTCACTTCAATGCCACCGGTGCGACCGCCCAGGGAAACGAATCGGCACGCGTGATTGAACAGGAACTCAAAAAACGGGATTAATCTTTTGTAAGCAAGGTACCCCTGGCTGATTTTTCTGGTACGAAACTACTTGAGATCGTAGGGGTAGTCCTGTGTGGCTACCCGCCTTGCGAACTTGTTTTTAGATTACTCTGTCGAGGGGACCAGCTAAAAATTTCTTTCCTTAGACGATGAACTCAATCCTACCCCTGCGGGCGGGCACATAGACCCGCCCCTACACCAGAGAGTGTCTTTTTCTATTTCAATCGACCCAGTGCAGGACATTGCGGATGATGGACCAGCGGGGCTGGGAGACGGCGTCGTCTTTGCCGAGGATCCAGTAGTTATAGAGTGTGTCGAATACGCCTTCTTTCTTTTTGAGTTCGAGCCAGACTTCCATGAACTCTTCAAATTCGATGTCGTGTGCACCGAGATAATACATGGGGACGCGGACGTTTTTCTTGAAAGGATTAATCACGGAAAACTCCGGATAGAGCAGCGTCCAGGCAGCGCCCGCTTCCGCACTGGTGACCATGATATCGGCACCCTCTGCTTTTTCCTGGAAGAAGTCCTCTTCGGAATTGATGGAAACGAAGCTTGCGTTGGGAAAGAATTCGTGGGCCTTTTCGTCAAAAAAACTATTGGCGACAACGGCGATTTTCAGTTGGGGTGAATGCCGTAAGACTTCGAATTCCAGAAAATCGACCTTGCGATAGTCGGGCAGGACAATGGCCAATGTGACATCCATATACGAATCAGCAACTGGGAACGCGGTCGCCCGTTCGATGGTGCCTTCTAATCCCGACATCGCCAGGTCGAAGTGATCCTCGTTCAATTGCTTGATCAGGGTCTGGGGTGTGAAGGGAACAAATTCGATACCCACTCCGAGATCCAGAGCCAGACGGTGAGCCATATCGATATCGAAGCCAACTAACTCTCCCTGTTCATTGAAGTATGAAAAAGGTAAGCGTTTGGCGTCGAAACCAAGGCGGATTGACCCGCGTCTGCGAATGCGATCGATGCGAGTTTCGCCATCTTGAATTGGATCGGGGTTGGGTGCCGACTCCTTCAGAATGGTCTCAGAACCGCCGGGAAACAAGAGCTGCCGATCGGCGATCATCGCCTTTGATTGATAGAGGTTCTTAAATGTATATTCCAGAACGGTATGAATGCCGGCAATCAACACCCCGGCCAGGCAGAGTGAAAGAAACGTGTATGTGAAAAATCGTTTCCACTGCACTTTGAGTGTTCCCGACAGTGAAGCAGCAGTCAGCACCGCAAACGAAAACAGGTAGACCGTCCGCAGCGCATCTCCCAGTCGTGTGGTATAGACGCCGACCGCCAGATAAAGTTGAAAAATATCGTGCGGAATATGCATCAGGTCGAGCAGCCAGGGAATCGTGACAGCAGGCTTAGCGAACGAACCGGCCATTCCCAGCGAGAGAAACTTGGGATATTGCTCGGGCATTAAGCTAGAACCATAGAACCAGGCGGAGAATGGAATAAAAATCAGGCCGACAATCCGGCCCAGATCGGGAAACGGAAAGACGAGGGGCACCAGCACATCGGGCGAGCCGCCGGTTTCGTCTTTTTCCAATTCATAGCGGTCTAATAATTCTCGCGCTGCTTCCACAATCAGGGGCAGCACGGCAAACGTACTGCTGAGCACGAACGCCGCGATCACTGCCGGCTGTGAAACGCGTACTGCATCCCAGTAGCGGACGGGAGTGCAGATCGAAAGCAGCATCGGCAAAATACCCACTGTAATCATGATGGTCGCAACAGAATAGGTAATGAGATAGGCCTGCAGCAAACCGAATTTTTCAAAGGGCAATGTCCCAACGGCATACGCGACAATCGCGAAGACGCCAAACGGCGAAAGGTGCACGACAAAGCGATTCAGCCTCATCAACGCGCTGACAGCCACGGAGAGGGGATCGAGCAGATGTTCCCGTCTGGGGATACTGCTTAAGGCGATCCCCACACCGATTGAGAACAAAACTACGGCAGGGACCGCATTATTGGCGAGCGAGAAAAAGGGATTGGCGGGGACGAATAAGTCGTAGAGGCTCTCTGTCTTGGGGCCTTCGATAATACTGGTACTGAAGAACGCCCCCTTTTGCCAGAACGGAAACGAGAGAGACATCAGAGCGACGGAGAACAGGCCGATACACCACAGAATCAAAAGCAATACGATGACCGTGAACGCCATATTGCGTGTCTGTTTGATTGAGATCCGCCCCAGATTCAGAATCAGGGAGAGAGTGATATAGGGAAGCACGGTCATCTGCAACAGCCCGATAAAGATATCGCCGACCGCTTTCAGCGGAGTGCACAGATCACCAAAAAACAAACCACAGACGATCCCTAACACCAGACTCGTTAGAATCCATGTGGTTAATCCGGGTTTGAAATGTGCCTGAGCTGCTTTTTCCATTCGCCAAGTCCTTGCGTGCAGGTATCAGTGCCGGAAAAAACTTTCACACTTCCGGAAAACCGATACTTGTCATGGATAAATCCCCACTGGAAGTGTATGTTTCCAGTGAAGATACTGTTAATAACGTAACCAGCTGAGTGAATCGAGACAATCAAGGTACTCCCCTGAATCTTGATTCTTAACAGAAAACCGTTCTATTTCCAGGCTGTCGATCCTGTATGACATTTTCCTTTTCCTATCATAGTCAGCACGTCACATTTGAAACTGCGCCCGACTTATTTTCTCCTAAAAATCTGGATCGGGGAACGGAGGCGATGTTATCCACGGTGACGTTCGAACCGGGACAGCGTGTGCTGGATCTGGGATGCGGGTATGGCGTGGTGGGAATTCTAGCAGCGAAAATCGTAGGGCCGGAAAATGTGGTAATGACGGACGTCGATCCACTGGCAGTGAAAACCGCACGACGGAATGCCGAGCAGAACAATGTAGCGGGTGTCACCATTCTACAAAGCGACGGTTTCCAGGATCATCAGGAAACCGATTTTGACTGGATTCTGACGAACCCGCCTTACCATGAAGATTTTTCCGTCGCCAAACATTTCATCATGAAAGGCTTCAACCGCCTGAAGATCGGCGGGCAAATGGTAATGGTCACACGGCGGCGGTTATGGTACCAGAAAAGACTCTCTAGCATTTTCGGCGGCACAGACGTGCATGAGATCGACGGTTACTTTGTGTTCCACTCAGAAAAACGCCGCCCAACCTACGCGACACGCAAACGCCGGAATCGTTAGGTAGTATTTCTTAATTCGAATGGTCCATCCCCAAGGCATCCAACCGGGGCTAACGCCTAATGGCACTTACTTTAAAAATAATCATTCCAACCGCCATGACTGGCATGATATTTGCGCATGACATAAAACTTCTCTAACAAGGAGTCATTTTGGCATGTGTGCAAGACGAACAATCCCCGCTGATCCTCAACTCGATCAAGAATTCGACAAAGCCTTCGAACAGATTCAGGAACTGGTCGATCTGAGTCAGGCCGACGAGTTATATCCGACACGTACGAACGCCGTTTACACGACCAGTGTCGTGCTCTGGATGCTCGTGTATCAGCGGATGAATCCCGATGCCTCTCTGGAAGCGGCTGTCAAAAAACTGCTGGATTCCAAACCAGAGCTGCTGCCCGATAATAAACGCGTCTCAGAGGGGACACTCTCGCTGAATACAGGCGCCTACAGCCGGGCCAGAACGCGTCTGCCGTGCAGTGTTGCAGAATGGCTCGCCAGAGAAGTCAGTCAGTCCATGATCGAAGCATCGCCGGCGTCGTTTCAGGATCGCCGCGTGTTTATGATCGACGGCACCACGATCACACTGCCGCCAGAAGAAGAACTGCAGGAGCAGTATCCTCCCGCCTCGAATCAATACGGCGAAGGGGTCTGGCCTGTGGCTTTGCTGGTGGTCGCTCATGAACTCTCCAGCGGCGCTGCCCTGGTTCCGGAAGTGGGCGCCATGTACGGTCCAGAGGCGGTGTCTGAAACCACGCTGATCGACAACTGCCTGACGCAAATGCCCCCTGACAGTATTGTCATGGCGGATGCCGGCTATGGTATTTTTTCCGTGGCCCACAAGGTTCAGCAGGCCGATCTGTCATTCCTGTTCCGACTGTCTAAGCAGCGGTTCGATCGACTGCGCAAAATTGCCACTCTGGTCAAAGAAGGAACAGACAGAAAAACCTGGTCCTGTCAGTGGCAGCCCAGTCCCAGCGAACGCAAGAAGCATCCCGATTTGCCTGCCGACGCGGTGCTGTCGGTTCAACTGCATGAAATCGAAACGAACGAAGGGAAGCCGCTGTACCTGGTCACCAGTCTGGATGAATCCGTCGAGCTACTGTCCGACCTGTATGCGCGGCGGACCGATGTCGAAACCGATATTCGGAATATCAAAGTGGTCCTGGATACGGAAAACATTCGTGCGCGGAGCGTGGAGATGTTCCACAAGGAACTGCTGACTTCAATGGTCGCCTATAATCTGGTCGTTCAATTTCGGCGGCAGGCGGCAGATCTGATCAAAGAGCCTCCGCGTCGCATGAGCTTCAAAAGAATCTGGACCACATTCCGGACGTTTCTCATGTCGTCGATGTATACCACGGCTGCCGACTGGCGAGAGCGTTTTCGTTTCGCGCTGGGCATCGCCATGCAGGACAAGCTTCCCAACCGACCGGGTCGCAAATATCCCCGGGAGGCGTATCGACGACGCCCCAAGTCAACGCACTTCAAAAAGCGAGAAAAAAGAGCAGATTCGACGGAAGAATGATGTGAAGTAAGTGCCATTGGGCTAACGCCCTACGGCTAATTTCCCCACACAATTGGATGCGGTGTGCCACTGCCGGCTGGTCCGGCAGTGCGCGTGGTATCTGGCGTTCGTTTGCTTTTACTGTGGTTATCGTCCAGGAAACAAATTAAATTCACGCTGTCAAATCTGTGTCAACAGACTTCAATTTCGGCCATCCAGTCCTGCAGGGCCCGGACCTGCGGCGTGGGGTCGGCAGCGAGGGCCTCGAGGGCTTTGACAACCGCCAGACAGCCTGGGATAGTGGTCACACAAGTCACCCCGTAGGAGACGGAAGCCGAGCGAATTTTTCCTTCGTCGGTTCGCGACCCTTTGCCGCTGGGAGTATTGAAGATGAACTGTACTTCTTCATTCGCCATCATGTCGAGCAGGTTGGGCCGTCCCTCTTTGAGCTTCTTGACGGTTGCGACTTCAATCCCTGCTTCTTTCAACACGCGAGCGGTTCCCGAAGTGGAGACGATCTTGAAACCGAGTTCGATGAGTCGGCGGGCCGGCTCGATCATCATGTCTTTGTAGACGTCGGCCATACTGATGAAGACAGTGCCTTCCGAAGGCAGACTGGTACTGGCGGCAAGCTGGCTTTTGGCAAACGCCATCGCGAAGCCTTCGGAGATCCCCATCACTTCGCCGGTCGAACGCATTTCGGGGCCGAGAATAATATCGACGCCCAGGAAGCGGGAGAAGGGGAACACGCTCTCTTTGACCGAGGTATGTCTGGGCACAGGTTCTCTGGTGACGCCTTGCTCAAGCAAAGAAACCCCCGCCATAACTTTCGCAGCCACGCGCGGCAGAGAGAGCCCGGTGGCTTTCGAGACAAATGGAGACGTCCGGCTGGCCCGCGGGTTGACTTCCAGAATATAGACCGTGTATTCGTCGTCTGTTTTTTTGACGGCGAACTGGATATTCATCAGTCCTTTGACTTTCAGTTCGCGTGCCAAAGCATGTGTGGCCCGTTTGATTTCATCGATCACAGAATCCGGCAGCGAGTGCGGCGGCAGAACACAGGCGGAATCTCCGGAGTGCACGCCGGCTTCTTCGATGTGTTCCATCACGCCGCCAACGAGGGTGGTGATTCCGTCGGAAATGGCATCAACGTCGACTTCGATCGCATCTTCCAGAAACTGATCGACGAGCACCGGATGATCGGGAGACGCGTTGACCGCTTCATTCATATAACGCACGAGAGATTCTTCGTCGTAACAGATCTCCATGGCCCGGCCGCCGAGAACATAACTGGGACGAACGAGAATCGGATAGCTGATTTTGTTGGCAACGGTACGCGCACTTTCGGTATCGGTGGCGATGCCGTTGGGGGGTTGATGCAATTCCAGCTTTTCCAGAATTGCCTGAAAGCGTTCGCGGTCTTCAGCCGCGTCGATCATTTCGGGACTGGTTCCGATGATGTTGACGCCGGCGGCTTCCAGTCCACGAGCCAGGTTAAGAGGTGTCTGACCGCCGAACTGCACGATCACGCCATCGGGTTTCATCCGATCGCAGATATTCAGCACGTCTTCAGTCGTGAGTGGTTCGAAGAACAGATGGTCAGAGGTGTCATAGTCGGTCGAAACGGTTTCGGGGTTCGAGTTGACCATGATGCTTTCGATGCCCAGTTCCTGCAGAGCGAACGAAGCCTGGCAGCAGCAGTAATCGAATTCGATCCCCTGCCCGATGCGATTGGGTCCGCCGCCCAGAATCATGATGCGTCGTTTGTGATCAGTGTTCGCTGGTGTTTCGTCTTCCTGCTCATAAGTGGAATAGAAATACGGCGTGAAGGCTTCAAATTCCGCAGCACAGGTATCGACCTGTTTGAAAGTTGCTTCAATTCCCAGGCTCTTGCGGTAGTGCCGGACATCCATTTCAGTGGAATCGAGCCAGAAGGCCAGTTGTTTATCGGAGTAGCCGGACTGTTTGGCTTTTTTCATGAACGCGTAGTCCATGTCTTCCAGACGGGAAGCCTCACGAATCTGGTCTTCAAACTCAACCAGTTGTTTGATGTGATTCAGGAACCAGGGATCGATATCACACAACTCATGAATCTGCTCGGTCGTCAATCCAAACTTGAACGCATAGCGGACATAAAAGATGCGTTCTTCATTGGGAACAGAGAGCTTTGCCTGGATTTTATCTTTGGATGGCTGTTTCGCAGTTCCCCAGAGGTCTTTAGTGCCACCTCCCAGTCCGAAGTGGCCGATCTCCAACCCGCGAAGTGCTTTCTGAAGCGATTCTTTAAACGTACGCCCGATGGACATGGTTTCGCCAACCGATTTCATCTGCACGGTCAGTACAGGATCGGCATCGGGAAATTTCTCGAATGTCCAACGGGGAATTTTGGTGACGACGTAATCGATAGTGGGTTCAAAACAGGCCAGTGTTTCGCGGGTAATGTCATTTCGAATTTCATCGAGTCGATACCCGACAGCAAGTTTGGCCGCGATTTTGGCGATGGGGAAACCAGTCGCTTTCGAAGCCAGTGCACTGGAGCGGCTGACGCGGGGATTCATTTCGATAATCGTCATACGGCCCGTGTCGGGGTTGATGGCAAACTGGACATTGGAGCCGCCCGTTTCAACGCCGATTTCACGCATACAGGCAATGGTGGCGTCGCGCATCCGCTGATATTCTTTGTCGGTCAGGGTTTGTGCCGGTGCGACCGTAATGGAATCGCCGGTATGCACGCCCATCGGATCAAAGTTTTCGATCGCGCAGATGATCACAACATTGTCGGCCTGGTCACGCATGACCTCCATCTCGTATTCTTTCCAGCCGAGGATCGATTCTTCGAGCAGGACTTCATTGACGGGAGAGAGGGCGAGACCGCTACGTACTTTTTGTTCGAATTCCTCGCGGTTATAAGCAACGCCGCCGCCTGTTCCACCAAGGGTATAACTGGCGCGAATGATGATTGGCAAGCCGATGTCCTTCACTGCGGCATTGGCCTCTTCCATATTATGGACGACCGCACTGCGGGGACAGTCGAGGCCGATTTTAGTCATCGCTTCTTTGAATTGATCGCGGCTTTCTGCTTTAGCGATAACCTCTTCCCTGGCGCCGATCAGCTCGACCCCCAGTTGATCGAGGATTCCCCGGCGGGCAAGATCCATGGCGGCATTCAAGCCAGTCTGACCACCCAGGGTTGGCAGCAAGGCGTCTGGCTTTTCGATTTCGATCACTTTTTGAATGTATTGCCAGGTAATCGGTTCAATATAGGTCCGATGTGCGGTATCGGGATCAGTCATGATCGTAGCAGGATTGGAGTTAACCAATACCACTTCATAACCGTCTTCTCTCAAAGCCTTACAGGCTTGTGTACCGGAATAGTCAAACTCACAGGCTTGCCCGATCACAATCGGACCGGAGCCAATGATCAATATTTTGTGAATATCGTCGCGTCTGGGCACTTTGTCACATCACCTTAACAGCAAATGTTCATTATCTTTGGGCTGCACTAACTTTTTTTGCGCAAATCTTCCCAACGTTAACAAGCGAAGCGAAATAATCAAGCAAAGCAGACCAGAAAGTATCGAACGGTCTTTGAAACGTGACAGCCAGATGGTGTGTTACCGGGAATTGAGGCCAGACCTATTCAGATGGGGAGTGCAAGCTTGCCTGGAAAGTGAGAACTTTTGAGAACCATATCTCAGATCGGGCCATGATGCAAAGTAAGCCTGGTAGATGCCTTTTAGGTCTTCTCTCACCGATCGATCTGACGGAAATCGGGGCCATAATGAATCTTTATCTACTAATCTGGCAACGTAGCTTTCTTAGACATCAATTATTTCTGAACTGAGTTCTGACCGGGGGGGCTAAAGCAGTCTGACTACCTTTAGCGGTTTTACGAATTAAGAGCTCCTCTAAATTTGACTCTTAAGTTGAGTTATTACAACCTCTTGCTGATGGGGAGGTTTTTCTCGACTCTATTTCGTACATCTAGACAAATTAAATCTTTCCCCTCCTTCAAGATACAGGCATTTCATGCACTTTACTCACCTAAGTGAACAGCGATGGGAATTTGTTGAGTTAAAGCCACATGTTGATACAAGAAAACATAAGCTTTTCTCACATGAGATTATGTGGCCAAATTGCCTCAATCAATTCTCTCTACGAAATGAACCAAATCCGTGTTTTATACACTCTTAGCAGACGCAAGTGCATTAGAAACTGATCTTCAAGATAAATGAATCGATATCACAATGGATCTTCATCAACAAATTGACATCGTCTGGATTCTTGTTTGCAGTATTTTTGTCCTATTTATGCAGGCAGGATTTTGTTGCCTGGAATCCGGTTTATCCCGTTCAAAAAACAGCATTCATGTTGCGATAAAGAATATTGTTGATGTCAGCGTCGTTGGTATTCTGTTCTGGATCTTTGGTTTCGGGCTGATGTTCGGAACCACAAGTGGTGGTTTGATTGGCACGTCTCACTTTCCTTATATCAATTCCGGAACCAATGTATTTCTGTCTGCATTTTTTCTGTTCCAGTTGATGCTATGCGTGACCGCTACCACGATTGCCTCGGGAGCCTCGGCCGAAAGAATGCGTTTCACCGCGTACGTCATTCTTTCCATTGTTCTGGGTGGGTTGATTTATCCTGTCTTTGGACACTGGGCCTGGACCAGCCACTTTGCAGGTAAAGCGCCTGGCTGGCTCGAATCCCTGGGTTTCAAGGACTTCAGTGGCTCGACCGTGGTCCACTCAATTGGTGCCTGGGCTGCTTTGGCGTCGATCATGATTCTAGGACCGCGGCTGGGACGCTTTGCGAGTGAGAAAAGTGCTCGAAAATTCAAAGGTCATAACCTGACATTAGCGACAACCGGTGTGTTTATTCTCTGGATTGGCTGGTTTGGATTCAACGGCGGAAGCGAATTTGGTTTTACAGCGCATGTGCCTCAAATCTTAATCAATACCTTTCTGGCTTCGGCTGCGGGAGCCATTACCTTACTGATCTGGCAATTTTATCAGCGCAAACATATTGAGATTGAAAATATTCTGAACGGTCTGTTGGCCGGACTTGTGGCCAGCAGTGCCAGCTGCGATGTGGTCGCTCATACTTCGGCGGTCATGATTGGTATCGTGGCTGCAATCGTAATGGAATGTGGAACGTGGATCCTGGAACGAAGTCAACTGGATGACACGATTGGTGTGATCCCAGTACATGGTTTTGCCGGTGTCTGGGGAACGCTTGCCGTCGCGATCTTCGTGCCTGCAGAATTTCTCGTCCATTCACGTCTACACCAGTTCCTGGTCCAGCTGCTGGGCTGTGCCGTCTGTTTTATCTGGTGTTTCTCTTTCTGTTGGGTCACACTTCGCATTGTGAGCAAATACATTCGCCTGCGCGTGACACCTGAAGAAGAGGAAATAGGGTTGAATATCTCCGAACATGGTGCCACAACCGAAATGTATGATCTACTGAATTCGATGGAGCAGCACATTCAGGGTGATTCGAGCCCCATTGAGGATCTGGACGAACATAGCGATGTGGGATTGATCGCTAAACAATACAACCGTGTCTCTGAAATTCGAGATCAGGCTCTGAACGAACTCAAAGACCGAACAGACAATCTGGAAATCGTACGCAAAGAACTTGAAGAGAAAGCGGAACGACTGAATCAGGCCAATAAAGATGCCGAAGCCGCATCGCGTGCCAAGAGTGAATTTCTGGCGAATATGAGCCACGAATTACGGACGCCAATGACGGCCGTTCTGGGATATACCGATTTGCTGGTTGAAGAAAGCTGGGGACGTCCGGGCAGTTTGAAATTACTGGATGTGATCAAGAGAAATGGAAATTACCTGCTGGATCTGATTAATGACATTCTCGACCTGTCGAAGATTGAATCCGGCAAACTGACCATCGAAACAATTGAATTTTCATTACTGGAGAAGCTGAAAGAAATTCAGTCCTTGATGAGCGTTCGCGCTGAAAACCAGGAAATTCGCTTCAAGCTGACATTCAAGGGGCAAATACCAAAAGAAATTAAAAGTGATCCCACACGCCTCAAACAGATTCTGATCAATCTGGTTGGCAATGCCATTAAATTTACTCCTGATGGCGGAAAAGTAACTATGGAGACTTCCTTTGTGAACTCGGATGCAGGCCCCTCCAAGCTCCTGTTCAAAGTCCAAGACACAGGAATTGGAATGAGTGCCGAGCAGATGAAAAATCTGTATCAACCTTTCGTTCAGGCAGACTCTTCTACCAGTCGAAAATTCGGGGGAACCGGCTTGGGGCTGGCCATCAGTAAGCGTCTTTCTAATATGCTGGGGGGCGATCTCGTTTGTGAAAGTGTCCCTCAGAAAGGTACCGAATTCACACTCACCATCGGTGTCGGTGACCAGGAATCACTTCAGCTGATTGACAACCCGTCTGCAGCATTGAAAGCAATTCGCGTCAGTAATCAGGACGGCATTTTTGCTGCTGGCGCTGCGGGAGAAAAGATCAAAGGGGTTTGCTCCGTGCTCTTGGCCGAAGATGGGGTCGACAATCAACGTCTGATCTCAACCTTGCTCAAAAAAGAAGGAGCCCAGGTGATGTTGGCAGAAAACGGAGACATCGCCGTCAGACGGGCTCTCAATGCATTGGAAAACGGGAAACCCTTTAACGTGATCCTGATGGATATGTCGATGCCTGTTCTGGACGGATATGGTGCTACGAAAATGTTGCGGGAGAAAGGATACGATTTACCAATCGTTGCCTTAACCGCACACGCGATGAGCGGCGATCGTCAGAAATGTATTGAAGCCGGCTGCAATGATTACACGACCAAGCCTGTCAATCGGGAAAAGCTCCGGGAAATTGTGCACTTCTATCAATCTGAAAATCCGAAGACGAAACCAACTCAAGCGATGAACTGAGAATGGATCTTCATTACGAAAGCTGATCACGATTTTTTTCCAGAAATTCGTCAGCCCAGTAATAACCTTCCAGCAAGCCTTCCGTCTCATATCCCATCAGTTGATAGGCAATAAAAATCGCTTCGATAGTCGCCAGCCCCGAGTCCGGATCATCAAACTGCTTGGAGACGCGTGGGTAGGCCGTTTCCCAGGCCGGCAAACTGCGGACCGGCAGTTCTTCAAACGCAGGCTCCATTTTTTCGGCCAGTCTCCAGGTTCCATCCAGTACCAGCAATCCCGATTCCGCATCAGCCGAACTGATCTGCGGCCCCCCCATTCCCAGGCGGACATAATTGGTTAATTTGTCAGGTTCTTTCCTGGGAAATTTCCAGAAAACAAAATCCTCTCGCGTGCGTAAAGACTGCACGGTGCATTTACTTTTTCGTTCTTTGGGATGGACGACGATAATCGTGGGGGGATGTGAAACAGACACGATGCCGGACTTTATTACGAGACGAATTCAAATCAATCAGTGGTGCGTTTTTGAATTAGTTCAGGAAGCTTCCTGAACTTTTTTGATCAGATCTTCCTGGGCAGCGATTTCCTGTTCGAGATTTTTTACTTCCTGGGGATCGTCCATTTGTTCTTTGGCCCCCGTTAATCGCTGGCGCAGTTTTTGAATCTTTTGACGCGCCACATCAATCTGCTTTTTCTGCTTTTTGTTCAAACCCATCGCAGTATAGTTTCCTCTAGTTTTTTGGAGACAATTCGGAGAGTGAACCGGGGATTATACCAGAAGCGGTTCCCAGATTATAGACTCACCACAGATCAACGCTGCAAAAACAGACTCAGGCAGCATACCAGCATCACAGCCAGAAATGAGAGTGCGCCGACGGAAAACCGCCAGAGTAATAACTGCTCTACCACAATTAAAGCCAGTACAGTCAGCAGCAGGATTTCAGACAGACCGGCCTCGGAACTCTGCTCCTGTGGTTGTTCATCCGACACACTCGACGCCCTGGCCTGGCTTCGAAAATATTGTGGTGGAATCACCTGGGGGCCGATGTGCCTCAAATCGCTTTCCAGCGAAGACACATTCACCGCAAAGAGTGTCTTCTCAGCAGTCGAGGCTCCCCAGTCTAATTCATAAATTCCTGACTGGAAGGTCTGATTGAAGGAAATCGTTCTGGATTCGGAATCTTTCTCAAGAACGCTTCTTAACGGAAACTCCTGATCCCCGGGAGTCATCATCCGTGGAGAGAGCGTCCGTTGATTTTCCTGTGTTACTATTTCCAGCGGCTGACCAACGAGCGACTCGCGCTTGCCCCATTTTCCCGTTGCGGCATAGAGCACAAATTCATTCATCATCGGTGGAAAGCTCGGCCAGATGGCCCACGTTCCCCAATACCGATCCAAGGACGTTGTGATCATAATAATCTTGCCGCGACCGAGTGTGCTCTCGATTACCGCCGGGTCATTCGTATCGAAATTCAGAATCAAACGCGTATTGGGATCGGGCAGAATTTCCGTCTGGAAATATTCATAGAGATGTGTGGTCTCCAGGCCGGCATCCGGATTTCCTTTGAAAATCTCGATCACCGGATGCTGATATTTCAACGGGTCAAATTCGAATAGCGTCGTCGGCTTATCCGCATCACCACGACGGTTCAATAACTTCAAAGGCAGTAAACCACTGTCTGGCTGGAAGATTGTCTGATTATAATTTTCAGCGTTAACCTGTTCTCCCAGGCTGATGATCAGCCCGCCCCCGCGTTTCACATAGCGTTTGAGCAGATCCCGCTCGTTCTCTGTAAAGAGTGCAACATCACAAATTACGACGGCATCGTACAGGCTCAATTCTGTATTTGTGAGTTCGCCTTCACTGATCACGTGCGGCTTGATAATCCCCTGCCAGGGTTGCTCCTTCAAAGAAGGAGATAACGCGAGTTCCAGATAATCGGTAGCACGGCCCATCGCTTCGCCTGATTGCCGTCCATTCACGAGCAACACGTTAATTTCTTTCTTGACAGGCATCACCATCCAGCGCCGATTATCCAGAGGCAGTCGATCCTCAGCGAGCCTGACTTCCAGCCGATGGTCTCCGACTTTGGAGAAACTATGTGTGAATTCGGTCTGCGTATCCGTATTGGCAGGCAGGTTCACCTGTTTTTGATTGACCAGTTGACCATCGACGAACAGTTGCAGCTTCACCTGCTCCTGATTCAATCCGCCATAATTATGTAAGGTGACACTAAATCGAACTGGCTGATTCATTGTGGCAAACACGGACTTGCTGGAAAAATCGATCACCGCCAGATTTGTTTCTTCTGTCAGACCGACATCTTTGAGAACCAAGGTCGCTTTTTTGGAAATCGCTTCCAGCAAAGACCGAATTCGCGAGCTTCCCTCGTCTGATTGCAAAGGCGACCAGCTTTGTGCTTGAAAATCACTGATGACAATGACTTCCTTCTGCCCTAGTTCTTGCGCCTGTCCCAGAAAATCAAGTGCCGTCTGCAGGGCTTGACTTACGTTCCCATATTCCTCTGTTGGCTGCATGCGTTCGATTTCATCTAAGACATACGTCTGTTGGCGCGAAGGCCGGGAAATCAGAGTCTGCGGCGAGGAATTCGAAATCTGAATCAGTTGAAAGGCATCTCCTGTGTTCGAATCGGAAACCTGCTCACGGGCCAGCGTTTTGGCTTCTTCGAACAGCGACTGTTCGTCACCCTCCCAGCGCATACTGAACGAGGAATCGATCACCAGGATCCGATGAATGGGGGCCGCAGATTCGAAAAAACCGCCTTGTACAGACCAGTAAGGTCGGGAAAACGCAATCGCCAGGAGTAACAGAATCAAACTGCGAACCAGCAACACCAGCAACTGTTCGAAACGGACTCGTCGGGAATATTTTCTGGTCGCGATCAACAAAAATTTCATCGCCGCCCATTCCGTTTCTATAAACTTTCGTTTATGTAGCAAATGGATCAGGACCGGTATCCCCGCCGCCAACAACCCCATTAATAACCAGGGGCTGGCGAAACCAAATGCTAAAATGGGATGCAATGCGAATTCGAACATGAAATAAAGATCGTTAAATACCTAAGAACCAATTCTTGACTGGCGATGTGACAGGAAAGTCGACAATGCCACATCCAGTGACTGATCGGTGCGGACCAGACCGTAATCCATTTTCAGATCACGGCAGCCTCGCCGCACGGTTTGTAAAAACTTCTCGAACTCTGCCTGATATGCTTTCTTCAGCGAGCGCGGTTCGGCCATCTGTTCGGGCAGGTTTTCCAGTCCTTTAAACAGGACTGGCTCTTGAAACGGAAAGTCCTGTTCAGCCGGATCAATCACCTGCAACAAGCTGACATCATGTTTGCGATGACGAAAATGCTTCAATCCTAACATCACCGAGTCAAGATCATCAAACAGATCGCTGATGATAATGATCAGGCTGCGTCGCGAAATTCGTTCGGCCAGTTCATGAAACACTTTCCCCAGCCCCGATTCACCGGATGGCTCGGTATGTTCCATCGTATAATACATCTGCTTCAAATGGGTCGGTTGACTGGAAGGTCTCAGAAATTCAAGCACCTGATCATTCACCGTACAGAGTCCGGCGGCATCCTGTTGCTTGATGACAACGTAAGCGAGTGCCGCCGCGACCAGTCTGCCATACTCCCATTTTGATAATGCAGCATTGGCAGATTGATAACGCATCGATTCACTGCAATCGAGCAGGATATAACAGGTAAAGTTTGTCTCGGCTTCGTACTGTTTGAGATAATAACGGTCCGACTTGGCATATACTTTCCAGTCGACGTAGCGCAAGTCATCGCCGACCGAATATTCGCGGTGCTGTGCAAATTCAGCGGAAAACCCGTGAAAGGGGCTTTTGTGGGAACCAGAGACATAGCCTTCCACAATCTGCCGCGCCGCGAGGTCCAGGTTCTGGATTTTAGCGAGCGTCTGCGGATCTAAATACTTGTGGTAATCTTCCATCAAGTTTTTCCTGAGAGGAATCGACAGAGATGAGTTGAATCAAGCGGTCCACAATTTTATCGGGCGTCATTCCCTCTGCTTCCGCGTTGAAATTCGTAATGATCCGGTGCCTCAAAACCGGATGAGCCACCGCACGCACATCATCCGTGCTCACATACAACTTCCCGTGAAGAATTGCTCGAGCTTTGGCCCCTAGAATCAAATTCTGACTGGCACGGGGTCCGGCGCCCCAACTGACAAACTCGCGAATGAAGTCGGGCACCTCTTCCGCGCTCGGATCTTCGCCGGGCCTGATGCGCGTCATCCTCGCGAACTGCATCGCATAGCGGATAATATGATCGGCCACGGGTACTTTGCGAACCAGAGATTGAAACGACAGCAACTCATCCAGATCCAACACTTTCTTCACAGAGTAGGAATCGTCGGATGTAGTCTGCCGCACAATAGCGAATTCTTCCTCTTCACTGGGATAATCGACTTTGACTTCAAACATGAAGCGGTCCAACTGGGCTTCTGGCAGCGGGTAGGTTCCCTCCTGCTCAATCGGATTCTGTGTCGCCAACACAAAGAAGGGGTCGGGTAGTTTGTGTTTGCGTCCGCCCGCTGTGACCTGATGCTCCTGCATCGCTTCCAGGAGAGCCGCTTGTGTTTTGGGGGGCGTACGGTTGATCTCATCCGCCAGGACCACATTTGAAAAGATGGGGCCGGGTAGAAATTTGAAATCCCGATTGCCGGTGCTTTTGTCTTCCTGAATAACATCGGTTCCCGTGATATCTGCAGGCATCAGATCGGGAGTAAACTGCACACGATTGAACGACAGGTTCAAGGTATCGGCGAGTGTATGTACGATTAATGTTTTCGCCAGACCGGGCACGCCCACCAGCAGACAATGCCCGCCCGCCAGCAAAGAGATCAATAGTTCTTCGACAACCTGATGCTGTCCGATGACGACCCGATTCACTTCCTGCATCAGTCGTTCGTATGCCTGATGTAATTTTTCAACGGCTTCCAGATCGGAAGTTTCCATCGTAGGATCGTTACTCACGATATTGCCAGTTTCCTGTTCGAAGAAATGAAACACGCCTGCTCACACTGATGATTACTATTGTGACGAGCGGGCCCCTGTTGACGCAAGGCTGTTTGAGTCGGTTCTTAGCTGTCGGCGCCTTTTGCCCCCCAGGGAGCAATTTGCGTAAGACCTTTGCTTGCTTTCAGTTCTGCATAGCATTCTGGCATATCAAAGGACGTCAATACATTAGGTACCAATGTTGACAAAGGCCAATGGTAGTGTTCCGTCTCTGCGATATCGCTATAGGAGGTCAACGCATTTTTCAACGTGACCTGCTTGACATGGGGAGAGAACAAGGCAGCAAATGTCGCCGGCAATGCGCCCCAGCCCCGACCAATCAGATGAATATCGGTATGCCCGTTCGCAGCCATCCAATCGAGGGTGCGCAGTACATCAAATGTTCTTTGCCCGACGTAAGGTTCATCCAACATCACCGAATGCGCGGCGTAGAAGTAATCACTTCCATAAGGAGTAAAAAACGAATTTGGATTGGTCGTATCCGGCATCGACTCTCCAATCCCTCTCACATCACAGGTATAAAGCACACGGTCTTTGTCCTGACTGGCGGTTTTCAACAGTGGCTCGTCCCGCAGTTCTGCATCCGATGAAACATGGGAAACATACAAGGTCGCCTGTTTACCCGCATTTTGTGGAGGTCGAGAATAGAGCCGCTCATCAGACACGCGATAAACGACTGCCTGAATGCCGGGCTCTGTTTCGATCGCATAGGTAATCGCATATTTCAGCGGATAGTTTTTTCCGCCCCGGTTGCGCAGGATGCGATAGTCGGGAGTCCCCTCGGCATGTTTCAAGCGGAGTGTTTCCGCTACAGCAGACTGCAGGGCTGCCCCTTTTTTGGGTTTCCGTTGCTGCGCCAGTTCCTTCGATCGTTCGGCAGTAAAGACATGAATCGGTTTGGAACCAAGATCCGCGACAGACCCTTTGGGAGTGCACCACAGGGTTTCATCTTTTTCGATCGTCAGTTTGGGCTCTTTGGTTTCGCTGGAGACACCGGTCGCCTGATTGAACCATTCATACATGGCTTCGCGATTTTCCTGCGAATAGCCATGATAGGTTGGTCCGACAAAATGTGATACGTTTTCTTCTTTACCCAGCAGTTTATATAGCCGTTTCAGTCGCAGATAAGCTTCCCGGGCACCGCGGACATCGAAATAATCGCGTTCTTTGCTCAGAATCCGAACGGGCTTGGGTGCTTGTGCGGCCAGAAAGTCGGCGTGATCCAGTTCCAGGGCTAACACTTTCGGCGGACACTGTTCGGTATCAGCGGGAAGTTCGTTCTCCATGTTACGTCGGAATGTGGTCACGAAACAACTGGGAGCAGCCATCGACCAGCGGGGTTCGACCCCACACAGCCAGGTTGTCATCGTTCCGCCACCCGAGTTTCCGGTGACCCCTACCTGTTTGGGGTCGACCTCTTTGCGAGTTAACAGATAGTCCAGTGCGCGAACGCCATCCCAGGCACGCCACATCGACAAATTTTCGCCGACCAGAAATTGCTGATTTCCGCCGTGCAGATGCTCGCGAACACCGACGCCAATCGTCGACTTCAAATCGTCGCCGGAATATTGAACCCGCTCTCCCTGCCCGATCGGATCATAAATCAGAACGACATAGCCTTTTCTAGCCAGGCCTTGTGAAAACGACTGGTAGGCCGTTTCTGCTTTTCCGTTATGCGAGTGACCACAGGTCCCCACCACGCCGGGAACCGGCTTTGTGATTCCTTTGGGAATATAAAGATTCGCCGTGACCAGAAAACCGGGACGACTTTCAAAGATGACATTTTCAATCGTGTAGGTGTCACGGTCTGTCGTTTTTGTGATGCGGGCTTTTAAAGGTGTCCGTTCCGGATTCGGTCCGAATGCTTCCTGAATTCGTTTCTGAACAGAACGTACATATTCTTCTGCGTCCGCTTTTGTTTTGAGTGAATCCAGCCGCGCAATAGTTTTGGCTTCCTGTTCCCTGACACGACCGACAAAGTATTCCTGCACCATTCGTGGGAAACGATTCAACGCAGGAACTGTTTGATCAGGTTTCTTAGGGGCCGCAGCCAATTCCTGAATTACCAGGTTCTCTAACAGACTCAAACCAACCAGACTGATGGCTCCAGTTTTGATAAAAGCTCGCCGTGAGAGAGTTTCGAACTGGTCAATCGTCTGTTTTGAGCCCGACATATTGAATGATCCTGATGAAAATGAATTAATAATAAATATATATGATGCCACTGTATTACATGATCTCAGCTACATTGAAACAAAGTTGCGAAAATCAAATGCTGAGGTGATCATGCGCTGATTGTTATCATATTTTCGTTTTCTTTACAATTGGCTTCTCTATAATGAAAATCAATCCGACAATTGTACAGAATTATTTTACTTGTTTTCCCATAATTCCATAAGCGTTAATAACTGGATACACTATGAGTTGTAATGAGTAACAGATTTCTGTAATTCTGAATCTTGAAACACACAGTGCTCTCCGCGACATCAGTAGACGTTCCCATCAGAAATGGATCATAAATGGAAGTTAGTTCCCAGCAAGAAACTGCAGAACTGGTCAAAATTCTTCACGAAAATATTTCCAGTGTCCTCATCGGCAAACCAGAAGTTGTGCAGCTCGCTATTGTGACATTATTGGCGGAAGGCCATATTCTGATCGAAGATGCGCCGGGTGTAGGGAAAACGTCATTAGCCAAAGCCATCGCGAAAAGTCTGGACTGCAACTATAAACGGGTTCAATTCACGCCGGACATGCTGCCTTCTGATATTCTGGGGTCGAATGTCTTTCTTCCCAATCTGGGTGAATTTGAATTTCGTAAAGGTCCGATTTTTTCCAACATCCTGCTGGCAGATGAAATCAACCGTACGCCGCCCCGCACACAAAGTGCTCTGTTGGAAGCAATGAATGAAGGTCAGGTGAGTGTGGAAGGGCAAACCATACCACTGCAGCCCCCCTTCTTCGTTCTGGCGACGCAAAATCCGTTTGAATTTGAAGGCACCTATCCTTTACCGGAAAACCAACTTGACCGCTTCATGATGTGTATCGACATCGGCTACCCCGAACGATCAATTGAACGGGACGTACTCATCCAACATCGATCGGGTGAACCAGTAAATACACTGCAGCCTGTTCTCACTGTTAAACAGTTACGCGAAATGCAACAGGCCGTCAGCAATGTGCGCGTCGATGACTCTTTAACGGATTACATTCTGGAAATTGTGGACACGACCCGCCACCACCCGGAACTCACATTAGGGGTCAGTACCCGTGGTGCGATCACCTTTTCCCATGCCGCCCAGAGCAAAGCGTTTACGGAAGGACGTGACTATGTCATACCGGACGACATCAAAGAGTTAGCAGTCCCCGTCTTAGCACACCGGGTCATTACCAAATCACTGGTGCGTGAAAACCAGCGGACCCGCGCGAGTGAAATCATTCGCCAGATTTTACAACAGGCTGCGGCTCCGGGATAAAATGGGAAGGCCGGCTGTATGAAGAAACGGTGCAGTCGCCCGGATTTTTTACGGTTCTGCCATTATTAAATAGGCGTCTACGCTTGGATTAGATAAGATACTGGTACCCCCGTCGGATCAGCCGAAGTTCGGCTGCCCCGCTTTAGACCAATATTGCTTGTCAGGGCATTCGCGCGCTGGCTTGCCCCTGGAGGAATAAAAATGGATTGCAATCAAAATACAAAGTGGTGGTTCGCACTGATTCTCGCCACTTGTTTCATCAATTCAAACTGGAACCATCAAATGTTGTCTGCCAACGATGATTCTCAAAAAGCACCGCAGCAACCTTCATCTGACTCACCCGAATCTCCCAAAGAAACTGCGAAATTTACCAATCGTCTGTCAAAAGAGACCAGCCCTTACCTGCTGCTGCATCAACATAATCCCGTAGACTGGTATCCCTGGGGACCGGAGGCCTTTGAAAAAGCAAAGCAGGAAAACAAAATCATTTTCCTGTCGATTGGCTACAGCAGTTGTTACTGGTGCCATGTGATGGAACGCCTGGTTTTTGAAAATCCGGAAATTGCGAAATACATGAACGAGAATTTTGTGAATATCAAAGTAGATCGGGAAGAACGCCCGGACATCGACGATATTTACATGACCTCGTTAAGCGTTTACTTTCACCTGATCGGTGCTCCTGCCAATGGCGGCTGGCCTTTATCGATGTTTTTAACTCCGGAACGGGAACCGTTTGCCGGTGGTACTTATTTTCCTCCCACGGATCAGGGTGGCCAGATGAGTTTTCCCCGCGTTCTGCAACGCGTGAACCAACTCTGGTCAGCAGATAAAAAACAGGTCGAGCAGAGCGCCACGATCATCGCAAAAGAAGTCGCCCGTCTGCAAAAGGAAGAAGCCGCAACGGAAGCGATCGCGATTGAAAGTAAACTGGTCAGTGCAGGCGTCCGTTCCATCAACGCCGGTTACGACTCTGAATTTGGAGGCATCGATTTCTCTGAAGTCACACCAAATGCCCCCAAGTTTCCAACTTCGTCCAAGCTGGTACTGCTGCAGTATGACCTTGAAGCGCCTTCAAACGATGCCACCGCTGCTGAGTCAGCAAAGGTGTTGTACCACACTCTCGATGCAATGGCGAACGGCGGAATCTATGATCATCTGGGAGGCGGCTTTCACCGTTATAGTACCGACCGCTACTGGCATGTTCCACACTTTGAAAAAATGCTTTACGATAACGGGCAACTGGCATCATTGTATGCGAACGCGTTTGCGCAAACAGGCAACGTTCAATATAAGCAGGTCACCGAAGGCATCATTGATTTCGTGCTGCGGGAATTGACCGACCCTCAGGGGGGCTTTTATTCGGCCCTGGATGCGGAAACCGATGGCGTTGAAGGTGAGCACTACGCCTGGTCGAAAGCAGAACTCAAAACGGCATTGGACGATAACTATAACCTGTTCGCTGAATTCTATGGCTTGAATGAACCAGCGCGTTTCGAACACGGTTTTGTATTACATCGTGTGACTTCGCTGGAAGCACTCGCAGAAAAACAAAAGACGACTCCCGCCGCCCTCGAAACCAGACTCGCTGCGATGCGGCAAAAGCTGCATACGCTTCGAAACCAGAGAAAGCCGCTGTTAAAAGACGATAAAATTCTGATCAGCTGGAATGGTCTGATGATTGAAGGCATGGCGACTGCCGGTCGCGTTCTGAAACGCCACGATTATACTGCCGCTGCAGAAAAGGCAGCACAGTTCATTCTTGATCAGATGCGCAATGATCAAGGTCACCTGTACCGCAGTTATCGTTCCGGGCAGGCACGGTTAAACGCCTATCTTGATGACTATGCGTTTCTGGTTCAGGGACTGCTGGCACTGCATGAGGCAACCGGCAAACAGCATTGGCTGGATCAGGCACGTCAACTGACTGACCTGCAGATAGAACTCTTCTGGGATCAGAAAGAGCATGGGTTCTTTTTCACCACACACGACCATGAACAGTTAATCGCCCGCACCAAAAATGCCTATGATGCAGCGATTCCATCCGGCAACAGTATCAGCGTCCGCAATCTGATTCGTTTGTCCGAACTGACTCAGGAACCGAAATACCGACAGCACGCCGACCAGTCACTTCAACTGTTTGGCAGAATCATCAAACGCTACCCCGCTCGCTGTGCCCAACTGGTTCAAGCCGTCGGTGAATATCTGGATTCGCCCCTCAACCAGAAACAGTCCGCGGTTCCCCTTCCTGTTGGCGATTTTCGTTTAGCCCTGACTGACGCTGAAGAACCGGAACAATTGGCAGCCGTGAATCCCGGTCTCGAATTACTGGCGGCGGCAGGCTTGGGACAGGCCAGCCCCAAAAAGAAACTGGTCACTGCGAAAGCATATCTCTCCGTCGACAAACTGCCTGCAGGCAAAACCTGTCAGGTGGCGATTGTGCTCGCGATTGAGGACAGCTGGCACATCAACCAGAATCCTCCCAGCCCTGATTTTATGGTGCCAACCACGTTCACGATTAAGTCGGCTCAGAACATCAAATTATCAAAAGTGAAATACCCCACCGGGCATGCATTCAAAGTCGCAGGCTTTGATGAACCGCTTCAGGTTTACGAAAAGCAGGCCATCATTCGAGGTACGCTTACGATTCCACCCGGCGCAGCGGGAAAAGAGGAAGAACTTGAGCTGAATGTGAAGTATCAGGCCTGTAATGACAAAACCTGTATTCGCCCCACGACGGTCAGTCTGAAAGGGAAATTTCGGATTGCCAAACCGGGCGAACCCATCAAACAGGTTAACCAAAAATGGTTTCAGCCCGAAAAGAAAAACTGATTATGATTTCAGACAAAAACAGAGCGCACTGAACTGTATGCTGTCGCAATATTTTTTTAAAGGTTCATGATGAACGACACTCAATATGAAGAACAGCCGCTCGTAAAAACGAAAATCATTGCCACGGTCGGCCCGGCTTCCGATTCGCGCGAAATGCTGCGAAAATTAATCATTGCCGGCGTAGATCTGTTTCGGCTGAACTTCGCCCATGGGAAACATGATAATCTGGCCGAAGTCGTCAAGAACATTCACGAGCTCTCAGAAGAACTGGGAAAGCCGATTGGAATTCTTGGCGATTTATCCGGACCGAAAATTCGACTGGGTGTCCTGCCGGGGGATGAAATCATCTGCCGGCAGAACATGAGTTTCCGCTTCATTCGTGGTCTGGAAACCAATCATCCACAGGAATTGACGTGCACTTACGAATCTTTAATCACCGACCTTCGCGAGGGTGACCCCATCCTGCTGGCTGACGGCATGGTTGCGATGCGCGTTGTGGAAAAATCCGCAGATGGAGAGTTTGTGGAGTGTGTGGTCGAACGGGAAGGCATCATCCGCAGCAGGCAGGGGGTAAACCTTCCGGGCGTCCAGCTCAGTACTCCCTGCCTGACAGAAAAAGACTTGAAAGACCTGGCCTGGGGTGTGGAACATGGTCTCGATTATATCGGTCTCAGTTTTGTTCGTTCTGCCGATGATATTACGCATCTGATCGATGAAATTGAGAAACTAAATCCGGTTGAGCCGCCACATGTCGTCGCTAAGATTGAAAAAATCGAAGCTGTCAGCGATATCGAACAGATTCTAAAACTGACCGACGCCGTGATGGTCGCACGCGGGGATCTGGGAGTTGAAGTGGATATCGAACGGGTTCCCATCATTCAAAAACGCATCATCCATCTTTGTAATCAATACCGCGTCCCCGTGATTACCGCCACACAGATGCTCGACAGCATGCAATTTAATACCTTTCCCACACGCGCTGAAGCCAGCGATGTTGCCAACGCCGTTCTGGATGGCAGCGATGCCGTCATGCTTTCTGGTGAAACCGCCGTGGGTGTCAGCCCGCTGGCAGCAGTCTCGATGATGAGCCGCATCGTTCGCGAGGCGGCCCGCATACTGTCATCCAATCTGCATTCAGAAGAAACAACCAGTAACCGCCGCTTACATGCCCGCGAAGTTACCGAAGCCGTGACACTCGGTGCCGGCATTACCGCAGAGAAACTGGACGCCGACCTGATGGTGACTTGTACCCACGAAGGGAAAACGGCGATGGCACTATCCAAACAGCGGCGAACTGTCCCCACGGTTGCTCTCACTGACCGGCCATCGACGGCCCGCCGGATTACACTGTACTGGGGTGTGACTCCGCTTTTGACAGATGTTGTTGATAAGTCACCACAAAAAATCCTGAAATATATCGTGACATATGGTAAGAAACTCGGATTTCTATCGCCGGGAAGTCAAATCGTCCTGATCTCCGGCACCGACTGGAGTTCGTTAGGCCACGATATGCTGCTCGTCCATGAAGTGAAATAGACACCAAACCACCAATTTAGTCATTAACCGACTATACATTGTAAGAAAACCCGCTTTTTGAAAATCAATCAAAAAGCGGGTTTTTAGCCACGCGTTAGCCACCATGAAAAAATCAGCCGATTAGCTTGCTGACGGCGTTGGTCGCGTCTGACCGTTGAGAGGGTAGCACATGGGCATACACATTCAGCGTGATTGAAGGGTTTGAATGTCCTGTAACCGTTTCAGCAAATACACGGTCTATCAATGACTGAACTGAATCGCTGCCGGGTTCAGCGTCGGCGGGTGTAGTGGGCTTCCGGGTGTTGCTTCAGCCATTGGTCTGGCAGCAGTTCTTCCAGGCGATCGGCGGCGTGATCGGTGATCCGCGTCAACACATCGCGCAGATAGGCAAACGGTTCCACTTCGTTTGCTTTGCAACTGGCCATCAGGCTGTAATGCACGGCGGCCGCCTGGCCGCCCCGGTCGCTGCCGACGAACAGATAATTCTTCCGGCCGAGGGCACAGGGACGCAAGGTGCGTTCGGCCAGGTTGTTGTCAATCGACAGGATGCCCTCGGTACAATACCGCGTAAACCCGGACCAGCGGCTTAACAGATATTGAATCGCCGCTGCCACCGGACTTTTCGGTAACAGACTGCGCGCGGTTTCCGTCAACCAGTCGCAGAACTTTTCCAGTATCGGTAGCGCCTGTTTCTGTCGCAACTGCCAGCGGCGTTTCCACCAGTGTTCGCAGTCCGCCGGCTGTGGCAGATCCGACTTCAACACGCCGGCTTCCCGTTCGATCGCGTATAACTGCTGGATAAACAATAATGCCCGGTGAGCGGCTTCCGGCTGCACCGTCCGCGCATCGTAAAACTTGCGTCGCGCATGCGCCCAGCACAAGACCTGGTGAATTCTGCCTGACCGGTACAGTTCTTCGTAGCCGGCATACGCGTCTGCCTGCAGATAACCGCAAAAGTGTTCTAAAAACGCCTGGGGACCGGCGCGTTCCCGGTTCGGGGTGAAATCATAGACCGAATACGGGTGCGCGACATCGCCACAGTAAACCCAGAACCGGCCGGTCCGCGTGCGGGAAAGCCGTTGGTCCTGGACGGGAATCGTCGTATCATCCGTATGTACGACGCTGGATTGCAAAACCCGGCTTTTCATCAGATCAATCAGCGGTTGCAGTAATTCTGCGGTTTCCAGGACCCAGCGGCTCATCGTGCTCCGCGAAAGCTGTACGCCATTCCGGCTGAGAATGGATTCATGACGATACAGGGGGAGATGATCTGAGTATTTCCCCACCAGGATCGTCGAGAGCAAGCCGGGGCCGGCGAAGCCTTTGGCAATCGGCCGGGCAGGAACTGGAGCCAGCGCCACATGCTCTTCACACTCCCGGCACGCGTATTTGAAACGTACGTGCTCGATCACTTTCAGGCTGGCAGGAATGAATTCTAACTGTTCGTGGCTGATTTCTCCGATCCGCTGCCGTGTCTGGTCGCAGCAGGGACAGCGTTTTTCCGATTCGGTCAGGTCATGCTCTACCCGTTCCAGAGGCAGATGATCGGGCAGCTTGTTACGGCCACCGCCACGACGGCGATGTGCGGAAACCGTCGTGGGAGGAGGTTCATCGTCCTCGGGCTCGGCCGCTTCCTCTGGAGTATCGGGTTCGTCAAACAGACTCATTTGATTGGGGGCGATCTTTTCAGAACGGGCGCCAAACCGCTGTCGCAGCAGCCGATCAATGAAATGTTTGAGTTGCTCGACTTCCCGCTGTTGCTCTCCCACGGTCTCACCCAACTGGTGAATCATATCATGGCAGGATTGGACGTCGTTCGGCAATGAGGATCGTTTCTGGTTCATGTTCCACGTCTTAACATAATCGTTGTCAGGCGGGAACTGTTTTTTTATGAAGTCGATACTTTTTCTGAAATCTGATAGCGTTTTCTGCGCTGCACGCTGGTCAGGTCGATGCCCTGCAGCAGGAGCCCCAGGTCGATTGAGGACAGTTGTAGGCCATGTGTGCCCTCCGGGCTGGAGAGACGCTGATATGTGCCCGCTTCCAGCCGTTTATACCAGATGGCCAGACCATCGTGGTCCCAGTACAGCAGCTTGATCCGATCCTGTTTTTTGTTGAGAAACACAAATAGTCCCCCGTCGAGTACGTTTTGCTGCAGGTAGACTTCGGTCATTCGCAGGAGGCCGTCAAAACTTTTGCGCATATCGGTGGGGACCGTGCAGAAATAAATGCGGGTGGGCAGATTCAGCATGCGCGCTGCTCCAGCGCGGCGAGCACGGTTTCGAGCGTGGTTTGATCACAGCCGTTTCCGACGCGAACCGAGGTGCCCTGTGAGAACACGATTTCAATCGGCGTGGCAGGGAGTTGGACTTCAACGGGCAGAAAGGAAGCTGCAGCGGTTGTCTCGGCATCCCGCTTTTTCAGTTCCCGTCGCCAGTAGTGGTAAGCTGGTTCGCTGAGTCCCTCACGCTGACAGAAGGCACGGATCGAGAGTCCGGACTGCAGTCGGTCAGAAAGGGTTTGTCGCCAGAACGCTTCACGGTTCGGGTTCCGTCGCTGGTCGGCACGCGGGGTTGGCTGGGATGCGGGCATCGCTTTCGCTCCTGAATATGCTGGTGGTTAAAACACATGCAGAATACGATACACGTCAAGGTGTATTTTGTGGGCCGGTTACAATGTCCTAAGGTCTCCGAAATGACCGTAATCGGAACACCGCTATTGATAGCGAATGTTGCAAAAGTATGCCTCACCTGATGAAAGCCACGGTGTTCAATGCCTGCCTTTTTTAACAAAACCCTCCAGGCACTTTGAAAGTTAATGTACCCGATTGAATAACCGTTGCGGCCATAGAATACAAACTCATTAGCGGGGTATCCCTTTTTGACCAGTAGCTTCCTTTGGTTGATCAGGGCTGTTGCGGTGCTGTCAGAAATACCAATCGTTCTAATACTGCTCTTGGTTTTCGGCGGCTTGATCTCTTTGTATCCGCCCGCATTCGACAGCTGCTGGACGACATGAATCTTGTTCTTGTCCAAGTCAACATTTTCCCAACACAAACCGAACAATTCCCCAGGTCTCATGCCAGTTGTCAGACCAGTATAAAACAGGTTGTGAAAATGGTGCCCGTCTAAATATTTAAGCAATGCCTTCACTTCATCCACTGTAAAGGGGTTGGCTTTCGCATAGGAATGCTTCGGTTTTTTAACTGGAGAACAGGGGTTTTCTCGAATCATTCGGAAGGAATAAGCCCTGACCATAGCAGTATTCAAGTAACAATATGCGAGTTGAACAGTGCGACCACCAACGCCATTGTCCCGGAGTTTGTCAATCATTTTCTGGACATCCATCGGCGATAACTTGACAAGCTGCTTTCTTCCGATGATTGGAATGACGTGATTCGTGATGATATTTCGTGTCGATAAATAAGTGTTCCTTGTGCTTTCACGCTCAACGGTTTCAATCCATGACTTCAGATACTTACCAACGGTTTCAGATCCCAAAGAAGCAAAGCCGCTTTCAACTTCCTCGTGTAGCTTTCGCAAATTAGAGTTTGCATCAGACCGGTTTTTGGAAGTCTTCGTTTTTCGTCTTCGTTTTCCATCCTCATAGTAAGTGACCTGGGCAACCCATTTGCAGGTCTTGGGATTTTTGAAAACGGTTCCCTCACCATTACTCCGCTTCATCTGATTGAATCTTTCCAATATGAGACAGAAAATCACTTGCGTAGATGTAAGAGTTCCCTGCCTCAATTCCAATAAAGGGAATTTGGTATTTCTTAATCCATTTAACAATCGTCTCGGTTGGACGTCTCCACATATGCGACCAGAAATCGATTCCATAAAGCCCGTTTTCCGGCATTTGCCAGCCGGGAACGCATTTCAAGTGATCGCTATTTTCGTACACATTCTCAATTCCACTTGATTTTTGGGGCGTACTTTCCCTAGAATCATTGCTAGGCATGATTTTAAACTCCCTTTCACTGGTGGAGTTGTTTTTAATTTGCCCTAAATTGCCCTCAGGGAGTTGCACCTTCCTGAGGGTTTATTTTTTGGCTCTATACTTTTAGACGATTGATTAATTCATTTTTACGAAATTTTCGGAACTTTTATGTGCTGTTAATCGTCGACTTCAGCATTTCCTCTCCCCGTTGTTAAAAGAAAAGGCCCACACGACGTGTGTATGGCACGTCATTGCAGGCCTTTCCCAAGTGCGACAAAAGTCGCTTAAATCCGTTTGTATTCATAAAGTAGTCTCCATACACGACATTATGTACTGCAATATAGTAGTACAATTTGCAGTACATTTTCAACCTTAAATTGTAGAGATTCCTAAGATTGGATATGCTCTCAAAATGAGTGCAAAACGAAAGAAGAAAATTAAAAAACAAGCAACCATCACCTTTCGACTGGGTGAAGTAGAAAAAGCACGTTTTGAAAAAGCTGTTGAGAAAGAAGACCGCTACAACGCGGAGGTTCTGCGTGAATTGATGGCAAGCTATGCCGACAAGATTCTTGGCAAAGAAGAACATTAAGCCCAGCGTCCTTATCATTTGAATGAGATTTGCTAAGTTCATAAATTAGCCTCAAAAGTGAACTCGTCAACTGATTTTGCGGCGCCGCATGTTTACAAGTGACTTCACATACAAGTGGACTAGGCAATTTATTACACTTTACAAAAAAGCACTAGTTTAAACTGTTTGCCTGATTTTGTAGTAAAAAACAAACAGATAGGATTAGGGTATTCATGTAAATCTATTTTCATTTTTTTGAAAATAGTTGTTTGCGCATCACTCCACCACACCACAAAACCGCAGCTTCAGCGGCACCTCAACCAACTCGATTCCACGCGGCATGGTTTCAATCCGCTTCAACCGTCCTTTGCGCTCCAACGCCTTGAGATGATCAGAAACGCCGTTGGTTGATCTCATTCCAAACGCGTTGCCGATCTCCCGCACCGTCGGGGAGTAACCCATCTTGGCAATGTAAACTCGAATGAAACTCAGGATTGATTTTTGTTTTTCGGTCAGTCTCTTCATGAGAAATCCCTTTCAGCGCACGGCGAAACAGTTGGTTGGTAGTGATGTTCAAGGAATGCGATCCTTGAGAAGAACGCGGATAAAAATCTATCGTGATCATCTACAGCAGATCACACGCGGCTGGCACCCCGGCCAGGAATGGAAGTAGGTTTGTGTACAAGAGGATATCGCGAATGCGAGCGATTGCAAGAGAGTATGTGAAAGATTTTCGAGGTGTTCAGTCAAATAAAAAAGCCGCCTAAAAAAGCGGCTTTTTGCTAAGACCTGATCTTCAATTTATTATTCTGAATCAGCACTCTCTTCTTGTTCATCATCGTCATCATCAGAAGGCGAACTCCTTCCATTCATGAATGACTTAACTACAGAAGCGATTGAGCCTGCACCAATAATACTACCTATCACTGCACTAGACCAACTGTTACCCCAAATGGCAATCAGGACAGCGCTACCTGCCAGCACAATCGACACTAATACTGCTGAATTTCTAGCATGAGCATCACTTTCATGAACCCTTTTCATCTCTTCGCATTGTGCAGAGTAGAGAAGTTTTTTTAAGTCATGTCGATTAGCCTGCTCTTGTTCAGCTAATTTAAAAATTCGATCTGCTGCACCTGGATGAATTTCTTCATATCTTCTCAGGTCCTCTGGGTCTGGGTAAGGCGATACTTTTAACAAACTAGTAGCTTTAGTCGTAGATGTATAATACACATCGGCAGTCGACACGCTTTGTGTATCAATATCGTTTTGAGATAAACCAGCAATAGATTCAGATGTCTCTGTGGATGCAGAGTTATTGAGAACCAAACCTTCTAAATCAGGATTAACTGCTCCTTCCGTAAGTTCTTCTTCAGGATCAGTTTGATTACTCATTTCCTATTTACCTTCAGGGTCACTGGTTGTTAAGTTGTCCCCAAATTGCTCCATAGCTGATTCCAGACAGGATCCGACATTTATTGTATCGGAAGATAGTTTAATCGTGTCATCAGCTAAAGACTCATCAGTGTCTATTTGAAAATCTACTAGGGGGACATTAGTGCCAGCATCTAAATTAAGTAGAGGCCGTTTCTTCAGGTTCGCTGTATGAGCTCTCATGGCATTGAGTTCAACGTCATTGGATACTATATAAACTGTCTTACAACGCTTGCTATACCCTTTCCCTTTTTCTGTAACACTAGCGGGACACTCGTCTACATTTACAATCACCGCCTCGAAATGATTTTTTTTACAAAAATCTTTTTCAAATCTCTCAAAAGAGTGTCTTTTGGGCTTAGTGGCTTCGAACACACCATATGTGAGCCTTTTGGGCTTAGTGGCTTCAAACACACCGTATGTGAGCCTTTTGGGCTTTTCGTTCTTCTGAAAGGAAGATGAATTCGCACCAAATATATCAAAAAAGAACATTTTGCATCTCTATCAAGTATGTGGAAATAATTATTTTTCTTATGTTTAAGACTACAGATACAGCATTATGCCAGAATGTTCTGGGGGTATCTGTAAAAAACATAAATTTTAAAGGTGTATCTTGCTCTATTAATCAAACATCGTCTGTGTCTATAGATTGTCTAAAATAGAATACGTTTGTTGTTACTCTGACTATTGAATTATTTAATAAATACTAGGGAAATCAAGTGAAACTTCAATTTCGATGGTGTACATGTGGTGATTTCCTGTTGCAGGCAGAGTACAGAAAAAAACACTACTGTGCAACCCCTCGATGCTTCGGCACAGCCACCCGTTCATACTTGCAACCCTTGGCAAGCCGCTTGAGGTTGTCAGACAGGTCATGAGCCCCGCCCAGAGTGATAACAACGACGCCGTCAGCCTTCAGCAGGTTCCGCACAATCGCGTCCTCGCGGGCTTCGTCGGCCTTCTTATCGAATACGACCGTTCCATCAGCCCGCACTGGGTCCGCCGCTTCAAAGGCCTTTGCGTCTTCAGCAGGCAGCAAGGTTTTGAGCTCACCTTTCACCACCAACCGACCAGCGGCACCGATGACCAACTTATCTTGCCCCGTCAAAAACTCTAGGATTACATCAGGTGGGTCATCCTTGGTTTTTTCGTACTCTTTTATCGACTCAATCGACTTCATTACATCTTTGTGGTTCTTCTCGGTCAGCCCCTCGATGTAGACGGCTTTTAGCTTGTGCTTTTTGATCAATCGCCGGAGCAGTTTCATCTGCTGTTTTTGGATCGCCTCCACGCTACCCAGGAACTCGTGATACTGCTGGTCAATCTGCTCTTGAGTGAGAGTGCTGTCTTGCTCTTTCAGGTCGGTCGCGAATACGTCCGGGGAGACGTAGTGCCAGTTCAGGATGTGAATAACGGTGGTGGGTTCGGCGTGCGCTGGGAGTGGAAACAGGAGAACTGTGAACGATATCAAGACAAACTTGCTCATTACTTGTATTTTATGCCTTGATTCAAGGTGATTCTTCGTGCATATTTATGTGTTCTGCTGTATATATCAAAATCTATTCAATCAGTAACTACGTTAAAAAGTATTCTCAAGATGGTGTGTCGAATTGGGGTTTTATAAGCAATGAACAATAAGATGAATTGGTTTTATTTCAGTGTTCTAATTGCTCTTCTTCCAGTGTCCTGCCGACTAATTATCTGGATTGTTTTAGACAATTCAATTCGAATTGATGCCTTCAGCTTAGTTGACTTAGTCGCTTTTGGAATAGTGCTACATGCAACTAGCCTTAACGAGATAAATAATATTCCGGTTCGTAAGTTTACTGCTGAAATTAGGGACTGGAAAAGTAGAAATGTCAATACGGCTACATTTTTTCTTGTTCTCTATGGCTTGTTTATATCCCTCGGAATAATGACCGAGGTAAAAACAGTTAAGATGAATGAATACATATTGTTGTATTCAACATTTGCTCTCGGACTGGTTTCATTGATCCTTAGCTATAGAATTTATCAAAAAACGGCAACGATTTAAGTTACGATAACTTCATTATGGATACATTAATTATTCTAGTTACTATTGCTGCTTGTCTGTGGGGCCTTTGGGTCGCTTTCGACCCATCTCTCTCTTCATTCTTACTATTAACCTTACAATCGACAAGACCAAGGATGGAGAGAAAGAGAACACGCCCCAGGGCCTATCATTTATCTCTAAATTACAAGGGTGAAATGGTTGAAAATCGGTTACTGCTCACAGTTCCGATAAGCAATATAAATGAACCAATCAGCACGAATGTCTACAATATATTTATCGGGTCTGAAAATGATAGATTCTATAGCACTGTAGATACGACAGAAGAGAATCACGAAAATATCAAAAACAATAGCGATGAATTCCAAATAGCAGACGATGAGCTAAAAGAAAGTACCTTAGAATTAATAGTTAAAGCTATTAAAAAGGCTATTCCAGAAGGGACAGGGATTTCTGTCCATCACGAGAATGGGGAGCTCTTTTATCTAATCAATACATCAGACAAAAACGATATGTTAAATATTGAGAAAATAATATCGGTTTGCACTCAAGTGGATTTTTCGCCCACACAAGTAGAAGAGCTAAAAAAACAAGAATAAATGCACAATTGCTACTGCTTACTCCCGCTGAAACTTCATCAACTCGCCCCGCTGGGCAGCATCCACCCGACGGGCAGCGATCTCGCAGTATTCTTCGGACGCTTCAAAACCAATAGCCCCACGTCCTTCTAAGACCGATGCAACCAGCGTGGTTCCCGATCCACAGAACGGATCAAACGCCAGTCCACCAACAGGCACACATTGCCCCAGGCCTTGCATCAACGGCGTTGGCTTGCCGGTCATGTGGTGCTTGTCGTTCTGCTTCACACCGATTGAATACGAGCCTGGGAACGGTCCCCGGTCTTTCAGTTTCGGTACCTTGCCTTTGATGCCCCACGGGATGAACTCGCACTGATGGCGAAAGTACCCTTTGTGAGGTGCCCTCGCTCCGCCGCCTTTGTCCCAACTGATCAACCCTTTGTAGCAGAAGCCACCCGCCTGCAGTGCGTCAATCATCGTTGCCAGCTGTCGCCAGTCGGTGAAGACCAAACCGTATGCCGCATCTTTGCACGCCCTGAGTGCCTGGGCGATCCACAGCGAGCACCAATACTTGAACGACCGTTGATCCCGGAAGTCACCGCCGAACGTCGGACGGCCCACCGTGTTGCCGCTGTGGCAATACTTCGCCGATGGATCAGCACCAACGGCACTGCCAGCAGCCCCCGAGCAGTACGGCGGATCAACGATCAAGGCATCAAAGATATTTGGTGGTAGATTGCTGCTTAATTCCAGCGTGTCGCCGTTATAGATGACAATACCGTTCGATTCATAATACGGCTTGCCCAGACTCAACTTAACCGATTCAAGTTGACGATACTTCCCAAGTGTTAAACCATTCCCTGTAATCACAACAAATCCTTTTGCAGAAATACTGCGTGTTGTGACCTCCAATCAGGTCCGCTCGTAGTTAGGGAACGTCGGTTGTTCGCGCAGCCGACGTTCTCGTTTTTCAAATCCAAAAGTCAGAATCAAACCGCTGGCTCACCAGAGCCCTCAATTCTGCCGTCCATTCAATCTGCTGTTTCACCCGTTCGTATTCTGCCGCGTTCCTTGATACATTCAGACGCGGAATCTCGGGCACAGGATGCCCCACAAACGGCAGTTGCAATACTTCCCGGTCTAATTGATCAACCCGCAGAACATACGCAGCAGAACGCGTGTATTCGCTCTGAAGGGGCAACCAGTCCAACCGAGTTCGCGTGAACGCATCAAACGTTTCATTCACTCCCAGCTGAAGGCAGTAGTACAGATAGAACGACTCCCACCGCTCAAACGGTTCACGCACACACGTGATGATTTCATAACCCCGGCAATCATCGGGCAGCGTGTATCGGTGACGTTCAATGACGCCCCCTTCCGGGCAGATTTCATCCGGTTTCGCGTAATCGGAAAACCCGTAGTGCTCTGTGAGCCAGTGACTCAAAGCCAGCCCCGCACATTTCGGTGCATGCATGAAAACCATTTTCAACCTGCGGTTGACCAGCATTTCAGCCACCCTTTCAAATTCTCAATGAATCCCCGTTTTTGAACTTCAACCGGCTGTGGCTTCAGTGCATCCCTGATTGCCGCTTCATAGGCTAAAACCATCCGCCCAGGCGAGAACAGGTTCCAGGCAAGCTTACGAGCCCGTTCAACGCGTTCGTCACCTTCCAAAGCAGCCAGTACAGCATTTTTCAACCAACGATTTGTCGGGTCATTGGAAACACCATACGTCAACAGACCGTGATCCCGCTCCAACTCTGGGATCATGCCCGATGGAGTCGACACCACTGGGCAGCCCGCAAGCCAGGCCTCCGCCGCCACCAACGGCCCACCCTCATACGTGGCAGCCGTCACCACGCAATCCAAGGCAGCCAGCACCGTTCCCACATCCTCAACGCGGGGAATAACGGTGAGCCGATCCCCGCACAGCGCTTTTGCTTCAGCAATGACTTGCTCGCTTTGCCAGCCTTCACCGACATAAACGGCGTGATATCCTTCACCCAGTTCCGCAACCGCCTTTGCCGTTGCCATCGGGTTTTTGTCCATCGCAAACCGCCCGATAAATCCGACGGCTTTAACCCCCGGAGCAATGCCCCATTCCCGACGTACCTCGTCACGGTCTCGGGCGGGAGCACAACGGGAGAATTCAACGGCGTTATAAATCACCCGCACGTCGTCCTGTGTTAGGTCCAGATAGCTTTCAGCCGCCGCCTCTGACACTGCCACCGGAATATGTTTTGAGCCCTTGGAGAAGCTTACAGCAAGGTTCTTGCGGGTCCACTCACATTGACCGTGCGAAACAACCAGCATGGGTTTGGCGTCCCAGTCGGTGGAATCAATTTCGGCGTTGCTTTCAATGTAACCCCAGAAATTGACGACGTCGGATTGATCGACGATGGTTTGGCAGGCGTTGGAAACAATCGTCACCAGCCCTTCAAACTTCGGATCGTCAACCGTGCAATAAATGGGGCAATGCTGCAGGACGCGTTTTGCCGTCTCCATGTCGAACACCGCTGCGTCACCGATGGCAACACCCGACCATTCAAAGCCGTGTTTCACCTGGGCATTCATCATTGTTAACAGCAATCGAGTCACGCCACCCATTGCCATGTTGGGCATACAAAAGCCCAACCGGATTGTTTCACCCATTGCGGTTGCCGGTTTGGCCTCAGGCTTGGGAACGTTCCCCCAGCCCTCGCACGTCTCGCGATTTTTGATGACGCGTTTTACTTCGTCGTCATGTCTCTGGCAGTAATAGTTTCGACGATGCGGGCAAGACTGACAGAGTTGTTGTTTCTCTTTGGTGCTGATCATTTCTTTGTGTGTCTCACATCCAGGTAAGGAGGGGCATAGTAAATATCTAAATTTTGCTTGAAACCAACAGGGAAAAATGGCCCGGTGTGACTCCTGAGAACGCCGTCGGAGTGGGTTGGAAAATTCGATGGCCACTGGTAATCGCTGGGTAGTGTTTCAACGTTGTAACCACCGTACAACGCCGGAAGCGTTGGTATTTCTCGCGTCCAACGGACAGTTGATTTTGACAGGCAATCGTAATCATCGGGAGGGTAATAAGTGTGACGTATCCTCGCCGCATTGCCACTAGACGCTAAAGGGTCCACGTTTGCAGGTCCACCAAAAATATTTATTAGCTCACCACCACGCGCTAAATTGAAGAAACCCGTTTCGCCCGTATCTTCGTCATAATCTAAAATATGAGCCTGAACGGCTTGAACAATTGTTAAATCAATCTGCCAGCTTCCAGGTGTGATCAAATCCCCGCTAGACTCATCCACTTCGGCTGGTTTCCAGCTGATCAATATGCTGTGACTTCGACTAAAAATATTCCAGCCGTCGTAGCCTTCATCATGCTGTTGCCACTCGAAGTCTTGAACAAATGCCCCATAATCGGCAGGTGTTGTGCCAACAACAAAAAGCCCTGTTGTTTCACTAATTCCAGGTCCATTAAATTTGCATGGTGAATCAGCTTGGATTTCGTAATCGAAATTTGGCAGACGGTTCGAGGCATTGGTCACAAGAGGCGAAACCGTTGCACTCCCATTCACGGACAGCATCAACGGGTCCATGTAAAACCATTGTAGATATTTCGGAATCGAGATCTCCCACTGCAGGCCAGCGTTGACGATCCTGGCCCCACAGCGACCGCAGGGGAATCGCTTCCGCTTACACTGTTTTTTCAACAGCGACATTGGGCAATTACTTTGTTTACACATCAATCAGCCTTACAGGTTCGGGGTTCCATCGCCGTTGTACTCTCTACATTCATTGAGGTTTGAAACGTAGCCGATGCCGGGGAACCACTCCGCAGTCCCAATTGATCCCGCTGCCACCGCATCGTTAATTGCGTTGTCGTCACCATCGTATTCACCGATTAGCTTGATAGGGTAATGAACCTCAGCCTCTTCTCTGCTATCTGCCCACATGGTTTCGGATACATGAACCTGAAACTCGGCGTCTTCATGCAGGTCGACTTCGAACAGGTCTAAAGTAGTTCCAGCCAGATCGCCAACAAATTCAATCAGCCATCGTCCCGGAAAGATGGAGACTCGCATGTTGCTTTCGCCAATACTGGGAAGCTTTTCCAGAGCAGCGGTAATGTTTTCACTCGTGACGTCTTTTGCAACCAGTGAAATAAAATCAGTTTCATTGCCGCCTAAAATTAACTTAATTTCGCCATTGATGTTATCGCCGACAAATTCAATCATCTGCTTTTGGTTGCCGTTGAATTCATAGTGAGTGAGGAAAACCGGAATCGGATTGTCCCCGTCCACCATCACCAAATATTCCTGACCAACTCGTTCGTCCCCGTCCAGGTCGTAGCTGTTCACAGAACGCTTTTTAATGATACAAGTTGAGTAAGGAACCTTCGTGATATAGCGAATCGGAGGACGCCCACCGACCATGTTTCGCTCTGGTTGAACAGTCAGCTTGGGTTGCCCGCCCTGCTGTTTGAACCAGGTAACCACCTTTTTCAGCTGCTTGATAAAATCAAGTTCCAGTAGGTAGCCTTCTGTCATAGAGTCACCGTACCGTCAATCGTGGTTTGATAGGATTGAACGTCTCCGCCTGTTTTGTTCCACTTCAGAATCTTCACGTTGCTGCCTGTGGTCAGGTTGCCTTCACGCATCGTGACCAATGCAAAATGTGCTTCCTGTTTTGGTAGAACGGCTATTCCAACTTCCCCGCCCAGAATCAAAAGCTCAGCAGTATTCACCGCGTTGACGCCGATGACCTGAACCGACTGCTCGCCGCTTTCGCCGGTTCCCGAATCATGGATTTCAATAACGGGGCTGGACGATCCAATATCAAGATTGATGCGAGCACTGCCGTTACCATCGCCCAGACCAACAACAATTTCAGCCGCACCGATTTTGAGGAACCGGTCAAGGTACTCATAGAAACTGTCGTTGCGACGAGGCAACCCAATCTTGGTGGCACTATTGCGGATCTCAAGACGATTCAAAGTGACCGTGCTTTGATCCAGCCCGTACAGGATGTCAGAACCATCAACGATAAAAACGTTGTCATCGTCAGCAGGCAATTCGATAACGTCCCAGTTGGCTGCTGTGTTCCAGTCGTGCGGCCCTTCGCTTTCCGTCGTCGTGCTGTGCGTGACAGGGGTTTGTGAGGTCGTGACTTTCACCGCTGGTGTGTCAGATCCTTGTACCGACTCAATCACGTTTCCATAGATCGCCTCGACCAGTTCCAAGTCCTCACCGCTTAGAGCGTTGGCAAACGTAATCGTGATCGGGGAACCAGGCAGAGCACCACCGCCACAGACGACGTTACCAGCCCCAATGCTGGGCAATCCTTCCAACGCCGTTTCTACAGTTGATGCGTCGGCATTGTAGGCGATTAGTGCGGTATCGTCCCCGCCGTAACTCAGGGCAAACGTTCCACTGACAGGAGAACCGGAAATGGTCAGTGTTTGCACTTCACCAGTACCGGACGATCCTGTGTAGCCGGTCCAGACCTGCAGGTTCAAATCTGAATCAACGCTTTTCGAAGTGGTGATCGTAAATCCGGTCGCCTGATTGGACAGATCGCCGATGAATTCGATGACGAAACCGCCACCAAATTTGAAGCCTTGCCCCTCGCCTAACTCGTAAACGGCAACATTGCCAGCACCAACGGCGGCAATTCCTTCAATGGCGGTTTTTAAGTCGGCACCGCTGATCGTCGGTGAAAGGTCATCCGTGCCGTTACCGTCAATCAAAAGCTTCCACGATCCGGCGCCGTCGCCATAGTCGGAGGAATCGCCATAATACATCCCCGCACCAATGCTATCAATGAAACTACTGTAAGACCCACCAGTCAGGTTCGTTCCATCCAGATCAACGGACAGAGTGAGCGTACCCAAAGCTGAATCCACCTGCAATATCATGCCTGCATTATCGCTTAATTTATCATCTCCCACGGGGTCAGTCGTGTATTGATGTGCGACAAAAACACGATAACGATAGTTAAGCCCCCACGCGATCAGTTCAGCATCTAATAGGGCCTGAAATTCTGCTACTGTCACATCGTAGGGAATGTCGGTCAGTGCAACAAAATCCTGAAGACCGTCGTTAATCGTGAAGTCGAACGTTCCACCGGTAACGTCTGAATCACCAGAAATCACAATTCCCCCATTAACACTGGAATTATCAGCCAGTCCAGCTTGAACAATGTGCCGCTCGTTTGATCCGCCGCCGCCCGGCGTGGTTTCGCTGACATCAACATCCAGCACCCCAGTCAGGCTGGAACCATCAAGCGTAATGAAATCAACATTGGTTCCTCGTAATTCACCGATAAATTCCACTGTCCAAGGTCCGCCGTTAGAACCAGAGACGGAAACGTTCCCGGCCCCAATGGTGCTTAATGCTTCTAAGAACGTTTCGACCGTTGCCGCACTGGCGTTATAGGCAATCGCACCGGTAGTCTGTCCACCGAACGAGAGGGTAAAGGTTCCACCGGTCGCACTGACCAGCGTGATAACCTGTTCTTCATTAGTCCCCTCCAGTAGTGAGTCATCTGGAATCAAAACAGGCACATCGGTTGAGCCTAAAGCGTTGGTAAATTCAATCGTCCAGGGACCACCTGCGGATCCAGTCACGACAACATCACCAACGCCAATATTAGACAACGCTTCAAGAGCCGTCTGGATGGTTGCCGCACTCGCAGTATAGGCAATATTGCCAGTGGTCTGGCCATCGTAAGTGAGAGTAAACGTTCCACCGGTGGGGGAGTTGATCAGTGTGACAACCTGTATTTCGTTTGCCCCGGTCCCGATGATTACATTCACGATGAACGGTTTACCGGGATTGTCGGCAGTCAGCGTAAAGCTCCCATCACCTTGATCAGTTGCCGAAATTTCAGCGAACTCAGGTATTTCAGATTCGTTCCACTGGTCAACAATCGCTCCTGCAACTTCCACCCGCAATGGTCCATCGGGGAACGTGTACTTCAGTGTTTTACGTCCAATCGTCGCCTTGAATATCTGCCCGCCTTCAATGTCAGCAGGCAACGCGATTGTGTCAACCTGTGCAACGGCGGGAGCCCCACCAATCCATACTAAGTCTTTCATTTTCGCCCTACTTTAAAATCAGTTTGCTAAAGTTTTTTTCAATTTCAATTCGTCGTTTCAGAACCACAATGTCTTTTGGTTTGGGGTTCGGAAGATACCGCCCGTTCTCATCCAGATATTGCTTTTCAGAGGGATATTCTGGGGGAGTGCCTATCGTGATGCGTTTTTTCTTAAAGTCTTTTTCAGCAGTCCCGCTTTTATTCACGGTATACCCGTCTGGAACCAGCTCATGAAAACCCTGATTAATGCGGACCTCGTCGTAGGTGCGGGGGTCCGACTTCATGGTGTAAGTGAATGGGTAGTAATACGTCCCGTTTTCAAAAGTCAGGTCCGGTGACCCGATATGCTCCACCCGCAAAGTACGGGGCGGGAACTTGTGTTTGCGAATCGTGATTCCGTTTTCGTTGACAGTCCCGTTGTAATACCACATCCAGTCGGGATACCTTGCAAGATTCTTTTTGATGGTCACTGTCAGAAACGGCAGGCTACGTTGGCCGGGTATTAAGTCACCTGCTGTATTCAGCAGCAGTTCCCCTTTGGCATCAAAGAACGTGGTGACGCTTTCAATCGTGCTGTCAATGTCGATCACTGCCGGACGGTTTAACGGGTTCGCGTCGTGCTTTGGATCATCGATCTGGGTTGACCATTTGACCGTGACTTTCCATTGTTCCGTGTCTTTGACTCTTTCGGGGAAGACAGAAACAACATACGCCGCACCGTCAAATTGATGCGGGCTGCCTAGCTTGGGGCACTTGGGGTACGTCAGGATGTACCATGCATCACGATAAACCGTGTCTAGGATCACATCATAAACGTGCGTGTAATTTCGCTCTGGACCAACTCTGACTTCAGCAGAGTCGTCAAAAGCCAGATCCCACTGTTTTACAAACTTTCCCACGTCACACCCTCGCTACTTTTAACTTTTGCCCCAGTAAAGCCGCTTTGATCAATCGCAACTCTTTTAATTGCTCCTCTTCGGATGAACCCTCGCCAGACATGTTGATCAGTCTGGCAATGGCTTCCATTCCCTCTTGTGTTTTCAGGTCACCATTTCCACCGCTGATTGATTGTTTTGCACTGTCGATCGCTCCACCGGGAGCCAAAGCCGCTTTGGCAGCCTGTTCGGTTTTGGTTTCGGCGTTCGTGGTTTCTTCTTCCTGCATGGCGTCATTCAGTGCCTGGGTTGCTGCCAGTAATTCAGCATTGGCTTTCACACGGTCTTGAATGAGCTTTTTTTCGCGGGCATCGTCACGTCGCTGGGCTGCCTCATCAATTTCTGTTTTTGCACCGGTACGCGTATCCTCGATATTTTTCACCGCCGCTTTGTACTGATTCGTACGGTCAGCAATCGCAGCCTCTTGTTCAGATTGCGTCCTCTGATTTGCTATCGATGAAGCGGTTTTCACTCCGGCAATGGCAGCGTTCTTGATCAACTGTTTGCTGGGATCGTCTCCATATTTCAACTCGATTTGCTGAATTGCCAGGAATTCCTGCAGGGCTGCCACTGACTTTTTCATTCCACCAATGGTGATGTCCCACGTATCACCGATGAATCGTGTGAAGCCCTCCCACGCTCCTTTGACATCAGCCCACATATCAATGAAATACTTTGATGCGGCATCATTGGTCGAATACCAGACGTCGAGAAACGAATGCTTCCAGGAATCGACATAACCCATTATCTGAGTAGAGCCAGTGAGCCAAGCCACTCCAATTCCAAGCCAGAGAATTTCAGCCGCCTTTTTATAGTCACCGGCTGCCATTGCTCTTTTGATGGCACCGAACACGTTGCCGACTGTTTCCCCTAGTCCTGAAAACTGGTTTTGAATCCAGTTGATCGCCTTGCCGCCAATACCAGTGAAATAAAGCAACTTACCGACGGCCCCGACAAGGGCAGCGGAAATGAGAACGACAGGTGATACAACAACCCCAGCCACCGCTCCCAGTCCTGTAATCAAAGCAGACAGCCCACCTATTGCAGCTCCAGCCAGTAAAGCAGCACCACCAATCAGAAACAGGGCAGAACCACCGATGATCAATCCCGCACTGAGAAGGGCCACCGTTCTGACCAATCCTTGATTCTCCTGCATCCATTTCGAAGTGGCAGACGACGCAACCGTTATCCACCCAATCACATCCCGGAGAGGGTCTGAGACTTGTTCAATCAATGAAATGGCCATGCCTTCCATCGCAGATAACAGGCCACGGAATGAACCGCCCAGGTTATCATCCATGACCTTTGCCATTCGGGCAGCAGCCCCGTCAGCATTGGCGAGTTTGCCACGCATGGTGTCAACTTCAGAGTTTAACCCCGCCAAAATCAAAGCAGATTTTCCGCTGATTTTGCCGAAGGTTTCCATGAAGAATGCCAGCTTTTCAGACTCAGACAACCCGTTGGTTGCTTGTCCTAATTCACGCATCACATCCAGCAGGGGACGTATCCGGCCTTGTGCATCAGCGGCACTCACGCCGAATTTTGACAACGCTGATTTCTGCTTGACAAATGCAATCAGAATATTTTTCAGGTCAGTGCCGGCCATGCTGGCTTTGATACCACTGTTACCGAGCAGACCGATTGCCGCCGCTGTTTCTTCCAGTGATTGACCAGCAGCCTTTGCCACAGGGGCAACAAACTTGAACGATTCGCCCATCATTTCAACGGACGTGTTGGCACTCGTCGCCGTCGTAGCGATGACGTCAGCCAGATGGCCTATTTCATCGGCTGCCATCCCAAAGGCAGAGCCAACATCACTGGCAATGTCTGCTGCCACCCCCAGTTCGAGCGCACCAGCCCGCGCAAGGTTCAGTACCGCTGGGATACCGGCTATGATCTCTTTGGTTTCAAAGCCAGCCATACCGAGGAACTTCATGCCGTCTGCAACCTGGCTGGCTGAAAACGACGTGGTGCTTCCCAGTTGTTTTGCGGTATCGTTTAGAAGGACAAACTCGGCACCGGTTGCCCCGGTGATAGCTTGAACCTCTGACATTTTGTCAGAGAATTGAGCAAAGATCGGCAGTGCCATAATGAACGGCAACGCGATTGCCGCACCACCGAGCACCATGTTGGCCCCGGTCTTTTTAACAAAACCACCGAAGGCTTTGAGGTGCCGACGGGCGTTGGCAAGCCCTTTGCGCATCTTGGCATCTTTTGTGTATAAATCCACAAAAGCTCTGCCTGCTCTAATCGCTCCCGGACTCGCCAACCTTGACCCCCATCATGGCCGCCATCATTTCGATGGCCTGTCTCCCCGTTTTTTTACGGGGAGCCTCATCCTTGAAATCGTTGGCTGTAAACCATTTGTCTTTTGGTCGCCACATGGCGATGTTGTAAATGGCTGCCAACACACTTTTCAAACTCTGTCCTTCATTCGACCGCTTGCCCTCGTGCATCCATAGCAATTCACGTAACGTGTAGGGCAGCGGGTCAACGCCTAACTGGCCTGCGACGCTGTAGACGATTTTCCACGGATCGATTCCAGAATCTTCTGCTCGAATTCCTCGCTGTCGATCTCCTCGTCGATCTCCGCCAGATTCCGGTTGCTCTCTGTCTGCATGATGTCCTTCACACGCTTCTTGGCTCTCTTCAATCGCCCCCGGACCTGGGGCGGGAAAAAATCCGTCATTGCGTCATCCAGTGCGTTGAAAGCTGCATTCGCCGCTTCATGGTCCAACGCGTCAAACAAATCGTCAGCGGTTAATCCTTCATCAGGAGACTTCGCCGCAACGTAAATCACCTGCCCCAGACTTTCTGGGTCATCTGCCAGTTTTTGCATCAGCTTGTTAGCCGATTCCGGGTTCCTCAAAGCGGCCAGCAAATCTACGTTGGTTTCGCTTTTGACTTTGCGGGCTACACCGAGAGTGATTTCAATCACCCATTCACGTTCTTGTGTATCTGTGAAACTTGCCAAGGGTTATTGCTCCTTCGTTTTTTCGGGGGATTGTTCAGGCTTCTGTTTTGGTTTGAGGCCTTTGACTACGGCGGTGATTTCTTTTGGTTTTCCGTCAACCATCACCTTCTGTTTCAGTTTGTCGCCAACTTTCAACATTAGTTTCAGCCTTTCGATTAAGATGAAATTTCAACCCATGCCGGGTCGTTTGCTGCATCCGCTGCAGGCTCAACGACGATGTCAATCATCGAATCTTCTTCAAGCGGTTGATTCATAGGAAAGTCAGTGACGTGGCAGTCGTACTGCATGCCCTCACTGCCGACTTCATCAATGGGGCCAGTCATAGCCGCCACACCAATGATTGATTTGCCAAGATGCGCGTCGCGTAGCATTTCGAAAATCGGGTCGGCTTTGGTGTAAACCAGCGAGAAAGTCACCTGGGTTACAAATTGCCCCATCACCGTTCGCTCGTACTTGTTCTTCCGCACCTTGCGTTTTGATTTATTGGCAGCGTGGGGAACATTGACGTCTCCCACATCGCCACACTCAGACCAGGTTCCATTCCCCATGCCTGCTTCGTCAAAATACAAATACATATCTAAACCGGTTGTCATGTCACTCCCTTACCTTGTTACCGAGTTCTGCCAATAATCGTCCAGTTTTGGTTTCGCCTCTTCGAGCGATGGCCCCATAAATGGACGGGGTTCAATGTGTTTTCCGTTTGACGTTCCGCCGTGTTCCAGTACTCCCGCAATCCCCGACTTTGCCCGCTGGGGACCAATCACAACGTCGTTGTCTTTGCCAACCGCAAAAAACAACAGGTATTTCAAAGCCGACTTAACGTCTCGAAGCCGTGGCGGTTCGAATGGATCAGACGGTTTCAATGGGCGTTTCGGACGGGGCTGACCCAGTCTTTTTGCCCGCTTTTTCTTCTTCTCGTAAATCTGCTTTTCTTCGTCAGTCAACTCCGAAACGCGTTTCTGGCGTGCTTTACGCAGCTTGCGTTTCGAAATCATCCGAATCAGGCCACCGGCTTTGTAGGCAATCTTTCTACCAGCCTTGCGAACCTCTTTGATTACAGATTCAGAACTGAATTCCAGACCCTTGACGCTGTAACCGACTCTCATTGAATCAACGTGTACCTGTTTTGAATGACTGAAACGAGAATGCTGTCTGCGTTCAACACGTCGTAGCTGTACGGCGTTTTCAGTGTCGATTGCACCCAGCTTGCCCCCGCTGGTTTTGACCTCTTTAAAAAGTCTCTGACTGATCTGGGCAGTACCAGAAACGGTTTAATCGCTGCTGGCTCTATTGATGTTGCCGGACGCAATACAGCCACATCAACCACGAATGTAAATAAGTCTTTTTGCCGTGTTTTCGGCTCTGAGTCTTCATCTCTGGGCAGCACAACCGCCGTTAATTCTCGCGTGTTTTCAATACTCTTTTTGAGGATGTAGGCAATCTCAGTCGTGAACGATTCGCCGAAATCGTGACCGTTGATATCGGTGGAAACCGCCTCTGCAATGTCATCAACCGAAACTGTCAAACCTCGTCCTCTGTCATCAACTTGGTATGAACGCGAAGCATGGTTCGCCCCGCATCCATAAACCGATATTCCTGCTCGTCATCGCCAAACGGTAAGACCTGATACACCCGAGAGACGCCACCAAGCACCCGTGTAATCAAATCGTTTCGTTTCGGCAGAACTGGATTTCCACCAACTACCAGGTCAGCAGCTTTGACAAGCCAGTCAACACTGGTTTTGCGTAACGGGAAACCGTCACTGTCCGTGGTTCGCCAGTCTGTTGAACCCTGTGTTCCCTTCAAATCCTCAATCGTGTTGTCGCCTTGCGTGTAGGTCAGGCTGGTTGCCGATAATGACAAACCAGCCTGAAGTCCCACAGCAAGAACGTTCTCAATGACGCTCATCAGGCAACTAATTCTTCCGTGTCAACAATCGCATCGGTCTCAACGATAGTCATTCCAGCAGCGGTTTCCGGCGTTGGAGCAGGTGCCCCAGTCGCGTTTGTTGCCGTGCGAGACTTCCGCAACTCCTCAAGAGAAGTGCCATTCATGACCAACAGGTTCGGTTTTCGCCCTGCCGGGAACATAGACCTGGCTTGATAAATCAAATCATCGTTCAGATGATTTCCACCAGTCTCCAGGTTCACAATACGGCCCACTGAGTATTTAGACCCGATTTGCAGACCCAGCCAACCCTCAATCGGTGTCCACAATTCAGGGTAAAACTTCCCGGTCCCGTCGTCTGCCTTTTGAAGAACGGTTTCACCGATTTCGATATTCCCACCATTACCACCAACCACGGTGACATTTCGCAGGTCCGATGTAGTCCGAACAAGAAAGACACTGGTTTGAGAACTGTCATTTGAACCGCCTGCGTTCACAACCATCTCGCCTGCCAAAGAGCCGATGGTGCTTGCATCAACCAACCCCTCGAAACCATCGGCCTTATTATCAGTTCCATAGATGAACTGCTTTTCGGCCTCAAAAAGTGCCTCCGCAATATGACGCATTGATTCACGGCTAATGAATCCGTCAACGCCACCTTTCTTGTTCTTTTTGGCAATTGCCTGATCGACGCCCCAGGAAGCGGCCAGAATCTTCAAGGCGATTTCAACTTCAGTGTCAGTCGAAATCGAGTTTTCCGTCCCCGTGTTTGGGGAACGAAACCCGACAACCGGTGCCCCGGTCTGTTTCAAGTAACTGTGGTTCGTTCCGTTGCTCGCTTCCGTTGCTTCCAGAGCAGCCAAAAACGGCGCACCGTTTACAATGTCTGACACTTCGATATCGGCCAGATTCTCATTGTTGAGCATGAGCAATTCGGCCAGACCATGATAAACATTGGCCATGTTTTTCCAATCCTTTATTCAAACAAAATATGATTTACGTTTACGACAGAGCTAAAGCACGATGATCAATTTAGGGCGGGAACGCGAAACAAGTCCTTTAGTTCTTTTTTCCCTTTTCCACCTTTGGCCTCGCCCGATTCCAGCGGGGTATCTTCACCCAGGTCGATGGAATCAAACTTTTTCTGCAGCTCGGCATAAGCTTCATCTTTAGCAGCCAGCTGCTTGTTGAGTTCGTCAATGTGCAGCTCGCATGCTTCAGAGTAAGACTTACCTTCAGCCAGCCATTTCGCCCCGTTTTCAGCTCCAAATTTTTGAATATAACGATTCATATTCGCGTTATATTCAGTGATGATTTGCGACCGGATTTCATCGACGTTAAGTTCTGATTTTTCTGATTCCTCTTTGCCTGTTGGCATCTGCTTTAGCTCCTCATTTGAAATGATTTTTAAATTGTGATTGTCCAAATACCGATCCAGGAAAGCCGAAAACCGGTCTGGATCAATTCCAAAATCAAACGTTGAAGGCTTTTCAGCACCTTCAACATGTAACGCGTAATTCAACAACGCTTCGGCGTTGTTGGGGATTTCTTGCCCACGGCTGAACATCCCCCCTGGGTTTGCGGCTGGATCATCAACGATGTCAACCGCGTAAAGTTCTTTCAGCCGACAATGCATGTAGTTGTTAACGTTGTCCTCGTCTGGGCTTTCGAATGACCCTGTTTCTGAATTGGTGTGTTCCAGCATGAATTGTTCTTGTGCTTGCTGGTCCCCCATGAAAACGATTGAAGAACCGAATTTATCTGGATGATCTTTTGCAAACTCCATCACATAAGTGGCTAAATCGCCATCAGGTGCCTTGTGGGCAATTTTGTAAAAATGCAAGTCCGCAAAAAGCTGATTGCCATTGGACTCGCCCCCCTTTACGTCTCCAAGTTGCTTGCCCATTCCGTCAGCAGACAAACCAGGATGTGTCCAACGGCTTTTCAATCCTTTTTCAGCAGCGTTCAAGGCCTGTTTACATTGCTCGATAAAAACAGAGTCACACCACATTTGATGGCCTAAAGCCACTCCCCGTGTGATTACAGAAAAGCCTTTGATTATCCCAGCACCGTTTTCACCGCCTTCTGGATCGATTGAATTGACCGGTCCATGTGTGACCCGTGATCGAAAACGTTGAACCGGTTTTGTCAGGATTTCAGAAACGTCAGGCATCTTTCTCCACCACTTCTACGGTTTCTTGCACAATTCCGAAGTCCAACGGAACGCCCATTTTTTCTGCAAACTTATAAGCCTTGGCCGTCAGCTTGATATTGTCTTCAAAGCTTTTGTTTCCACGCCGCTTGCAGATGTCGTAGGGGTTATCAAAACCGCCTGTGACAGCTGCTTTATCGCCATTGATTTCTTTCAGCGGGTCCCACCAGGGCATCCCGTTAGGCACCCACTCCCAGAACTGTTTTTTCAGTCTGATTCCAGACGGAAGCTTGATTTCGTTATGGATCACGCCCCATTGAAGTTGACCAATAATCCACCAATCACGAAGTGACCTGTTGCGTTGCCGTTTCGTTACGCATGACCTGTCGTAGTGTTGCCACGCTGCTTTACTTCCAAAAAAATTGGTGAAGCTTTCGTCGTAAAATGAAAACGGGATGTCTAACGACTTGAGTGTGACTGCAATCACTGAATTCAAAAAACTGGTTGTGTTTACGCCCGGTGCATCCGACTTTAAAAACTCTGCCCGGTCGCCTGGGTCCAAGTCCAACATGACTGGGCCAGCCCCAAAGTCAACCTGATATTTTCGTTCATCGACTTCGGTTTCTTCATCATCACCTTCAGTCTCAGTAGGGCCACCGAAGCCTTCTGTTGCTTCGCGAAATATCGCCATTGCAAATAGCTGCTCTACCTTTAGTTTGGCCAGCCCTAAATCAAAACCTTCATCAACGTCTTGCAGATCGGTCAGACCGGCCAGAATCGGCGAAACGCCACGTACTTGGTCGTACCGATCAAAATATCCATGCAGATAGAGGTTTTTTGCTTTGACAGTCCGGTCAAATTCATATCCCGTTCCGCCTCTGCCACGGTTGAAAATCGCATAATCTAAAGCTCTGCCAGCTTTGTTGGTGCGAACTCCATGCACCCAGATATCATTTTTGTTTGGTTCTGGATGATTTCGAATCCGGTCGCCTTCAATGCCCTGTGAATGACCCGAGCCAAGGCGTAATACAGCAGAGTCGTTATCAACAAGACAACGACTCTCAGCAATTCGCATGAATGGGTCTAAGTCATGTCGGGCTGCAATGTCGCAGTTTTCTTTTTTGGATCGTTCCTCAATGAAGTCTTCGACTTCGGTATTGAATCCCTCGTCATCGGTTTTACATTGGAACGAAAACTGAGTTGTGTAATCGAGGTGTTTGCGGATCATCCAGCCAGCAATGGCAAAGTTGCGGTGAACTTCGTTTGCTGTGCTGATCACTTTCCGGCGAGCAGACGTACCGAGAACCGCGTCTTCAGACTTGATCGAACCAGACCGATTCTTGCGCTTGTTCTTCGGTTCGGCTGCGTCATAGCCGAAATAAGAACGAACCCGGTTGATGCCGTTGCTCAATCCGTTAAGCAAAGCTTAGGCACCTCCCAGGTTGATCGTAGAAACCACAGGTCGCTTCGTGCGTGTGGTCTTATCCGCTTGGTCCAGTTCCCGCAGGCGTTTCCGCAGCTCGGACGGGGTAACCATCTGAGTTGTTACCCCGTCCGTTGTCACGCTCTTCACACCAGCATCGAGTATCTGTTTTATGTTTTCTTCACTCATGAAAACCAGACTACCACACTTTTAAAAATACGATAGATCGGAAACGCGAAGTTCGCGTTTCCTGTTTCGTCAGATCACGTTTTCGTATTTTTTGTCAATGCGATGCTGTCCACATTTCAAACACTCAGTGCGTTTCCAGCTGATAAAATTGTAAGGGTATCCGCCCGGTGCGATTCCAGAGTGCTCCATTGTGCGAACGTCCCGGTAGCCAGTTCTCTCTGTCGATTTACATTTTGGACAGTGAGTAGCAGAGATTTCTACTACTGGCAAATCCTGTGTCTTTTTTCCCTTCGGTCTCCCCGTTTTTTTTCTCGCCTTGGTCGTGCTCATAGATAACTTACCCTTTTGCGTCGTTTGCGTTTTGATTTTCTTGCTGCAGGTTTTCCGAGTAGGGAAGCCCCTTCAATGCTGGCTGCTACAATCGCCATGCCCGTTGTATCGAGCCAGTGATTGTCTGGCCTGCCTGGGTTAATCTTCCACTCGTTCACCTTCCGCCCTCTGGCCTCAACTTCAATCGCATACTCCGCTCTTAAATGCTCTGCATATAAGTCATGCCCTCCTTTTTTGTTCCAAAGTGTCATTGAACCCGGTGACCCATAAGGCACCAGGAGACGTCTATGTAAAAACGTTTTCACGCTGTTTGTGTCCCAGATCACATGCCGCTGCCCTCGTTCCTCGCTGGGTAGCATTCTCCAGGGAACGGTTGTGTCTGATGGTCTAAATTCTCCCTTTTGTGGTTTGATCGAAAGCAGGGGATAATCAGAAGCTTTCACGCCTTTCCCGTAAGCTGGATACAATTTCTTAGCAAACTCACTCTCACGACAGACCTTTTTCACCGCCGCATTGCTTTCTCCCCAGGCTCCGTCAATCAACGTTGTTCCCATGCTGAATTCTTCACCCGCTTTGTTTCGATAGGTCTGACCGTGGTACAACCAGACGCACGTCAACAAGGCCTCTTCAAGTTGCTTTTCTAATCCCAACCCTGGGTGTTTTTGTTGAATGGTTGGCTTAATATCCTTGAGGGAAAAGAACTGCTTTCGCTGATCGGGATAACACCCGCTGTCTAATTCAAAAATGTCAAACTGATCGGAGACGGCCAGGATAGTGTAAAACAAAACCTTCTGCTGAACGTCAATTGACATCACCAATTTGCGGCAATCCGGAGGAACTTCAAACCGTCCAAACTCATTACACTTTTCAGCGATTTCACGCACTGACAACAACTGGAAGCTATCAGAGCCCGCCCGTTGTGGATTGTTCTGATACTCTGTCTCGAATACGTCCTCACCATCATCAATGAGGGCGTTGTAGGCGTGCTGGATCGCACTGATTTCGTTCTCTTCGTCGTAGCAGTAGGACCAACTGACCTCACAGCCATCGTTCATGGCCTCAAAGTTAGCTTGATAAAATACGGTTGCCTCTGCCTCTGCTCGTTTTTTGTCTCCCGGTAATTCAGGGTTGTACGAATTGCGAAGTCTCGCGTATTGATCCTTCCACAGATCGTCGTGTCTTTTCGCCCAGCTTTTGACCATCGCCACCCGGACACCCTGCCATTCGGGGTGTTTGATCGGGTCTAATAGCTGGTCAACTAAATCTCCCTCTTCAATCACCGTCGCATTCATCACACACGCGAGTGTGGAGTTGTGCCCGGCTAATTTCAGAACCGCCTTTTGTATTAACTTCAGTCTGCTGTTAACCTGAGTCGGTGATGCCGCTGAAACGTCGGTTTGCGGGTCATCGATAATCGCCAGGTCAGGACGTTGTTTCACTCCATCAGAACGTTTGTGTGCCAATCCACGGATGCGGCCCGTCAATCCTCTGGCTTGGATGATGGCCCCACCACTGTCACTTATTTCATCATTCACATAAACACTGGGCAACACGACTTTGTCAGCGTTCCACTTAATGTGGGTCAATTCACCGCCGACGGTTTGCGTGCTGCACCGCTGGAACTTGTTATCCAGCTCGACAATCGGAAAGCAGGCTTCCGGGAAGTCTTCATAAAGTAGTTCGTTGGTCAGTAATTCGGTTTTAATCGAATCAATGTTTTCAGAAGCCGCTGTTTCATCGGCCCCCACAATCACCACAAATCGACGATGCCCGTACAGGGTAGCCCAGAGGGCTGCATTTTCGCTGATTGTGGTCTTGGCGAATCCTCGATAAACGGCGTTAAGGTATCGTCCCCCGGAGAGGATTGCCGTTTGTATTGATTCAATCGCCTGTTTGTGATCCTCACTGAACGGTTTTAAGCCGGTCGAGTGCGGAAAGTACGTCGTCAAAAATAGCAGCAGGTCAAACCGGCAAGCTTCCTTTCTTGCCGGATCAACCACCGCAGGGGGAAGCCCGATTTCAGCAGCTGCCTCGGAACGCTCGCGGGAACGCTTACCCGCTGTTGCCCTGTGGCGTTCGCCCGCTGATTTCATGTCCGTAGGCAAACCCAAGCTTCCCCTTCATTCAGACAGCAGGCTTTGCAGACTCCGCTGCTCTCAATCGTTCAATTCGGTCCAACAACAAACGCCGTTTATCCGGGTCCCTGAATTTTTCTTCCAGTAACTTCGTGAAGACTTCTTCAAGTTCTGCCTGCCGTTGCTCAGGGTTGTTAAACGCCATCATTAACTGCCTGATCAACTTATCCACATAGCCCCGGTCATTCTTCATCAACGCGTCTGGGAGTTGTGGCAGCAGCTTGAAACCTGCAGCAGTCATTGCACTCGAAAGCGAGGTGAGATTTTCCAGTGTCTCACCCAGAAACCCGCTATCAGTTCCACCGGTTTCAGATTTTTTTTTCTTCAAGAACTGTCCGGCAAAATACAGCCCCGCCAATATCAGCAATCCCATTAGCGGGTTCATATCCATCAGATCCATAATCAATCCTTTGCTTTGTAACCTAAAAAGAAGACAAACAGACCACCGATCACAACCAGGACTGTCAGCAGTGGTCCTTCAAAAAAACGCTTTGTAGCTACCGCCTTATTGCCCATATCAATCAGATCGGGAATTGGTCCCAGAGGGTCGAGAGGCAGCAGACGCCCCCTCTTTTCCCGCTCTTGATAAGGCTGAACTTCGTTGTCGGGTTCACACTGACCACGCCAGCATCGACGTCGTGAGGTTCGCTGAATCGAATCAGCGATAGCAGGTCCAGAACGTGGAATGTTACCCGCACTGGCCTTATACACGATGGTTCCATCGGGACGTTGCACGGTGATTGCCGGTAACTCTGGTATCGCTTCCGAAAATGTTTCCCGATAGTGCGGGTCTGATTCGGTATACGTGTTGAAAATGGTTTGATCTCTCAGGCTGATCAGTCGCCGATCCGTTTCAAACGCGTTCACAACCATCGATTCCTGGGGCTTACTTTGCCATGAATCGTGCAGAAACAGCGAGGTAAACCATTTATTACCGTCCTCGGGCAGATCAATCACGCGTTCCTGAATATCAGCATACGCCACCACTCCCAGCATCAACACAAACAGACCGAACAGAAGAATTTTAAGATTAGATTTCAACGTCATCACTCCAATGTAAAAGAAAGTCTTTGTTACTGATCCATAACAGCAACGCGATTACCACCGCCAATGGCAGCACAATCAGAAAGTTAAAAGCGAGTTCCAGCATCACAGCTTTGGTTTTCTGGGGGGAGGATCAAATACGGGAGTCACCGCCCATTGATGGCCGCTGTTGTGCCATTCGTTCAAAAATCCTTTACGCGTCCAACGGCTGATATTGTGCGGGTCATTGTTGTCCAGAATCCACGCGTATTGATCATCGAGTCCAACCAGGCACACCATATGAGCCCCGCCCATGATCGTCACACAGGCACCACGCCGCGTCCGTATCGCCCATTCCAGAAAATCAACGTCACCGTCTCGCGTTTCAGCAAAACTGATTCCCGCTTCATTCAGCTTTTGGTTCATCGTGTCGGGATACTCACCGCCGTTGAACGATTTCCGCCACCAGTCCGCCAACTCTGCGTGTCCTTGCCAGCGTAATATCATGACCATGCTGGCATGGACGCAAGAGCCCTCGCCGTAGGGAGCCCAGTTCTGTTGACGGTAACCATCGGGAATATCAACCACTGGCTGAAGATCCTTAAACGGTTTGGTAGGCACGAAACATAAATCAGCCTGGGTCACCTGTCCGCAAAACAGCAGCAGAAACGCTGCAACACAGGCTAAAAAGTAGTCGTAATCGTCCGTGATCATTCAGCCCCCACAAAGCTTTTGATGGCATTGGCAACCAAGCCGAGAATAGTAAGCCCGACAGCAGCAATTACCGCTTTTGCTCGGGCACTGAAGCCTTCAAGAAGGGCAACCCGAGTACCAATTCCAGGTGCCTCATGATCGCCAGATAACACTTTTTCGTGTCGATGCGTGATCTCAAACAGCGTTTTGTTTTGCTCTCTGATTTCAGCAGTTAAAGCAGCTAATTCAACCTTAACTGCGGTAATTTGGTCTGCTTCTTCCTTGGTCATTCTCTGCCAGCCCTGCTATCGATCCCTGAAACTGAATACCCGATTTCAAACCTACCACAGATTTGGAAAAATATAAGATCGGAAACGCGAACTTCGCGTTTCCTGTTTGCTAATAGGGTGCTGTTTTGTGAGAATGATCTCAGGCAGGCACAGCCTTTTTACTGAAAGAGAGATTAATGACAGAAAAAGAAAGTAATACTGAAATTATCAATACAAAGCCAAAACCTTTTTGTTTTGTTTTGATGCCGTTTAGCAAAGAGTTTGACGATGTTTATCAAATAGGAATTAAAGAATCATGTGATAATGGTGGCGCCTACTGCGAACGAGTGGACGAACAAATATTCCAAGAGGCTTTTATTGAAAGAATCTATAATCAAATTTCAAAAGCAGATTTCATTGTCGCAGATATGACAGGCCGAAACCCAAATGTTTTCTACGAAGTTGGTTACGCACATGCATTAGGAAAATCCACTGTGCTTCTCACAAGCAATGTTGAGGATATCCCCTCTGACTTGAGACATTTGCCGCATATTGTTTACAACGACAGCCTTATCGATTTACGAAATAAATTAACACGACAAGTTGAATGGTTTGTAGAAAATCCGCCTGATAAATACAAAGAATCTGAAATTGATATTGAGCTGTTCTGTGAAGGGGTAAACCTTTCTGAGAATAACTATATTATTGAAGATGGTATGTTTGCGACGCTCAGTTTTTCTAAAAATGTTACACTTCATAACTCCGGAACCAAGACCATTAAAGGTGACTCATATTCTTTCAGTGCCTTAACAAAACATCGGTGTAATGCATTAAAAAGAATTCTAAAGTTTGACTCAGATGGTCACGAATATTACCAAGATATGCTTTTATCAGAGGCGCAGTTGCCAGATGGCTCATATCAATATACAGAAAATGAGAATCCAACTCTTTTTGCAGGCGAATACAAATCCATTTTCCTTTTTATTTCGGAGAGCCCTTCTGTTCATGACTTTACGGAGAAAAAAATGACTTTCAAGATACTCACAGAATCAGGAAAGCGGGAATATCCGGTCACTTTCAAAGCTGTTGAAATGGATGATTTTTCACTCCAATAAAAGAAGGAAAGACACACACAAAACGCGATAGTTCCCTAGTTACTCAACATTTTGCCAGATCGAAAGTAGTACCTTGGCGACTAAGTGAATGATGTCCGTTGTTATTGCCAAGACTTCGTGACATCCATCCAACAACTCGTTCGCACATTTCGATAAACTCTATATTGGACATGGTCCCTTTGGCTGCATTTACTTTATGGTGCAAGATCTGAATATTATCGATCTCATTCGTCCCACCTTTTGCAACTGGTTCTATATGATCAGCTGATGCAGTGTCGGGTTCTAATTCAACCCCAGTCAATGCGCAACGATAGTCCTGTGCTTTTATCAAATCTCTCAGATCTTGAAGTTTTATTTTTTGTCCCATTTTTCTCAATCTCCGGTTTGTGTTCTTGGCGGTATTATTAGCCCATCTAGACCATTTACATTGTTCTAGTCTTCGTGTTAGCGACCAGAGCTGTTGTCTCATTGATTTATATGCAGTATGCCAATCAGGACGCGTTTTATTCGTGAAACGTTTTACATTACCAGTCGGGATCTGATGCCTTCTGCTCCGAATGGAAACCATTCGATTCACAGCCCACTTTTCCCATTCATCAAGAGAGGCGAACGATTCTCTGCTATCGATGGCACTCCGCATTTTTCGTAGTGAAACACTCCACCGGTCGCGTTTATCTCGCTTATCTAAGACTCTCACTACCGCATCGGCATCAGGAGATTCAACTCTCCCAAGCTTGAACTTAATTTTTCTGGTTGGATTGCTTAGAAAAATATGAAAGTCGTCACCGTCTCTGATACAGGGAAGCGTGACCGTTGTTATCTCTGGATTACTCACATTCAACTCCTTTCTTCGCTACGCTTCAGCTGCCAATTGCAGAAATAGCTTTGATACCAAGTCAGGCAGGTTATTGAGTGCGACAGTTGCCAGCCATTCCTCACCATTTTGTTTGTGACACACGATAGGCGTCTCACCCTCTGAGGCGTCCTCTGTGGCCTGCTGAAGGGCTTCTCTCAGTCTTAGCCTCTCAGTTCTCTTGCACTCGATATGAACGCCTTTAAGGCCCACTACATCGCGTCCTTCGATGCCTGAGTACTGCTGCCCTCGGCGGCAAAACACACCAAACAGGCGAGTCAAAATACCAGCCAGTTCACGCTCACCTCGTTTTCCCTTGTCTCTTGAAAATTTCCCCATAGTTCAGCTCCTTATTGGTCAGAAAGTTCAATTAGTTCAACGATAATTCATCTCAAATTTGAAAGATTCGAAGCCCCAGAAAACGCCTGAAACGTAGAGTATTAATAGAAAATAAGTAATAAAAAAAATAATAATTCATATAGTTCATGCCTGTCTTTTTTTTGTATATATAGGGCTCTTATATGCCCCCCAAAGGTGGGTTGAAAAATTGAATTATTTGAATTACTTGATTTTTTCAAATCGCAAAGTACTTGGTTGCTGTTTTGGTCACCGTGTCTTCTGACTCCTCCCGGATGTCGCCACCTTCCTTGAGGGTTATGACGATGTCATCGCGTTCTTTTCTTCGAATGCCCTGCGTTTTTCGCGTAAGCCCCGACTTGGTAATTCCTTTTTGACCAGCTGTCTTGATGATTCGTAAAATTTTCTTCGTGTTTGCGTCGTACGGATTTTCAGAAACCCAATCGGCGGCTATGTGAATCATTTTGCGTGTCAGGTATTCGCTGAGATCACAGGCCCACACTGAAGCCCCTTCGTTTACTCGCGGGGACTGTGTGTTTTCAGAGCAGGCATAGATTAAAGCCAACTTGCGTGCCTTCTCGACTGTTCGCGTCCACATCGAAGCCACCGTGTCGCATCCTTTTGCCCGCTCTTGGTAGGCTGTTTCTTCCAACTGCTGAAACACTTCTTCAGCTTCACGGTCGTAATCCACCACATAAGTCACCGGGTGCTGTTTATCCAGGTTCCCACCGGGCACAAACTCAAACCAGGTCTTCGCAATTGCAGTAATGCCTTTCGGCACATCGTAAATCGAAACCTCTTTGGGCCTCGGGTCATGGTTTGCCGATTCAAACACCATCATTCGCGATAGGAAGCCATCTGTTAAGTTTTCCGATGTTAAGCCCTCGTAGAGACTCTGGGGCACTGTGGTGCCATACAAGCACACGTGTGGCTGGTCTATCGTTTTGTTTTTGTCGGTGTCTGCATAGGCGTCACCAATGTAGAGCGAATTGGAACTCGTAAACATTTTCATGAGAATGGTTGCGATGTTATACAGATGCGGAGAACTGTTGGCATTGCCCATTGTTTTGATCATGCGTCCGATTTCGTCGAGTTGTAAAAGCAGGCAATTCTGTTTTTCGACAGCCGAAACAAGGCCTGCATGACTGGCTAAGCCTTCCGGCCCTATCAACTTAACTGCACACGCATCGTGCAGGATCATTTTATTGACCTGTCTTGCTCGCTCTTTACCGCCTCCCGACTTGCAGACACCTAAGCAATACACGTTCGTGCGTGTCCCGAATCGGTCTGATATCTTCCTTCCCGTCAAAGTGCCGACCAGCGTAATGGCAGCAGCCAAAGCGAGAACTGGTTGAGGCTTGAATGCTCCATCCAGATTGTATTTCATCACGTCGCCGATAAAACCGGGAACGTTTAATAACTCATCTGGGAAAGTTCCCGGATCTTCTGCTGTCTTTGGTTTTGGCTCAATGAATTCGTCACCCGCACCATTGATGTATCCCTCCCCTTTTTGATCAGGTTCATACTTCGCTGCAGACTCCGCGATTTTCTCGATTGCTTGTACCGTTCCCGGTTTCTCGCATCGTGTTGCATTCATTACCTGTAAGGCAGCGTTGATTTCATCGTATGAGGAACCGTAATTCCGCATTAAGCAGCCAAACCGAAACAGAGTATCGTGCTGTTTCCCATGCTTGATCGGCTCCCCGTCTCCTCCCAAATTAAGCCGCTCTGATGTCGCCTCTTGTAGCTTCGTGACGATCCACCTGGGGATGACAGGCAAACTCTCTTTTGGTTCATCCAGCTCGTAGGTTTCCAACCATTGATAGGCACCATCTTCGCGGATTGACGGAGGGGCAACGATATAACCGCCATCGGCCCGAGTATCGACTTTCGGGGCCAGCTTACTGGCTGTATTTCGAAATTCGCCTTCGGACGGTTGACGAAATATGAAATGCCGACCACCACGCGGAGTCTTTGAGGCTGCTGTGCCTGTCAGGCTTTCCATAATCTCAGAATTGTTTAACCACTCATTCGATTCTCCATCAATATCAACCACCACCAAGCCTTCGGTCGAAATGCCGATATTGGCAAAGGGGCGTTGAGTCCACCACTCAATGATTTGATCTTCGTCTGTTGTTGCATCAAGGCAGCCGTGTTTTGTTAAAGGCTTACTATCTCCCGGAACTAACGGGAAAACAGCATAGCCTAAACCAGCGTACTCCAACGCAGCTTGTAATAATCCATTATTCATCAAAACGGCACATCGTCCTCGTCAAAGTTCAATTGAACAGCCCAAGCCACGCCGGGGTCGGGTATTTCGCCAATGTCATAACTGATAATCCGGTCGTACTTCTCGCCAGCAGTGGACCTCACAACGATTTGTGTGGTCTCAGCCAGACAGCCCGCTTCAGCCAGGTCAACCGCCTGTTGCGCCGTATCAGGCACCGGGTCCAGGCAGCGTTGCTTCCACCAATATTCCGCTTTCTGCCGGGCGTATCCGTTATGCTCAAAACAGATCCATTCAGACTGCCAGTTCTGAAGCCCCGTCCGATAATCCACTCGCATTGATTTTGGCGAGCCCTTTTTTTCGTGAACGGAATACGTCATACCGATCACTTCGAATGTCTCGTCGCTGGTTTGCCCCGACAAAACACCCGCTTTACTGGCAATCGCCTCGTGTTTTTTGGTCATCGGGTCGGGGAACTCGAAGCCGCAATCAGGGCACCGCCTATAGCTGGTAGCTATCAATGACTGACATTCAGGACACTCTTTCGCCGGTGCTTCAGATTCACTCGTTCGCGGCTTCGAAGACCGTACTTCAATTTCGTCAATTGGACCATGAAGCATGACATTTCCGCCATAATCCAAAATCAAACAGTTTTTCTTTCCTGGGAATAACCGAAGGCCACGACCGACCATCTGGTAATAGAGACCTGGAGAGAGGGTAGGGCGAAGCAAAACAACGCAATCGATGTTCGGAGCATCGAAACCGGTTGTCAGGACGCCGATATTGCAAAGGTACTTCAGATCACCGTTTTTGAATTCCTCAATTAACCGGTCCCGCTCGCCGCTGGGCGTTTCCCCGGTGATGAATCCACATTCAATCCCATGCTCATCTCGAAACGTGTCAACAATGTGCTGACCATGATCAACACCAGCTGCAAAGATCAGAACTTTATTTCTGTCTTGTGTTTTCTCGATAATTTCGGCACAAGCTGATTGAACGAGTGCTTCAGTATCCATCAACTCTTCGGTTTCACTGGCGATGTACTCGCCTGCTCGAACGTGAAGCCCTGATGTATCGGGACTGTCTTTTCCAGGCTTGGAAACCAGCGGGCTAAGATATCCATTGTGAATCAGATTCTTAACGCCGACTTCGTAGCAGACCTCGTTCAGAATGTTTTCCGGTCCACAGATCTCCCCGCTTTTCATACGGTACGGGGTTGCCGTCAATCCGATCACTCGGACCAATGGGTTAACCACTTTGGCATCGGCTAAAAACTTCCGATACATGCCTTCACCGTCGGGCGGGATCAGATGGGCTTCATCGACCAGGATCAAATCGAACGCATCTAATTCACAGGCTCGTTTGTAGACCGATTGAATACCGGCAACGATGACTTCGCCGTTGATCTCCCGTCGTCGAAGTCCAGCAGAATAAACGCCGACGTCAAGTTCAGGGCAGATTTTATTCAGCTTGTCGGCTGCTTGTGCAAGCAGTTCCTTAACGTGTGCCAGGATCAGAACGCGTCCGTTCCAGCGTGTCACAGCATCCCGACAGACGGTAGCAATGACGGGCGTTTTACCCCCTCCCGTCGGGATGACAACACAAGGGTTGCCATCCCGATCACGAAGGTACGAGTAAACCGCCTCAACAGATTGTTGTTGATAAGGTCTTAAAATCATTATCTCGCCCAGGGAGGAGTTGCAAGGTTAGACTGACTGACAGGGGGAGCACTTTGAGCCGGGGGCTGTGTCTGTTGGTTTGCAGACTCATAGCCCTTGATCTCGTTTGCAACTTCACCGTTATCTTTTCTGGTGACACATTTCACATTGAGCACCAAGGGGATATTGTGAAGTTCAGCAGAGTCATTGGGAGACGGTACATCCACTGCCAGGCAAATTGCCGCTAATTCAGACCGTGCAATCCCTGTTGCAATATCGCTGGGATTGTCCAGATTCAAACGAGCAAAGAGCGTTCGGTTTTGATATTGCCCTTCAATAATTTGAAACTTGATTTGCAGGTAAGTGCCATTCTGCTTTTTGTTGGGTTTTATTTCTGACTCAACAATGACAGCCTTGTACTTATCCGCTGGCAACGGGTCGAACGACTCCATCGGCTTTTGGTCGTTTGCATTAAATCCTGATAAATTCGCCATTACTTAATGACTCCTTTTGTTTTGGGTTGTGGTAAAAATTGTGCGTACTCATTCCAGTTGAGTGGCATCTCGTCAGGTAGATTGAGCCGGTTCTTGGCAACGTGAGCAGGGCGTTCGACGGTGCGGATTGTGCGTTCTCCTGTCCCAATGCCCTGTGTTCGTTTCTGGTTAAAACCGGCGTCGGATTGCTTGGTGTGAACCTTGTACGACGCGAAGAGAATTTCATCGCACCATTCTTGGACCACAGCAGAAGCGTGTTTATGTAACCGGGGTGAATACCGGTCATAGGGTTCGGTTTCCGGGTTTTGAAATTTTTCAATCTGTGCATGAGCAATCAGAATGACATGCATACCCCGGTGCTTCCGCAGAACGTCGAGTCCTTCAAGAACCTGCCGCCAATAATCCAGAGCAAAGGCATACCCTTTGGCATAGCCGATGTCCTCGATTGAATTGACCTGTTTATCCTTGCAGACTTCCGCCCAGATCAGACGTTCCAGCCAATCAGCAGAGTCAAGCACAACCGATTGATAGCTGTGGTCTTCCATGCTCAATGCGCCGATGGCATTAGTTACCTGGGCGTATTCTTCGGCAAGCGGAAACTTGTGACAGTCAATGTCCCCTAGTCCCTCTTCGGTTTGAATGAAGATCGGATTTGGAGCCATTGCACCGAAGGTGCTTTTCCCCACTCCATGCGTTCCGTAGATCAGAATGCGTCGAGGGAGAATCTTTTTCTCGGTTTGGATTTCGTTTAATAAACTCAATTTACTTTCCTTTCAGATTGCAAAATGGACATTGGGGGGAATGAGTTCTGACAGTGGTTGTTCTGCAGACTCATCAAGCTGTTTTTGGATGTTCATCCCGGCTTCGCGAAACTTCCCCGCTAACTCGTAGCAGTAGTCGCGAATGATTTCAGCGATCTCTTCGTTTGCGATGTTGTGCAGATCGATTTGAAGAACGGGCTTAAGAAAATGGACGTCGAGAAAGACTGACTTGTTGCGGATTTCTGAACCGCAGTCTTGAAGCACTTTCTTCAAACACGGTCGAATTTCGTGAACTTTAAAACTACTCATAATTGAACCTTCCTTCTGTGAGTTCATGAAAACGGTTTAAAAACATTCTTTTGGCTTTCCAGTTGCCGACCGGCTCAATCTTGTAAGCAAGAGGTTCCGGCAGGTGTTCGTGTTGCTGTGGTGTTTTGAAGAGGTCCCGAAACTCAGTTGCCCGTGCTTGCATGTCTGCGGTTTCAACACACCACAGCCCCGCTGGGTTGTGCCCAACGCCGTACTTGTCAAATATCACACTTAGGCACGGGCGTTCGAATTCCCAGAAGAAATCGCGAATGCCTTCTTTTACCGGGTGAACGATATCCCCCACATAGGCTTCCGCAGCATCATGCAACAAACCAAGCAGGGCAAATTCAGGATTGACGATGTTGCTGACAATCACGCTGTGTTGAGCAACGCTGTAAGGCTCAACCGTTGCACCGTTGAACCGGTTGATCAAACTCAGCTGGTGGGCAATATCGTTGATGTCGATCAGGTCCGGGTCGGGGCTGCTCAACTCAATCGATTTGCCTGAGTAGGTCGTTACACAAGGCACGGTTTCTCTCCTTAATGCTGCGCTAAATAGAGCAGGTGTTTTTTGATGCGGGTTAAGTTTCGGATTGCCTGACAAATCGTCTCGATTCGATCCTGCATGCCGAAAGACATATCAGTCCCCAGGCTGGCGACCTCTTCACCGATCACTTCAAGCTGGTCTAAATCGGTCTGGATAATCTGTTCTTCTGCTTGCGACATTTCATTGCGTCCCTTCTGTTAATAAGCTTGGGCGATACTACCCAGCCCTTTTTCAGTGATTGTTTGTGCCCAGGTCAGTCCGTTTCTGATCCGGTATATGGTTGTGCTATGCACTTCAAAGAGGTTTGCGAAAAACGAAGCAGGTGTATCGCGTCCGCGAAGAATGATTTCAACCTGCTCATCAGTAAGTTTGCTTGTGTTTATTCCTTGCCCGTGCGCACTTCGACTTCGGTCAACACGGTCTTGGACGTTCTCCGCATTCGTGCCGAGAATCAAATGAGACGGATTGACGCAAAGCCTGACGTCACAGGTGTGGCGAACGACTTGTCCCTTTGCGATTTCTCCGTTATGAATTCTGAATGAGTGACGATGAGCACCATCGCGTTGCCCATTAATAGTGATGTATGCGTAGCCTTTTTTATTTGGCAAATGGCTCGTGCAAACCCAGCACCCGTTTTCGTCAATTTCGTAGTCGAGATAATCTGATATTGAATCCATTTCTTGTTTCCTATGTACGTACCGCGATCCCAGTTGAAAACGTGGTTGTTAAAAAAGAGTCCCTCAAATACCCCCGGTGGGATTCGAACCCACTTCAACGCCGACTCGTACGAGGGTTACCTCTCTACGTTTTGATTAATTTCCCATCGTTCCACCCTTTATGCTCGATTCGTGAGGCTCGAATCATCTTGTTCATACTTGAAGACTTACTCCCGGCAGTGACCCTTTAAATCACTCTTTTCGATTTGCCTCTGTGGTTCTTCCGGTTTCACATCTTCGCTTACCATCACACATCAAACAGGGTAGAAGCTATTGCGAAGCCATCTTGACCTTGCGACCGGCCAGTTCCCCGCAAGGTCTCGCCTCACTGGGTCGCCTGTCCGCTTTGGTAGTCGGTCGCGTTGGATCATCGAACAGATAAAACTGTCGTTTCCCGTCTCGCTCCATGTACCCGCCGTAACCGAGTGAGGCACAATCGGCTTCAAGTTGCTTCAACTCGATAAAAAAACCGATACAGCCCAAAGTGACCAGCAATACCGTTAAGGTCACTGCCACAAATCCCAATCCCTTGAAAAGATCTCCCAAAACAAAACTCCCTTCATCTAGTGGTAACGAGGTAAAAAGTAATTGCAGCCAGCCAAGTGGCAGCGAACGCGAACGTTACTGCCCAGCGTGCTTGACAATGCCGGTTGATGGCCGTTGTGATGCCATACCAGGGATCGCGGACCATTCGCTCGCTCATCAGTTCTTCGTAAGTGAGCCAGTAATCCAGCCGGGCATCCTTGCGGCCCAGTTCTTCGATCCATTCGATAAAACGTTCAATGTGGTTCATGGTTTTTGTGAGCCTTTCAACTTGCGGCAAGTAACCGATCTTCGGTCACTTTCTTAGCCAATTGGGCGAATCCCGAAAGGGTGCCATTTCTCAAGTAAGACCTCGTGGCCTTGATGAACTGCTGTTGCTCTTCATGAGTAAGCGGGCTTTCGGGGATGTCTTCAAATTCGAGGGTCAAATCAAACTGAGAAGGATAGCGGTACTGCTTTTTTCTGGCCTTCACCAGTCGTTTGCCAACGCTCCCAATAATGGCGTTTGCCTTTCCAGTGGTGGTTCTTGTTTTGATACTTTTCATCGTTCTTGCTCCTGTAAAAACTCAACCATGTCACCGGGATTCAGATCCAACCAGATGGAACCGGTCCCGATATCAATACTAATTGTCTCCGCGTCTGGATATTCAGCAGCCTTACTTGGTTCCATCACGGCCACGCTATCCAGGCAGAGAACGTTTTCCGTTTTGAATCCGAATAGCCAGTTCCACAGCGTTTTTAAAATGCTCATTGCCACCCCGCCTTTTTCATCGCACCATCAACCATTCTCAAAAACACATCTCCCGACGGCTCTACAAATGATCTCAGGTCACCGCCTGAACCAATGAAGTTAAAAAGGGCATCCAAAAGCATTCTCTGTTGCTCAGGCGTGAAAATGTTCTCGTCTTTCTTTGGCTCAAATCGGAACATCGCAGATGGCGATTCTTGCCCCTCAATACCTGCGTCGTACAAAACATCCCGCAGTGTGCAGCCGTTGAACTCTTCAAGTTCCTGGCATTGTCGAAGGCTGAATATTTTTAACTGGCTCATTGGTTCTAGTCCTGTGCTCTCACTGCTGGATTGACTTGATATAGTTGGCGAGTGATCGACGACAAATCACAAGCTTCCCAGACGCTCCTGGGTGCTTTCCGTAGCGAAAGCGATCCTGCTTGGCATATCGTCTTGCAGTCTCAACAGACACTCCCAGAATCCCAGCTGTTTCTTTCAGGTCGGCCAGGCCATCGCAACCGAAAATGAATCCGTGTTGCTTGTCCGCTCCTGTGAGTTTTGTTTTCGCCGTTGCCATCTTTTTATTTGATTTCATTTCGCTTTCTTTCTTGCTTATCGTGCTGTCTGTCGTCCTTTTCGCAGTCGCAGGGTAGTGGCTCAAAGTGAATCGGCCCTCGTCCCAGGTCAATACTCACAATCGGATGCGGCCCGATAAAGTTCTCGTAATACTCCCGCCGACATTTGCAAAGTGGGTACACCTTGGAAAATGAGCCATCGCCGCTGTATGTCCAACTGCTGTCGAGACCGTGAAGCCAATTCCAAAGCGTGCTCATGATGCCCATTGGTTCTAGTCCTGTGCTCGTTCGATTAAGTTGCGGACAGATCGAGTACAGACAACACGCTTGCCCTTACTGTTGTCCTCTCCTTCAGCAACCGGAAGCTTGCCGCCTCTCAACCGTCCGTCTTCACAAAAACGACGAATACTGTTGACATGAACTCCCAGTTTTTTTGCTGCTTGCTTCAGACTCAGCAGGCCATCACACCCAAACAGATAACCGTAGTCTTCATCAGCACCGGTCAATTGCTCTGTTGTGTTTGTTGCCATCACTTCACTTTCAAAAACTCATTTTTGTGTCTCAGATGAAAGGCAGTTTAAAGCGTTTCTGAGAATCGTCAACGAGCGTTTGAAGCCTGAAAACAAGGCAAATGCGGGCACGTCGTTATATGGCGTCATATGACGTGAGACGGTTTTGTATGCCGTGAGACGCCGCGAAATGGCGTGAGATTACTTTCGCGTTTTTTGAATTTTATTTTTCAGAACTGATGTGAATGGCGGGGTATCTTGAGATACTGGAAGAATTAGCCACGCTGTTAGCCACCTAAAAGGTCACTATGGTGATCTATGGTGATTTCAGCAGCACGGTTTGATTTTTTAGCTTGTTTGCAGTGGTTATCTATGGTGGGATATGTACTGTTTCCACCGGGGATGCTGCTCGTCCATGAAGTGAAATAACTAAGCCTGTTAACGAATTGAGGCCAGCATGCCACACAAACTGACTCTGATCGTAACGCTGCTCTGTTCCAGTCTGATTTCTCAAGTCGGATTCAGCGATGACTGGCCGCAGTGGGGTGGACCTCAGCAGGATCTGGTCTGGCGGGAAACCGGAATTGTGAAGACACTACCCACCACCGGGTTACTCCCGCGTGTCTGGTCGACGCCCATCGGAGAAGGCTATGCCGGCCCGGCTGTTGCCGAAGTCAATTCGCGGTGGTGCGTTTTCGTGACAGATCGCACTTTTAAACAGCGTGTCGGTTATGAGCGGGTCTTGTGCCTGGATGCGGAAACCGGGAAGCCAATCTGGAAACATGAATATCCGGTCGAGTACTCCGTCAGCTATCCCGCGGGCCCACGTTCAACGCCGGTGATTAATGACGGCCGCGTGTATACACTCGGCGCACAAGGTCATCTCTTCTGCTTTGATGCAGCGTCGGGAGACGTTCTCTGGAGTAAGAACTTCGTTGAAGATTATGGCACCAAACTCCCAACCTGGGGCATGGTGGCGTCACCTTTGGTGGATGGCGATCAACTCATCACTCTCGTCGGCGGCCAAAAGGACTCGCTGATCGTCAGTTTTGATAAAGCGACTGGCAAAGAACTCTGGCGTGCTCTGAATGATCGTGCCGTTGGTTATGCGCCGCCTGTCATTTTTACTTTTGGCGGAAAACGGGAACTGATTGTCTGGCATCCGACGGCGGTCTCTGCACTGGAGCCCCAAACAGGCAAACTGATCTGGGAAGTCCCGTATGGCGTGCGATATGGACTGAGCATCGCCACGCCCCGCAAGGTAGGGAATCGGTTATTCGTAGCCAGCTTTTACAATGGTCCGCGGATGATTGAAGTCTCTAACGACGGCACTCAGGCCAAAATCGTCTGGTCAGGAAAAAGTGACAGCGAGATCAAGACGGATGGCCTGCATCCAATTATGATGACACCGATTTTCGACGGCACTCACATTTATGGCGTATGCAGCTACGGCCAACTGCGGTGCCTGGACGCCAGCAATGGTCGCCGGCTGTGGGAAACAGAAAAAGCCACCGGCAAAGGGCGCTGGTGGAATGCGTTCATCATTCCCCACGAAGATCGCTACTTTCTGCATAATGAGCAAGGCGATCTGATCATCGCGAATTTGACTCCAAAAGGGTATGATGAAATCAGCCGTGCCAAATTGATCGAGCCAACGCGCCGCGTGCAGCGGCGTATGACCATCTGGTCGCATCCCGCGTTTGCAATGAAAAGTGTCTTTGCCCGGAATGATAAAGAAATCATCCGCGTCGATTTATCGGCGAAGTAATCAGAAAGCCTCTCCTGTCTTCGTCAGGAACGGGGCCAGAAACAGGCATTTTCGCTGACGACTCTCTGGCAGCAATCTGTCACAAATTTTGTCGGAGAATCACCAAAAGTTGTCTCGGCAGTCCCGCTCGGAGTCGAAACCGGATATAATGGAATCTAGTCCATCGCAGGATAACACAGCCTGTTTTTGAACGCGCAAATTACTCGTTGCGTATGAACACTGCCCCTACATCGAGAGTCAATTACTATGTCGTCGGATCATTTTGCTCTTCCCCAGGATCGTTCCCAGGAAGTTCTGATTCCTCTGGAGCCGCTCAAAGAATTGCTGGTCAAACTGTTTGTGCGGATGGGAATGTTTCAAGTTGAGGCAGAAATCGCCGCGGACCGGTTAATCGAAGCCGACCTGCGCGGCATTCATTCGCATGGCAGCCGCGCCGCAGAACGTTACCTCGACGCGATGGACATGGGCGATATCGATCCCCGGGCGCAAATTCTAACCATCACTGAAACTCCGGCGATCGCAGTTCTGGATGGCAGCAAGGCGATGGGGCATGTTGCCGCAACTCGCGCGATGGAGCTGGCGATCAAAAAAGCGAGCGAAGTCGGTACGGGAACCGTCACAGTCCGCAACAGTCATCATTTTGGTGCCGCCGCCGTTTATGCTCTGATGGCGGTCGAAGCCGGCATGATTGGCTACTGCACCACAAATACCGGCAGAGCTACCGTGGCCGCTCATGGCAGCACGCAGGGCGCAACGGCCAACAACGCCATCGCCTGGGGTGTTCCTGCACGCGAAGGCGCCCCCTTTGTTCTAGATATGGCATGCGCCAAAGCGTCCTGGGGAAAACTGGATACCCTCGCCATGTATGGCTTGCCGGTCCCCTCCGGTTATGCACTGGATAGTGAGGGCCATGAAACCACCGATTCCTCAGCCGTCAAGACACTACTACCGGCAGCGGGCCCCCGTGGTTACGGACTGGCCATGATCAGTTCGATTTTGACCGGGGCGTTAACCGGAGGCAAGCTGCCGATACATAAAACACGCGCACCGGAACTCGAAGGCTCAGAACATTTCTTTTATGTCATCGATATCAAACAATTCGTTGCCGAAGACAAATTCCATGAAGCAATGAGTTCCGCAACGGAAGCTATTCATCAGTTAAACCCGGTGAACGAAAACGAACGGGTTCTGATACCTGGAGAGCAGGAATGGGAACAGACTCAACAATCGCTCCAGGAAGGCCTGTATGTCCATCGCGATCATGCCGGCTTACTGAAAGAATTGGCAGAACGTGTTAAGTTTGATGTTCCCTGGTAAGCATACTTCTGTTTTTCGAAATCACTTTTTCATATCGAGTTATGAGGTCTGAAATGAGAATGGCAGCACGTCAGTCAATTTCACTTCTGATGTTATCAATCTGTTTTATCTGTTCCGTCAATACAGAGCTCACCGCAGGTAAATATAATCCTGTGTTAAATGCCGGCGATCCGGCACCGACCTGGGAGAAATTGCCTGCGACAAACGGCAAGTCTTATTCCAGCGATTCTTTCAAAGACAAAGACGTGCTGGTGATCGCCTTCACCTGTAACAGTTGTCCTTATGCCGTTGATTATGAAGACCGTCTGAATCGTCTGGCACAAAAATATGCGGCCAAGGATTCTCCCGTAGGCGTGATTGCCGTCAACGTCAATCTGGTTCCGGCAGACAGTCTGGAAAAGATGAAAGCCCGGGCCGAAAAGAAAAAATTTGCTTTTCCGTATCTGTTTGACAAGACGCAAAAAATCGGCCAGAAATTCGGCGCCACGCGCACCCCGGAATTTTTTGTATTGAACAAAGACCGAAAAGTCGTTTACATGGGAGCCATGGACGACTCGACCGATGCCAGCAAAGTTAAACATGATTACGTCTCAGCGGCAATTCAAGCAGCGCTCGCCGGTAAACAGCCGGAAACGCAGGAAACCATTGCCATCGGCTGTAATGTTCGCTACAAACGCATCCGCAGAAAAAATTAATATCCGCCTCTCAAATGTTTTTATAGCAGTACACATGACGAAATTAAACCAGATACATATTCAGGATTGCATTGCCGGAATGCAGGGACTCGAAGCGGGATCGATTGATCTGGCCTTCGCAGATCCGCCGTTCAATATCGGCTATGAATATGATCAATATGAAGACCGCCTGGAGAGTGAACAGTATCTCGACTGGTGTTCGCTCTGGATGACTGAAGTCGTGCGGCTGTTGAAGCCGGACGGTACGTTCTGGCTGGCCATCGGCGATGAATACGCGGCTGAGCTGAAAGTGATGATGCAGCGTGAACTCGGATTAACCTGCCGCAGTTGGGTCATCTGGTATTACACATTTGGTGTGAACTGCAAAAACAAATTCAGCCGCTCGCATGCACATCTCTTTCATATGGTCAAAGACTCGAAACAGTTCACCTTCAATGCCGACGATCCTTCGATCCGTGTGCCTTCTGCCCGACAGTTGGTTTACGGCGACAAACGGGCCAACCCCAAAGGACGCCTGCCCGATGATACCTGGATCTTAAGACCCCAAGATATTCCGGAAAGTTTTCAGCCGGACGAAGACACCTGGTACTTTCCCCGCATCAATGGCACGTTTAAGGAACGGCAGGGCTGGCACGGCTGCCAGATGCCCGAACAACTGCTGGGACGCATCATTCGCGCCTGCTCTCATCCGGAAGAAGTGGTCCTTGATCCGTTTTCGGGCAGCGGAACGACGCTGGCGGTCGCTAAAAAGTTAAACCGTCAGTTTGTCGGCTTTGAACTCTCGGAAGAATACGGGGCACGCACACAACAGCGGTTGGCTGACATTGAAATCGGGCAGCCATTGGACGGACAGGAAAACCCGTTACTCAGCGCGCCTTCCACCAAAAATGGAAAACGGCTGAAAGACCAGCCCGCGAGTACGGCTTCGAAAAAAAGAGCCGCTCCGAAGAAGCAGAATCCACGTCAGAAAAAACTGCTCTGATCTAAATCATCCCACTCCTGGCCTCTCTTCTCGCCTGCCTGCAACACGCGCATACGCAATCTCAAAACGCGCCGTTAAAGAGAACGCTGCCCACCCAAAACACTCATTCCCCCTGTTTCTCGCGGCATGGAATGTGCCTTTTCAGTGATATGCCGTTTTTGCCCCTGAAATCAGGTCTCTGCTCTCTAAAATGTTGCCTTAAAACAACATTGGTTTACCGGTGATGTTGAGAAAAGTCAACGCAATAGCACCGTTTCAGGCTTCAGTCAGGCTTACTAATAAAAAGGATCGAAACTGCTGTAACGGTTCGCTAGAATAACCAGATCGCATCAACCACAACTCTTATCGGGATTATAAGAACTCATCGTGGCAAACTTCATCAACTCTCTCACTGATCGACTTCGCGGTTTTTTCCTGACAGGAGAAAATGAAATCCCTGCGCTATGGTGGGACATGATCAAGCAGATTCAATACCTGCAGCAGGAAAATGCATCCCTGTCTGAGTCCCAGCTATTTGATGAATGGAACTCACTCCGTTTTCGAGTGCAAAGTGGTGAGTCACTCACCAACCTGCTTCCCGAAGCATTTGCGATTGTGAGTGAGCAAATGCAACGACACCTGGGTATGACACCTTATCCCGTGCAATTCCTGGGCGCGTTTGCCATGCATGAAGGGGCGATCGCAGAAATGCAGACGGGGGAAGGCAAAACTCTGACGGCCGCGTTGACGTTGTGTCTGAATGCGTTGCCCGACGAAGGAATTCATATCGCCACTGCCAATGACTATCTCGCCCAGCGCGACGCTCAATGGTTGAGCCCCGTCTATTATTCACTGGGAATGACCGTCGGCACCATCACCGCGAATTCCACCATGGCCGAGCGGCGGGACGCTTATGAATGTGATATCACCTACAGCACCGCGCGTGAATTTGGTTTTGACTATCTGAAAGATCTGCTCAATGCGCCGGAATCCAAACTGTCCGTCTCTTCCCGTCGCCAGCAGTTATTCGGTCAGCAGAATAATCAGAGCGAACAGACACTCCTGAATTCCCGCAAGCCTTACATGGTAATCATCGACGAAGCCGACAGCATCCTGATTGACGAAGCACGTACGCCGTTGATCATTGGGCAGACCGATGCTGCCGAAGCAGAACAAATGACTGACCTCTGCCAGTGGAGTGCGTCGCAAATCACGAAATTAACGGAAGACGAACATTACATCGACCATGGTCCGCAGCGTGGCATGGAATTGACCGAAGCAGGTCGACGTATTGTACGTGAAATGTTACTACAAAAGGATGCTCCCGGATCACTCGATACAGGAACTGCCTATCAGTCTTCGGAACGGGCCTTAAAAGCGCACCGCTACTTCCAGAACGGTCGCGATTATGTCGTCCGTGATGGCAAAGTAGAGATCGTCGATGAATTCACAGGACGCATCTCTGAAGGCCGGATGTGGCAGAATGGCGTGCATCAGGCTATCGAAGCAAAAGAAGGCCTGGAGATTACCTCGCCCACCAAAGTGGGTGCACAAACAACGGTTCAGGAATTATTCTCACGCTATCCGCGTATGGCCGGCATGACAGGAACCGCCGAGTCTGCCGCCAGAGAATTGAAAAAAATCTTCGGCACCCCCGTTATCAAAATCCCAACCAACCGGCCTTCAAAGCGCCAAATTCTTCCCGAACAAATTTTCCTGACAGAAGAAGAAAAATGGGCCGCGATTATTGAGGAAACCGCCGCAATGCACCAACAAGACAGACCGGTGCTGATCGGGACGCGTTCAGTGAATCTGTCAAATCAGTTATCTGCGCGGCTCTTACAGGCAGGGCTGGAGCATGAAGTGCTACACGCGCTCAACCATAAAAATGAAGCTGCGATTATTCAAGAAGCGGGACAGCCGGGCCGAATTACAGTCGCCACGAATATGGCGGGCCGCGGAACGGATATCCTGCTGGGCGAGGGGGTCGCTGAAAAAGGAGGCCTGCACGTCATCTGTTCCGAATTGCATGAATCAGCCCGCATCGATCGGCAATTAACCGGACGTTGTGCTCGCCAGGGAGACCCGGGCAGCGCCCATACTTTGCTGTCACTCGAAGACGATATCCTGACAGCGGGCTTAGGCGAAGAACAGGCGCAGAACCTCAATTCTTCTTTCCAGGAAACCAGTCAGGACCTGAAAGCAACACTACGTTACTTCTACCAGGCACAACAACGCATCGAAGCCCGGCACGAACAGCAACGCATTGATCTGGTGAACCGAATTATGCAACGTCGTCAGATGCTGCAGCAAATGGGTCAGCATGCGAACTTGAACGTACAATAGCCTGTTACGCCAGCCCGTTTATTTTGTCGACAGTGAAGGCGGCGACACATTCAGCTTGCCCCAAAATCCACTTTTCGCAAACTGCAAGTGTTTTGCAAAGGGTTGCATTAACATGGCAGGCAGGAAGAGTAAGTCTCCGATCAAAGCCATTGTCAGCAGTGCCAGCATCATCCAGGCAAATCTCTGCGTAGGGATAAAGTCGCTGAATCCAAACACCAGTAACCCGAGGCCACAGATAAACGTGGTATGAATCATCGCGCGGCCACAATGCCTCAGAGCAGAGTGAATCGCTTCTTCGCTGGTGCGGTTCAACGACTTTTCTCTGCGGAACCATGCCAGGAAATGTAACGTATCATCAATGGCAATTCCCAATGCGACACTGGCCGTCATCACGGCGCCAATATCGAGCGGAATATCCATCCAGCCCATTAAACCAAAGACAACGACAATCGGAAACACATTCGGCAGCATGCTCAACAATCCGGTCCACAGGCTGCGCTGAATGATGACAATCACCACAGCCACCAGTAAAAACGCGGTCAGAAAACTCCAGGTCAGATCCTGCAGGATTAACTGCTGAACCGTATGAATTAAAGGCATAATCCCGGTGTAATAGGCGGTCAGACTCACGCCATCGGCTTTATATTTTTCGAGTTCCGGCTTGAGTGTCGTCTTCAATTTCGCCAGAGCGGCTCCGTAATCGATCTTTTGCAGCGCAGGAACCCGGGCACTGATGCGCCACGATTCGATGCCATCATTTTCAGACAAGTAGACCGAATCCAAGACTGCCTGACGGTTCTCTTTCAACTTTTTATTGGTCACGACTTTTCTGAAGATCGATTCAAAACCTTTATGTTCCACAGGATTGGGACCAAAGGTAGCAGCCGACATCGTGCCCGTGTAGCCGTCAATATTTTTGATCGTTTTTTCTATGTCGTCGATAATCCGCAAGCGTTGCAGAAATGTTTTTTTGCAGTCAGGATCGAATTCGATCACCACTTCGACGGGAATCAGCGGCCCCATTCGGTTTTCATTAAATTCGTAGTGATCTAATACCTGACTGCCTGCTGGAAACAGCGAAGGCACGTCAACAGATGACCGGATTGAAAGTAAACCATACGCCGAAACCACCATCAGCGCCAATGAGGAGAGGAACACTGTTGCTGAGTGTCGCTCTAAAACAATCGCTAATTTTTCCATCCAATTTGAGATGCGAGTAAAATAACGAGGAGTTGCTGACGTATTATCGTGCTGATTGAATTTCAAAATCTGTTTTGGTGGCCAGAGCTGCATTGCTCCGGGCAAAATCAGCAACAGGATACCTAATGTCACCAGCAGACCGATTGAAGCAATCAGTCCGAACATCGCGATGGGCGAAATCTGGCTAACCATCAGAGACCCGAGTCCGATGGCTGTGGTGACCGCCGCCAGCAGGCAGGGTTGCCAGCCTTTGGAAAAGCCAGTACGGACTGCGGCATCTGCTTCCGTTTTCGTCTTAGCCCCTGACGCAAATAATTCATCGTAGTAGTAATTCACCAGATGGACGCCCGCGGAAATCGTCAACACAAAAACCAATGAAGGCGTAATAATCAGAACCGCATCCAGGGGTGTGCCGGAATAATAAACCATCGACAGGACAAGCCCTTGCCCGCATAAGCCAGCCAGCAAGATTGTTCCCGTCAACATCCAGGAACGAATACAAATCCAGCAGAGGCCAATCGCCACGATGGTCGACAACGCACCAAACAGATTCACGCTATGAATACTGGCGCGATCAATGGCCACACCATCGACGGGAGGGCCGGTCACACGAAAGTCTTCGCGCGGTAACTGGCAGACTTCTTCCGCAACTGTTAAGGCATGTTCGATGGATTGCTTACGTAGTTCATTCCCACGATCCGTTAAAATAATGACGGCACAACTGTCGTTTAAATCTTGGCCGACCAGTGATCCCTCCAGTCGTTCCAGCGCTTCGTCGCGCGGCAGCTTTAAGGGAGGGGCTGTGAGTGAATTGACAACACCAGCGCCACTGACGATGCGATCGAATATTGACTCGTGCGTCTCGCCGAATTCTGTCGTGCGCGGCCCATTAATGGCGGCTTCGAATTCAATCAACCGCGGATCATCAACGGTGCAACCAGGCCAGCTGATTAAGAGCAGGTCATTACTCTCAAAGTGGTCTTTGAACTTATCATAGTTCTGTCGGGATTGCATGACAGGCGGTGCCCACTTCTCCGGGGCAATGCACATGCTTTCGACACTTTGGTGCGCACCATAAATCAAAAATGGTGAAACGAGTACCAATAAGATGACGGTCACGACATAACGTCGTACGTAACGAGGTTGTTTAGAAGTCATTGGACGATCTCTGAGTGAGGGGACAAAACAAGATCAATGGGTACATCCGAGGCAATCCAGCCCATGTGTACACAGCAAGTCTAGCTCACGACTTTTCACTCGTCCGAAAAAATGACAGATTTTTTGCAGGCTCGCCCCCCTGCGCAATCGACAGGCTCCACGCAACCATTACCAACATCGCTACTCAAGCCGAACGACTATCGGTTGCGTCTCACATCGAGATAGACGGCGATCAGGATCACAGCCCCTTTAACGATGTATTGCAGGGAATAATGGACGCCAGCCTGATTCAGGCCTTTGTCGAGTATTCCAATAATAACGGCTCCGATCAATGTGCCGAACATCGTTCCCCGGCCGCCGGTAAAGCTGGTGCCGCCGACCACAACAGCGGCGATCGCCGTCAACTCAAACATCTCGCCCGATCCCGGTTCGGCAGAATAGAGCTGTGCGGTATGGATCATCCCGGCGACTCCTGCCATCAGCGAACAGAGCAGGTATACCAGAATCTCGACGCGGACCACGGGAATTCCGGTATACAAGGCGGCTTCACGGTTGCCCCCCAGCGCATAGACGTGCTGACCAAAGCGGGTGCGATGCAAGAGCAGTGCCATCAGAAAAAACAGCGTCAACATAATGACCACAGGAATCGGGATCACGTCGAACAGCCGGCCGTTGCCGATCGCCAGAAAAAAGGTCTGTTGTTCTTCAATCGGCATCGGCAGTCCACTGTTAAACCGCAGCGCACAGCCGCGGGCGATCAGCATCGACGCCAGCGTGATAATAAACGGCGGCATCGCCGTCTTCGAAGCGGCTATGCCATGAAAGGTTCCAAAGAGTGCAGCGATACCCAGTCCCGCCAACATCGCTGCAAAAACCAGAAACAGATTCTGAGAATCACCGGACAAAGCGGATAAGCAATATACGGTCGTTGTGCCCACCAGCGCCACCATCGCACCAACCGACAGATCGATGCCCCCGATCAGAATGACCAGTGTCATCCCGAACGCGAGGATCGTATTAACGGAAATCTGCTGCGTCAGATTCAGCATGTTTTCCGCAGACAGAAACGTGGGAACCCAGACCCGAAACAGCAGAAGCAGGATGATAATGGCGACCAGTAGAGGCACCATTTGTTTAACGATTTTCACTTGCTCCCCCTTCCGTCAGTTGCTGCATCACCTGCTCAGCAGAGACATTTTGCGCTTCGTAAATTCCGGTGAGGCGTCCTTCCCGGAACGTGCCCACTTTGTGTGAAATATTCAAGACTTCATCCAGATCCGAAGAAATTAAAATCAACGCCATTCCCTGTTCGACCAGATCACCAATGATGCGATACATGTCTTCCCGCGCACCGACATCGATGCCGCGTGTCGGCTCATCCAGAATCAGAATCTTGGGTGGCTGCTCCATCCAGCGACCGACAAGCACTTTCTGTTGATTCCCTCCTGAAAGATCGCGAACAGGTTGCTCGGCGTCAGACAAGCGGACCCCGAAGCGGCTGACCGCGCGTTCGACGATGGCGTTTCGAACCTCGTAATGAAACACACACCCTTTAATCCAGTCTTTCAACCAGGGAAGTGTGATATTGAACGCGACCGTCTGCTCATTGATCAGCCCTTGCCGCTTTCGATCTTCGGGCACCAGAACCAGTCCCTGCTGCAAAGCATCGCGGGGACTGCGAATCTGTGTCGGTTTCCCATCAATTTGAATAGTGCCACTCTGGATACGATCAATGCCAAACAAGGCACGTGCCAATTCGGTCCGACCGGCGCCCACCAGTCCGGACAATCCCAGCACTTCTCCGTACCTGACCTCAAAAGAGATATTATGCACGAGAGGATTACTGAGCTCGGACACTTTTAAAGCCACTTCGCCGGGGTGATAAGGGGGCCGAGGGAAATGCTCTTTGATATCACGCCCCACCATCCATTGGATGAGCGTTCCCGTGTCAACCTCTTCTGTTTTTGCCGTTCCAACCGACTTCCCATCGCGTAAGACCGTGATCCGATCCGAGAGTCGCGTGATCTCTTCCATCCGGTGAGAGATATAAATAATGCCTACTCCCTGCTCCCGTAAGCGTCGCAGTGTTTTGAACAACGCATCGACTTCGACTTCCGAAAGTGAAGACGTAGGCTCATCCAGAATCAGGATGCGTGCTTCCTGAGATAACGCGCGGGCGATTTCCACCAGTTGCTGTTGAGCCGTGCTCAAGTCAGAAACCAGCGCAGTCACATCACTGATTTCGGACAGATCGAGTTGTTTAATCAATTCTTCTGCCTGCCGATTCATCTGAGAACGGTGCAGAATTCCCAGCGAGACGGGTTCTCTTCCTAGAAAAATATTCTCTGCTACAGACAGATTGGGCGCCAGCGAAAGTTCCTGATGGATCAAACGAATTTTCTGCCGGTCGGCATCGGCGACATTTCGCAGTGTGATCTGAGCCTGCTCCAGCCAGATTTCTCCCTGATCGGGTTGATAGATGCCGCCCAGAATTTTGATCAGCGTACTTTTGCCCGCGCCGTTCTCTCCCAGCAAGGTATGAATTTCACCCGCCTTGAGATCAAAGCTGATTTCATCCAGTGCAGTCACGGCACCAAAGCGTTTGGTGATTCCCTGGAGTCGCAGTCGCGGCTTACTGGTGGCAGACATCACTTAATTTGCCTCCAGAAACTGCTCCGCATTTTCAGCCGTGATTAACTCCACGCGCACTTTGACATCTTTTTCGACCTCTTCACCGCGCAAATGTGCCAGCATTTTCTGAGCAGCAATTTGACCGATTTCACGAGGAAACTGGGCCGAGGTAGAATGCAGCTTGCCCGCCTGAATGGCTTTGATTCCCGGCTGGGATCCATCAACGGTGACGATCGTCACCTGGTCCAGTTTATTGGCCGAATCCAAAGCAGAAATCACGCCCAAAGCATTGGGATCATTGATCGCGAAGACTGCGTCTAAATCGGGATAGCGACCAACGAGATCGCGCATCACGGGACGTGCCCCCTCGGTTGTGCCTTTGGCTTCCTGCACATCCAGAATTTCCATCTCGGGATATTGTGTCATTTCCGTTTTAAACCCTTCCACCCGGTCGATGCACGCTTTATTCACAGACAGATGCAGCACCACCAGTTTCGCTTTCGGATTCACCTTCGCCAGCGCCTGTGCTGCCAGCTTTCCAGCAAGCACATTATCCGATGCGACCGTACACACGATCAATTCTTCGTCTGACTTTTTCACCGGCGCATCAACGATGATAATCGGCACGTTTTTTCGCTGGGCTTCGAGCAATGAACCTTTTAGGCCTTCCCAGTTGACCGGGTTCACAAAAATGCCGGCAGCACCTTGCAGAATCAAATCGGAGAGATCATTTTTCTGCTTCAGGGAATTGAACTGTGCATCCAGAATGACGAGCCGATCTCCATTGGCTTCCATCTCTTTTTTCAAACCTTCACCCAGATCCACAAAAAAGGGATTGTTCAGAGTTTGAAATGAGACACCAAACAATTTGCCTGTGGCAGCTTCAGTCTGAGACTGGTTTGGCTCGGAATCGGGGCTTTCACTGCAACCATTTGAAAATGGAACCAGAAGCAGGATTAGCATAGAAGAGATCAGAAACTGTCGCGCACTGTTCATAATCAACCTTCGTTTCAATGGAATAATGAAAATTCCTGTGTAAAACGACTCAGCCTGTTACTATTAAGTAACAAATTCAGGCTGCAATGAAAAGGTTGAGAAGCAAAAGCGCGTCTTCCGCTTTCAAGTCACACCTTTGAAGCCACGACTGACTATGCAGCGCGCTTGAAGTGTTCCTGAGACCGTTTTGTTGAAGACGATTGAAATTCCGGGAGAATTCTCTGTATTTCTTCCAGGATCTGATGTGAGGGTTGCTCGGTCAGATCCGACAGGCGTTCGAATGCTTCGCGAATGAACTGTTCGCTGAAACTGACCTTCTCTGCGACCATGATTTTGGGATGACACGTTGGCAGATGTTTTTCCCCGTCCACGTGCAACTCTTCGTAGAGTTTTTCGCCGGGACGCAGGCCGGTGAATTGGATTTCGATATCTTCTCCCAGCTTCAAGCCGGATAATTGCACCAGGTCGGCAGCCAGATCCACAATCCGGACCGGTTCTCCCATATCAAGTACAAATATTTCGCCGCCACGGCCCATGGCGCCCGCCTGAATAACCAGTTGGGATGCCTCGGGAATGGTCATAAAATACCGTTGCATTCGCTCGTCGGTCACCGTCACCGGGCCGCCATTTTGAATCTGCTGTGTAAAGATCGGGACCACACTGCCTGCAGAACCTAATACATTTCCGAAGCGAACAGTCACAAAATGGCACTTGGAGTGTGCTGCCAGAGATTGCACATACAGCTCGGCGATTCGCTTGTTGGCTCCCATGACATTCGTCGGATTGACTGCTTTGTCAGAAGAAATCATCACGAACGAGCCGACTTCAAATTCTTCTGCCAGATCGGCGAGACGTTTTGTCGCCAACGAAATATTTTTGACGGCTTCTCCCGGGTTACTTTCCATCAGCGGAACGTGCTTATAAGCGGCCGCATGAAACAGAATATCAGGCTGATATTCGCTCATGACCGCCCTGATCCGTTTGGAGTCGTTGATATCGGCAATGACCACATCAAATCGCCCATGATATCCGAGTTTGACTAATTCCCGTTCGAGATAAAACTGGCTGTTTTCAGAACGATCTACGAGGATTAAACGTTTTGGCGAAAACTGTAACAACTGACGACAGATTTCCGAGCCGATACTTCCCGCACTACCGGTTACCATCAGCACACGGTCATCCATCCAGTCACGAATATTCTGCATATCCAGTTCAACGGGCTCCCTGCCTAACAAGTCTTCAATGCAAACCGGACGGGGTTTCATCTCAACTTTGCCGGACAAGAGTTGTTGATAACTGGGCAGCACCTGGACCTGAATCTGCGCGGAATTGCCAGCTTCCACAAGCTGACGTATGGTCTTGCCTGGAATTTCATCGGCAGGCAATAAAATATCTGAAACAGCATACCGCTGTGCCAGCGAACACATTTCCTCCAAGGATCCCAAAACGGGGATTCCATTGATGCGTGTTCCCAGACGATTGGGATGATCATCCAGAAAACCGACGACCTTCAAGCATGAATTCTTATTTCGCTCAATGATGCGAAGTAAAGCCGCTCCCGACTCGTTTGCTCCGACGATGAAGGTGGGCTTCCAGTCGTTCTGCTGCCGCAGGATACGTCCGCTATCCTGAACGATGCGAATTCCAGCACACACACCACAGACCGCCAGTATGGTGGAACCCCAGTCAATCAGAAAGACAGAACGGGGAATCATAATTCTGGTGTAAATTAAGTAATCGATTATCGCGAGGGCAGCTGAACTCAAGGTGACCGCCTTCGCCAGATTGAGTAAATCGAGGACAGTAATATAGCGACTACGGATTTTATAAACGCCGCTCCACCAGAAGGTCAGCGTTTTCAAGCCAACGGCCCAAAGTACCGTCGAGCGGAACATACGAAAGCCATTTTCTCCCAGTACGCCGTCTACATTGAAAGAACCTTCGAAGCGCAGCCAGAACGAGAGGTAATAAATTGCGCAAAAGATCGGCAAAAATACGACCATCCAAAAAAGTTGGCGGCGCGTTACACTCGATTGCAGTAACCAATTTGATTTTGGTTTGGAGTCCAACCTTAGCTCCTAATGTCTTAAGTCCCGATCCAAGAACTAGCTGGACCAGAAAGTATATACAAAACTACACCCTTCTCCTGAGATGGTTCGGAGCAGGACCGGGTTAATACCAATTTTCAGTAATTTGCGTCAACATCAAAATTCTTAAGAACTGCCCAGCAAATACCTTGTCTTCTTAATAAACTGAAATCCCTCTTTCAGGGACTGAAATGACTCACTAGTGAAAGCGACCCCAAAGCAAAACAGGGAATGAGTCTGAATTGCAGTCGCAGTTAAACATGGGGACTGGTCGCTTTTCCGATTTTGGTTGATTATGATAGTACATAGTCAAAGCTGTTTTCTGACTCAACTAGATAAACTGTAAGGTATAACGTGATTTTCGTTCTCGATAACTATGACTCATTTACCTATAACCTTGTGCAAAGGTTTGGGGAAATCGATCCCAGCCTGGACATTCAGGTCGTCCGAAATAATCAGACGTCCATCGAAGAAATAGAGCAGAGTGCTCCCGAAAAAATCATCATTTCTCCGGGCCCCTGTACTCCCGGAGAAGCGGGGCTTTCTAAGGGGATTATTGAATATTTTGCCGGGAAAATTCCCATTTTGGGTGTTTGCCTGGGTCACCAGTGCATTGCCGAGGTCTTTGGAGCCAAAGTTGTTCGTGCCAATCGGCTGATGCACGGCAAAGTATCGCTGGTACACCATGATGGGAGGGGCGTGTTTCAAAATATTCGCTCTCCTTTTCAGGCGACCCGCTATCACAGCCTGATTGTACCAGAAGAAACCTGCCCGGAAGAACTTGAGGTCTGTGCCTGGGTGGAAGAAGCTGGCCATCCCAAAGAAGTAATGGGGCTCCGGCATCGAACGCATTCTGTGCATGGCGTCCAGTTTCACCCGGAAAGTTTTCTCACGCTGGAGGGTGTGACGCTGCTGAAAAACTTCCTTGCACTTCCTGCAGAAGAACTCACCACTGCCTGAACGAAAAAGAGAGAAAGCCCCAGCATGCTGACGGTTCAAGAAGCCTTTCAATTGATCCTGGATACGGTGAAACCGGCTGCCCCTGTGCAATGTTCGCTGTTTGAAGCCACTCATTGTGTCCTGGCGGAAGGAACGGTTAGTGACTTGAACGTTCCCCCATTCGATAAAGCGCTGATGGATGGTTTCGCCGTCAGTAGCAGCGATTTACCTGAAGGAAAAGCAACACTCAACATCTTAGAAACAATATTCGCCGGCTCGGTTCCCACACATTCCCTACAGGTCGGCCAGACTTCACAGATCATGACGGGAGCCCCCTTACCTGAAGGAGCCGATGCTGTTGTGCAGATTGAACACTGCCAGATCAACGAAGAACAGCAGACTGTTCAGATCGAAACGTCCCCCGTGGCTCCTGGCAAGAATATGCTTCACCGGGCCTCCGTCCTCGAAATCGGAGCCCCTGTGATTGAAGCAGGCACACTACTGCGACCACAGGAAATCGGTGCTCTCGCAGAAACGGGCAGTCCCCGCGTTTCCGTCCGCTGCCCCCCCCGAATTTCTATTCTGGCAACCGGCGATGAACTCGTCCCGCCTGAAGAAACGCCGCGCGCAGGGCAAATCCGAAATTCCAATGAAGTCATGTTAAATTCGCAAATTCTGCAATCGCATGCACGACCGGTCCCATTGGGAATTGCCCGCGATGAACGAACGGATTTAAGCAAAAAGATTCAAGCAGGCTTAAAAAACGATTTCCTGCTTCTTTCAGGGGGTGTTTCAGCGGGAACGTTAGATCTGGTTCCTTCAGAGCTGGAAGCCGCCGGCGTGAAACAGGTCTTTCATAAAGTGAATCTGAAGCCGGGAAAACCGCTCTGGTTTGGTATCCTGGAACGGGAAGAGCAAAGTCCCTGTTATATTTTTGGATTACCGGGAAACCCTGTCAGCAGCATGGTTTGCTTTGATTTATTTGTCCGAACAGCAATCCGGCAATTCATGGGCTTTCCCTCGCCGAAACCAGCCCCGATTCAGGCCCGTCTGGGTGCCGATTTCCACTCTCGGGGAGATCGGCCTACGTATCATCTGGCTCAGGTGGAATGGGAGTCTGGTGAGGCTGTCGTTACTCCTTTGAAAACAATGGGTTCGGCTGATCTGCGTTCCACGGTGACAGCCAACGGCGTCGCTTTGTTTCCGACTGGAAATCAGCTTTATCAGTCAGGCCTTAAAGTTGATACTTTTTTATGGTAGCTGCGACAGTTTCTGCCAGAATTGATCTACTCTCAATTCCCGGTTTTCTGTAAAAACCACCTTGATCAGACATAAAATGAGGTCATTCTCCCAGTTTGCCCCCATTCAGGATCGTGGAATTGACGTAAGAAAGAGGAACAGTTCAGCTGAAACAGGATGTTTCACTCGTCACAGGTTCTCTTAAAACTTCCCATTTGAGATCGGATTCCAAGGACGGAAATCATGACCTTTACTTCAACGACTATTGAAAATTCTTCCTCTGATCAACCAACGATGGAACTGGATCCTGTGTCTGAAAACGCGCCCTTGAAAAATGAGTTACCGAATGACCAGCCGCTAGGCCAGGACATTCAGAATATCATTAACACCGCGCGAACATCGCCAGCACCGGCACTGGGCGCCTGGTTGATGTCAGGACTCACTGCCGTGCTGATGTGGGCCAGTTTTACTCCCCTCGATTTTGGTCCGCTGGGATGGGTTTGTCTGATTCCGCTGTTACTGCTGGTCAGAATTCCTCGCAAGACGCGGTTGATGTATACCGCCATTTATTGTTCTGGTTTCCTGTTTACTCTATCCTCTTTTCAATGGATGAGGCTCGGCGATCCCTCGATGTATGTTGCCTGGGTCGCACTGGCGATTTACGTCGCCTGTTATTTTCCGCTGTTTGTTTTACTCACACGAACCGCCGTCCATCGATTTCATGTTCCTCTCCCCGCTGCGGCACCGCTCATGTGGGTTGGTCTGGAATACATGCGTGCTTACCTGCTGACCGGCTTTTCCTGGTATTACATCGGACATACGCAATATCGCTGGATTGAGTTGATTCAGATCAGTGATATTACAGGCGCTTACGGCGTCAGCTTTCTGGTGGTGATGCTGGCTGCCTGCTTTGCCGACCTGCTACCGGCTTCGATCATGAAACGTTTTAAACTGCTACCGGTAAATCAATCGCCGGAAGAACAACAGCTGGATCAGATCGGCTTGAAACAAATCGTTCAGACTGCCGTTTGCTTAAGTCTGTTTTTTGCAGTTCTCGGCTATGGATATGTCCGGCGTTCCCAGGCTGCATTTGAGGAGGGGCCTCGTACGGCTTTGATTCAGGGCAATTTTCCGACTTCCGTAAAACATGATCCTAACGCCTGGCGGTCGATGTACTTGAAGCATCAGATCCTGATGGGCGCAGCGGTTCGCTATCAACCTGATTTGATTATCTGGCCGGAAACCATGTTTCGCTGGCCTCTCATTGAATCGAATGGAAAAACCAATCAGGAACTGCAAACGATTGCACCAGAAGTCCCTCTGGATAAATGGAACGAACCGTCTGTACGAAAAGCGCTCAGCAACATGAGTAAGGAAGCCAACGCGGCTCTGGTCATTGGTCTGGATACGATCGCAGCGGGTGACACGAAAGTCGACCACTTTAACTCGGCCGTGTTTGTTCGCCCTGATTATGGCATAGTTTCACGCTATGATAAAATTCACCGCGTGCCCTTCGGCGAATACCTCCCCCTAAGAGACACGCTTCCGTTTTTACAGTACTTCACACCCTATGGTGCTGCGTTCGGGATTGAGCCTGGTAAATCAGCAGCGAATTTTGAATTTCAAGACTGGAACTTTTCGCCGGTGATCTGTTTCGAGGATACCGTCCCTCACCTGGTTCGCTCGGTGGTGAATCAGTCGTCTGCTGCTGGTTCAACAGAAAAACCAATTGACTGTCTTGTCAATCTGACTAATGACGGCTGGTTTCATGGCTCAAGCGAACTGGATCAGCATCTGATTACCGCCGCCTTCCGCTGTGTCGAAAATCGAACGCCCATGGTTCGAGCCGTGAATACCGGCATCTCAGCAGTGATTGACGGCGACGGCATGATCGTCGAGCCAGACGTCTTCATAGACGGCGATAACAAAGGCCGCACTTCGTTCGTCAATCCCAAGACAGGTCGCTGGAACAAATCGATGAATGCCGTCGTTATCGATACGATCCCGCTGGATAACAGAACCAGCCTGTATACCAAATATGGCGACTGGTTTGCGGGAACCTGCTGTTTCTTTACTTTATTTGTCTTCTTTATGGCACTATTGACCTTCAAGCGAACTCCAGCGCCTGTGAAGTCGTAATTCAGATGGATTCTGAACCACTTTGCTCAGAGAGCCGCTGATCGTACGTTTTCTGCATGAAATATAAGGCGAAAATAATGACACGCTGGTCATGATTGTGCCCCCGCTCCCTGCAGGCTTCTTCCCGATTCTGGCTGATTGCGTCAGCCAGCCTGTTTTTATTGACGTTTGTCAAATTTTAATAAACTCGATAGAAACAATAGATTTGCGTGTGCTCCACCTCTACGGCTAAAATAGAGAGAGTCGCGTAGATTTTGTCTTTACGCAGAGAACACCGAACACAAATTTAATATTCAATCTGACGAAGATCGTTTCATCAAAATGGCAGTGGATAGTTGGTACTATAAACAAGTAGACGAGACCTGTGGGCCGATATCATTTGAAGAATTGTTTGCCATGGCGCATCAAGGCAAATTAACGCCTCAAATGGAAATCAGAAATGGCGAGACCGGAAACTGGTTTCCGGCAGAGGATATTGGAGGGCTGTTTGATTCAGAGTCAGACAGTGCTTCCGCTGGTGACATGCCTTCGCTCGACGAGTTTTCAATCGTCGATTCTTCGTTCGGCGTTGAATCTCAGGAAAACCTGCCTTCACTGGATGGGTTCTCGATTATAGAAGAAGAAGACAAGCTCTCTTCGGAACTGGAATCCCAGTTGCCCCGCTTTGCGACACTCGAAGCAGTCAGAAGCAAGCACCAGAAGATACAGTGGTTTTGTCGCATTCTGAACCAGGAACTGGGACCGATGTCGGCTGATGACCTGATGCAACTGCTACTCGATGGTGAGTTGGCGCCAAACGATGAAGTGAAATCGTCTGCAGAACCAGAGTGGGTTCCCGCGCGAACCGTCGTCTTCCTGAGTTCCGCTGGCGGCAGCCTGGATCTGTTGGACGCCGAAGACGAGGAAGCCGCGAACGTCATTCCCGCATCAGCAGCCGCGGTGGTTTCGGAACCGAATGAGGAAGCCCCAGCTGAAGAACCTTCCGTTGAAGAGACTCCGGCTGAACCAGCAGAGGAACCGGCGGCGGTCGAACCTGCCAAACCTCCGATTCTGAAAGTACGCTCAAAACAAAAATGGTTCTGCAAGCTGGGCGGCATGGGCTATGGTCCCATTGAAGCGCACAAAATCAAAATGTGGGCCGAACAGGAACGTGTAGAACCGACCGATTTACTAAAATTGGGCCGCAAGGGGGAATGGTTTGAAGCCTGGCAAATCGAAGCACTGCAATTAAACAAACCGGTAGAAAAGCCAGCCGACGACGAATCTGCCGCGGCGGAAGAAACAGCGAATACAGAAGAAAGCAAACCCACTACAGAGCCAGCCAATACTGCAGCAACACCCACACCTGCCGCCGCGATCCCTGCGCAGCCAGCAGCCTCACCAGTCACGGCTGCTCCCGCTGCTCCCCGTCCCAAACCAAAAATCAAAGTTGCGCGATCCAACCCATTCGAGGCTTTAGGACCTCTCATGGAGCCTAAAATTTTAGGTGGCGCCGCCGCGGTCATTGCATTAGTGGCAATTTTTTACTTTGTCCCGCTAGGCGATTTATTTGCCCCTGGTGGGCGTGAGGAATTGGAAAAATTTCAAGCCGTGCATCAGGAATTTTTAGCATTGCAGAAAAAACAGGCCAGTGATGCAGAGTGGACCAGTTTTCAGAACAAAACGCAATCCGAGCTGGCCCCGATCATCGAAGGTCTGGAATCGAATGCGAGTTCCGACCGCCCTCACCTGCAACACTTATTGTGGGCGGGTCGAGACTATTTAGAACCGATGCTGAAAAACGCACGCACCGAAAGCAACCGCGACCAGGAAAAGTTTGAAACACACCTTAGTGAAGCGGAGCGGATTATCTCCAAGTGATTCTACTTGAAGCAAATATTTTCGGTTGTACGAAAATGGAAACCGGTATGGATCCTTCTATGAGCCTAGAGAATGTCCCTCGAAAAACCAGACGAATCCCCTATATCAAAATCTTCCTCGGGCTAGTCATGCTTGTGATTTATTTCACAATCGCCGCTCAAGGGCGAAATAGAGAGTTCAAAATCGTCCAGTCGACTCACCAGGAGTTTCTCACACTACAGCGAGAAGGAGCAAGTGCGAGCGAATGGGACCTCTTCAAGAAAAACACACACGCAAAAATTGATCCCCTTATTACGAACTTGGAGGAATTTGCAAGTTCCGACACCCCTCAACTGCAACATATGCTATGGGCTTGTCGAGATTATCTGTATCCAATGCTGGAGAACGCACAAACAGAAAGAACCCCTGACCAGCATAAGTTTGAAAAGCATCTCGAAGCGGCAGAACAAATTATGAACAAGAATTGGATTTTGAAACTCTTTGGTGGGTAGCACCTTATCCAATCACACTTCCGGCTTCGGTGCCGGTGGTTTCACTTTCCACCAGACTGTCATCCTGAGCGGGGTTTTATCGTCGATCAAGATCCCCTCAACCTGAATAAACTGGTGCTTTTTCACGCGATAAATAAACGAGCGCGGGGCTTTCTGAATTTTGCCTTTGTTCGGTCCGGCTAACACTTTCAGATCATAGTAAGTAAAGAGTTTCGCATCGGACATGCGTTGTAAACGAAATTTGGCCTCGTGGGCATGAATTACCTGTCCGCTGGCGTCATACACACGAAATTTCGAAACCTGCTCTGTGAGTTCCTGCTCGATTCGCAGTGGTGCCCCGTTGCTGTCCTTATCATTCCTGGTCCATTTTCCTTCCAGAATCTGATAGTCTTCCTCGGGCGCAGGCTCAGCTGAAAAAGCAGTCGTCCCGCAAAACAGAATCGCAGCCAATAAAACAATGTGTTTCATGATCTCCTTCCTTTATGTTCAAGATCCATCACTGAAAGAGGATGCCGTACTCTGCTGTTTTAATCTAACCGTTCAAAATGGAGAGGATGATCAGACTCCAGATCTGCGACGCGCATTGAAATCTTGCCGTCCAGAACATCGGTTAAAAGATCGCCACACACTTCGGCTCGCCAGCCCGACATCAGCCGCGGCTTATCTTCGCTCTGTTCTTTATAAACATGATATCGAACAAGGTGTCTTAAGTCGGCTGAAGTTCCGACCAGGGTTTGGGACACATTCATTTCAGCACAACGATTGGCCAGCGCGATGCCCAGCAACTTTCCAATAACCTGTTCATCCTGATTCTGCTGATTACTGGAGTTTTCCATCTGCTGCGGAAGTTGATCGTTGGGAATCTGTTGGGCCTTGGCGATCCGCTGGATCAGTTCGGGGGCCATCTTGAACATGTTTTTGCGATTGAGATCGCGGGTTGCCGTCAGATCTTGTGTGGTCTTTGGTTTCCGTCGTGCCAGTTCGATCAACAGGTCGTCACGCAATACGCGCCGCGCTGGTTGATTTTTCTCCTGAGCCACTTCGTCGCGCCAGGCAAATAATTCCCGCACAATCGCCAGTTCGCGTGGCTTCAGTTTATGCAATCCGGAAAGGCGTCGCCAGTTTTCACGATGAAATTCGGAATCAACTTCATCAATCATCCGCTGGAACTCTGCTTCGGCCCACTCAATCCGTCCCAGATCGGTCAGTTCTTTTTCCTGTATCTTCCAGATCTTCAAAACATATTTCACATCATCGAGTGCATACTTGATTTGCTGCTGAGTCAGCGGTCGACGTCGCCAGTCTGTGCGTGTCTCTTTACTGCCGGCCTTTTCACTCAGCACGCGCGCCACCAGTGCCGTATAAGAGATGGGAAAACTGCGCGACCGCAGCCCCTCTGCCACCTGCAGATCAACGAGCTTCTGAGGTTTCTTGCCGGAAAAATGCCGACAAAAGCGGATCTCTTCTCGTCCGCCATGCACGACGACTGTTGTGGAATCGTTGGTCATGATCTCCCACCAGGGAGAAAGATCGTCCACCTCATAGGGATCAACTGCGACAGACTGCCCATTCCAAGCGAACTGTAACAGCGAAAGTTCCGGACGATAGGTAAATTCCGAAACAAACTCCGTATCGAATGCAACGATGCCCGCGTCTAAGATTTGATCACATAAGGCGATAAATTCAGACTGCTGAACAATGAGTGGGCTCGACATTCTTAAATAACTTCCTTTTCCCGGGCCAGGAATCACAGATCGTTCAACTGCCAATGACCTGTCGATTTTATTATGCTTAAATCCTAATGTTGTAGATATTTACTGATTTCGTCAATGAACTCAAGTGTTTTTTGTGCTCGTTGATCTGTTTACCCTGGTGCCAGAATTCCTGAAGATCCCTGAGAAAAAGCTCTGGAAGTCACTTGGATTCGTAAAAATCCGGTAAGTTCCACCGGCTCTGGTGACGATTCTGTTTATATCAGGAACAGGAATTCCTGACGTATCGGCAGAACCTGCCGATCATGAACTATGCTCTGAAACGACGCTCCAGGAGTGCATTATCATGGAAGATGATGGCCCACCAGGAGTCCCGGAATGGGTTGTGACTTATGGCGACATGATGTCTCTCCTGCTCACGTTCTTTATCATGCTGGTTTCCTTGAGTGAAATCGTCAATGATGAAAAATACCGGGCCATTCTGGAATCCATTCAAAGTTATACGGGATACCGTACCGGTCCGGTTTCGCCACCCGGTAAGTATTTCCCCATGAATTCGCTCGTAGAACAAATGAGTATGCTGGGAGCGTTCACAGACAGCCCGGATCGAGGACGAGGCGGGATTAAAACGCGTTCCCTGGAAGGAGATGACGTCCGGGTTTACCGCACGCGGGAGGGAACTCCCGTACAAGTGGGTGAAGCCTTACACTACACCCAGACCGAGATTTCGCTGAATGAAGAGCGGATTAAAAAGCTCGATGAAATCATTCCTGAGCTGGCAGGAAAGCCGAACAAAATCGAATTACGGTCGCATACTTCGATTGAACCGCTACCTGCCAACTGCCCGATTAAGGACAAACTGGTTCTGACTTACGACCGGGGCCGCCACGTAATGAATTATCTGATCCAAAAAGGAATTGCTCCAAAACGGATCCGAATCACAGCCGCCGCCGATTATGAACCACCGCCTCAAACCGGTGATGAAAAGTCGGAACAAATGGACCGGCTGGACGTTTTATTGCTGGATGCCTTCGTCACAGACTATGTTGGTCCCAGAAAATAAACCGCGGATGCTCGTTTAGTCGTCGGTCAATTCCGTCGCCAGCTGACGAAGATAACGAGTCGTAGGATCCTGCATTTTCAAGATGTGCGGCGTTGAGGCTTCTTCGTGTGCCTCATCAATGCGACATGTGACGCCGGGAGCCAGTGGCACATACATCGACGAAACACGAGTATTCATGCTGTTGTCTTTTGCTTCACGCATTTCCTGGTCCTTCATTCTCATTTCATCTAACACAATCGGATTCCATGTTTCTTTTCGCAGGTCTGCTGAAACATAATTAATCCGAGCCCAGCGTCTCATTCTGAATTCTGCTGCTAAAGAGGTTGCAGCGCTTGCCTCTCTTTTCATGCTGTGATGCCCTTCACTGATGAATCTTCTTATATGCGACTACTACAGAAATCGTCTCTGGTCATACATCAGCCAAAATGAATTTATTTCTATGACCTGCTTTGAGTGAGATTTGACTCAAGATGCAGCTATTCCAGATACAACCCGAACAACATTACCCTTGAGAAAAATAGCTAAGACCACACCAACAGCCACACGCAGAGCAATCGACAAGACCAGCCTCAACCACCCCAACCGGCACAATCAGCCCTCTTCTTCCTCATAATCCACAGAATCATCGTCCGGCACGCGATACCGCGAAAGCAATAGTCCCAAAATATCACGGGTTGACCTGGTGACGGTTTCTAACTGTTGGGACTGCGACTCATGCAGGAAGGTAAACGACAGGACGACGATCACAGCAGCGGTCAGTAAAATGGACGAGCGGACTTTCTGATTTTCACTCAGGACCCCCAGCATCGGCACATACCAGGACCGATTGGAAACAGGGATTTTCTTTCCGGGATCCCACTGTGGAACGTCCAGCGCTAAATCGGGATCGACGGCAATTCTCTCTTCCCCCGGGCGCACTGCATCAAAATCAACACGCGCGACTTCCGAGCGGAATTCCGGATCGTGCTCTAAAGAATGGGCGATTTCCCGCAGATACTCAACCTGATTTTCCAGCGAAACCAGCTGGACCTGATTGGCAAGATACTCGTTTTTTAAATTCAAATAAGACAGATATCGCGGGGACAATACGACCGCAGCAAACAGGCTCGCTGCAATAAAAAGAAAGATCCAGAATGTAACGGAGATCATCCAGCCGAGACTGGATTCATCATTCTGATTCCGTGTGACAGACACAATATTCAAACCCGATCTGAATTGATTCAAGTACCGATGGGAAACTTCAACACGCTTCCCCTTCAATCAAAATCGTCATTCCAATACAGGACTCTTCATCTCCTGGCAAACAGTAGCGATTACCCGCTTTATCACCAATGTACTGATTAGAAAACGGCGCATGAAAAAACTCCCCTTCGATCTCTCAAAGGGGAGCTGATTTTAGAATTCAAATTCGCCTGATCAGGAGATCGTACCGCCAAATGTGGCTTCATTTCCCAGAATCTCTTCGATTCGGAGCAACTGGTTGTACTTACAGATCCGATCGGTTCGGCTGGCAGATCCCGTTTTGATTTGACCGGTACACAATGCGACGGCAAGGTCGGCGATTGTGGTGTCTTCGGTCTCACCAGAACGATGGCTCATCACAGCAGTATAACCGTTGCGGCCTGCCAACTGAACTGCTTCGATGGTTTCTGACAGTGTTCCAATCTGATTGACTTTGACCAGAATACTGTTGGCGATTCCCTCATCGATGCCGCGCTGCAAGCGTTTGGGGTTGGTCACGAACAGGTCATCACCCACCAACTGGACTTTGTCTCCCAGACGGTCTGTTAACAGTTTCCAGCCATCCCAGTCATCTTCTGCCAGACCATCTTCGATGGAACAGATCGGATACTTATCAACCCACGATGCGAGGAAGTCAACCATACCTGCGGAATCGAATTCACGACCTTCAACAGTGTAGATACCGGTTTCCGAGTTAAAGAATTCGGTGGAAGCAGCATCCAAAGCAATCTTTACCTGATCGCCGGCTTTGTAGCCTGCCTGTTCAATGGCGGTCAAAATGACGTCGATCGCGTCTTCACTGTTCGGGAGATCCGGAGCAAATCCACCTTCATCACCAACGGCTGTACTCAGACCTTTGGACGAAAGCACTTTCTTCAATGAGTGGAAAATTTCCGTTCCACAACGCAGGGAATCACTGAAGTTATCAAAGCCCAGAGGCATGACCATGAATTCCTGCAGGTCGATTCCGTTGCTGGCGTGCTCACCACCGTTGATGATGTTCATCATCGGAGCGGGCAGTCGATTCGCACCAACGCCACCCAGGTAACGGAACAGTGGCAGATCAGAAGCGTGTGCTGCTGCGTGAGCAGCTGCCAGGGAGCAAGCCAGAATCGCATTCGCGCCAATACGTGATTTATTTTCTGTTCCATCCAGATCCAGCATGACCCGGTCGATCAACAGTTGATCGCAAACATCAAGGTCAACCAGGACGTCGGCGATTTCCGTGTTTACATTTTGAACCGCCTGCTGAACGCCTTTGCCCAGAAAACGGTCTTTTTTATCGGCGTCACGCAGTTCACAGGCTTCGTGCATACCTGTGCTGGCACCACTGGGCACAGCAGCGCGACCGACAGTTCCATCTTCCAGCTCGATATCCACTTCAACGGTGGGATTCCCGCGACTGTCAAGAATTTCACGGGCATGAACGGAACTAATGGCAATACTCATCGTTTGTAATTCCTCAAAGATAAATGAACTCGATCTGTCGCACCTGCAATAGATCAACAATTTCTGATATTTTCTCTGTTTAAGAAGCATCTTTTTAGCAGAAACCAGGAGTAAGCTCAAATGACTGAGTTTAGATTGTATGAATCTTTCACAGACCTGAAAAATCCGTCCGCCCGCAAAACTCCCAAAGTCTGACCAGGATTATAGATGCAGCTCAAAAGCGGAACGCGCGGAAACCCACATCCTGCCGTCATTTTCTGAGGACCACACAAAACAGAGACCTTGAACAGGTTGTTTCGATTCGAGGAAATGGCCCGCTGGAAAACCGATTAATACGAGCCTGGATCGATGCCCAATCTCGTCAGACTGACCTCAGCATGCTAAACTGGAACGTTCCAGATCAGTGCATAAAGGCGCTGTGCATCACAATCAGAATACTCCTTTCCAAATTATAACCAATTGAAATAATCTCCCGATGAGTTCAACTTCACCACAAACCAGCCAGCAAACGACAGGAAAATCGTACGCCCCTCTTGCTGTCGAGCCGATGGACCCCCAGCTGACAACCATTCAGCCAGGAGGCGGCATGATTATCAACCTGGAAATGTTCTGGGGGCGTTGGCGGCGGTTCTGGTTAAAAACGTTTCGACGTGGTTATGTCCAGAAAATGGAGAGCACGCGCAAAGGCGATTTTAACCCGTGCCCGCACGAGGTCCTCGATCCGCGTGATTTAAAGTATTACGAAAATCAGGGAGGCTACTACTGGGACGAACAAGATGATCCGTTTGCCTATCGCAACCGTCTGCCATTTGCTCGGGAAGGGTTGGCAGAACTGATTGTGCTCTCGACTCTGTTCTTCGGGGGCATGGCTCTATTAGCAGGACTGATTCTGGCAACCAAGATCTCCGGAGTCGCAGCGATCATTGGCTGGCTGCTGGTCTTCACGCTCTTTTTATTCGGACTGGAAATCGTCTGGTTCTTTCGCAATCCCAGGCGTATGATTCCTGAAGGTGCAGGCGTGATCGTCTCCCCCGCCGACGGGACATTCGATACGATCGACGAAATCGAACACCACGAATATATCGGCGGCCCTGCCATTGAAATTGGGATCTTTCTTTCCATCTTTAACGTACACATCAACCGCATGCCTGCTGCAGGCAAAATTATCAAACTCACTTATCGCCCCGGTAAATGCCTGAACGCACTTCGTCCCGAGTCGACACGGGAAAATGAGCGATTGGAAATCTACCTGCAAACTCCCGAACCCACATTAAGACCCATACTGGTGCAACAGATCACAGGTGCGATTGCCCGTCGGATCGTCTGTCGGTTGAAACCGGGAGATGAATTATCCAAAGGGGATCAGTTTGGTATGATCAAACTGGGTTCGCGAACTGTGATCGTGTTTCCAAAAGAAGAAGGGCTGGAAATTCTGGCAAAACCAGGCGATAAACTGAAAGCCGGTTCAAGCATCCTGGCGAAATATGCATCGTCAGATAAAGCTGACTGATTAACTGCTGAGGAAACTGATGAAAAAGAAGCGTAAACTGATCGCCGTGCTCCCGACGTTATTAACGTTAGGTAATGCCGCCTGCGGATTCGGCGCGATCACCTATGCCGCAAAAGTCGGTCCTGAATACCTCGGCCAGACTGCCAGCGGCGGGTTAACCCGGATGCTGGGAACCTCACCCGGCCTCTTCAATTCGTTCGAAAACCAGCACCTGTTTATTGCCGCAGTCTTGATTTTCGTAGCCATGCTGTTTGACGCACTCGACGGTAGCGCTGCCCGCTGGACCAATCAAACCAGTGAATTCGGCGCACAACTCGATAGTCTGTGCGATGCAATCAGCTTCGGCATTGCTCCCGCATTCCTGATGCTGCAGATGATTCAATTTCGAACCGAAGTTTACCATCCCCGGCTCCTCTGGGTCATCGCTCTGCTATTCGCCGTCTGCACCATACTCCGACTGGCCCGATTCAACGTGGAATCGGACGAGGATGACACGCATGAAGGCTTCAGCGGCCTCCCCTCACCGGCGGCAGCAGGCACGGTCGCATCCTTCCCGATCGCCATGCGTGGCCTGTATAAACTGGCGGACACCGAACCCGATTCCTTCACCCAGTCACTTGCACAATGGCTGATCCCGGCAGTAGAAATGGCACTCCCGCTGATCACACTGGCCGTGGCTGCCCTGATGGTTTCACGAATTCGATATGCCCATGTTTTTAACCAGTTGTTCACCGGCCAACGCAGCCGCCGCCATGTGATTCAACTGGTATTCTCGATGGCTCTGATCTTTCTGGTCCGAGAACTGGCGATTCCGGTTTTATTCTGCTATTTCGCATTTTCGTCTCCAATTCGGGCTTTTTGGGAAGAAGTTCTCGCCGGGCGACTATACAAATCAAAAGAAATTTGAGAAACTGAGCGGTTTAACCCCCTGATAATCGAACCCTGAAGGTGCTGTCGCCGATGTTTACGGGACTGGTCGAGGGCCGGGGTACCGTTCATCTTCTGGAACCGAACGGCTCTGCCATCGATTTAACGCTTGAGATTCCGGAACTCATAATCCATGAGGCCCACATCGGTGATAGTGTGGCCATCAATGGCTGCTGCCTGACGGTGATTGAAATTGATCGCCGTTTCCTGAAGTTTCAGGCTGGCGCAGAAACCCTGGCAAAAACCAATCTGGGACTGCTCTCCGTTGGTGATCTGGTCAACCTCGAACGGCCCCTGGCAGCCAACGGGCGACTGGGGGGGCACTTTGTTCAAGGTCACGTCGATGGTGTTGGTTCGATCAAATCCATCGACCGGGATGGGGAATGGATCACAATGTGGTTCGAAATCCCACGGGAACTTGCCCTGCAGATGGTGCCTAAAGGATCGGTCACCATTGATGGAATCAGTCTGACGATTGTGGAATGCCAGCAAACCGCTTTCAGTATCGCGCTCATACCGCATACGCTGGAAGTCACCACACTGGGGCAAAAGCAGGTTGGCAGCGTTGTGAATATCGAAACAGATATCCTCGGGAAGTACGTCCAAAAACTGATTCCCTTAACACTTGATGGTTTCAATGAAAGACGATGAAAGGCAGACTCGATCTTATTTAATGCAGCTCTTCGAGCGGCATGGCTTTAACCCGCGCTCTGATCTGGGCCAAAACTTTCTGATCGATCTGAATATCATCGAGTACGTCGTTCAACACGGCCATATTCAACCGCAGGACATCGTACTGGAGGTTGGTACGGGAACCGGCGGAATGACCACCTTCATGGCACAAAAAGCCCGGCACGTGGTTACGGTCGAATACGATCGCAACATGCACACACTGGCCAGTGAAGCCACTCAGCGCTATGACAATATCACACTGCTCAATTGCGATGCCTTAAAAAATAAAAATCGCATGTCGCCCACGGTAATCAATGCGATTGAAGAGCAACTGGCAGCCAATCCCGGCAGTCAACTCAAACTGGTTGCCAATCTGCCTTACAACGTCGCCACACCGATTATTTCCAATATCGTTGCTTCTGACCTCCCCTGGAATCGCATGGTGGTCACAATTCAATATGAACTCGGTTTGAAGATGTCTTGCAAACCATCGACTTCCAATTACGGCGCGCTGTCGGTCTGGTTGCAGTCACAATGCTTTGTCAAACTTCTGAAAAAACTGGGGCCGACTGTTTTCTGGCCACGACCCAAAGTCGATTCTGCCATCGTACAACTGACGCCGAACCCGCCGCTCAAAAAACAGATCAAAGATCGTGTCTTCTTTCAGGATTTTCTGAGACGGATTTTTCAGCATCGGCGAAAATTGATGCGGAGCACTCTGGTGGGTATGTATAGCAAGCAGCTTTCCAAGTCGGCCGTCGATGAGATTTTACTGACACACAACATCGATAAAGAAAAAATGCGGGCCGAAGAACTGACAGTGCCCGAAATGATTGCACTGGCCAATTCCTTTCAGGAACAGATCGCACAGCAAACAAGTATTTAATCATTTGACCAGAGCCCCGACCAAAGGGTCAGAAACTGGTTTTACAAA